>CAZOPO010000001.1:0-3165 GCA_964581805.1 uncultured Candidatus Saccharibacteria bacterium
TTGTCAATGATTATTGCGCCCTATACCCTCCGTCAACATAAAGAGTTAAACCTGTTACATATTTAGAATCATCTGAGGCTAAGTAAGCTGCTGCATTAGATATATCGTCAACTTCACCCATGTATCCTAAAGGAGTCATCCCATTAATAAAGTCTGCTATTTCTTTTGTCTCTTGAACTCCCTTAGTCATATTAGTTTTAATAAAACCTGGAGCAATAGAATTAACACGAATTCCTAATGGAGCTAAATCTAATGAACTTGCTTTAGTTATTTGATCTATTCCTCCCTTAGCGGCACAATAGGCAATTGTATTCCTAAAACCAACTGATCCTAGAATTGAAGACATGTTAATGATTGAACCCTTAACCCCTTTTTCTTTCATTGCTCTTGCAGCTGCTCTCACTCCATAAAAGACTCCCGATAAATTAATATCTATTGTCTTTTTCCAATCATCGTCAGTAGACTCTAGAATGCTTCCCATTGTCCCAATTCCTGCATTGTTAACCATAATATCAACTCTTCCTAATTTATCTACGCAGAATTGAATAAGACTATCAACTTCTTCAGATTTAGAGACATCACATTTTACAAAAAAGGCTTTTTCTCCTAAATGACTAACATCAATATTATTAATGTCAGAAAAGATTACCGAAGCTCCTTCTTTTAAAAACTTTTCCGCAATGGCTTTTCCAATTCCTGATGAAGAACCTGTAACTACTGCAACTTTATTTTCTAATTTCATATTTTTTTATTTATTAAAATAATTTATAACCGGAAAAGAAATATACAACTTGATTAGCTAAATCAAAAATCCAATTGATTCCTCCTGGAAAAAATAATATTAAGAATAGAAGTAAAAAGAATCCATATTGATATAAAAATATTTTTACCTTCTCGAATCTTTCTCCCAAAAAAGAAAATAAAATATGAGAACCATCTAAAGGAGGAATGGGAATCAAATTAAATAATCCTAAAACAATATTATAAAAAACAACTAAAGAAAAAATTATTAAAGAGTTTTCTGAAAGAGGGACAAACATCATTATTAATCCAAAAATAAGAGCCAGAGAAAAATTAGCCAAAGACCCAGCAATTGAAACTTTTAGATCTCCCCATTTTTGATCAGTAAAATTAGAAGGATTAATGGGAACTGGTTTAGCCCAACCAATTATGGGAAGACCTGAAAAAGCTAAAAGTATAGGAAGTAAAATTGAACCAACTGGATCTAAATGCTTAATCGGATTAAGGCTTAATCTTCCTAAATCTTTAGCTGTAGAATCCCCTAAAGAATAAGCAACACTACCATGAGCAATCTCATGAATTATAATTGAGAAAAGTAATATTAATAATGAGAATATTATAATCAAATTCATAAACCAATAATATCAAAAATAGGTTGGACTTGCAATTATTTTCTTTTTTTGATAATCTAATCGCATATGGAAAAGAAATGCACAATCTGTGGTAAATCTTCTTGTATGGGAGGAAGTTATTATAAGTTAATTTCTAAATATAACCCTTCTCCAAAAAAGAGAAAATACCCTAACTTACAAAAACTTAACGTTCCTGAGAACCCAAGTAATAAGAAGTTTAAGGAGTTCGCTGGCAAGAAAATTCTAGCTTGCGCAAAATGTATTAAATCCTTAGACAAAAAGTAATACTCTCGTATTACTTTTGTGATTAAACTCCTTAGGGAGTTTTTTTATTTTGCCGTATAAACAAATTCAAAGATTGATTTAGAAATATCTTCAAATATTTTATTAACCTTACTTTCTGAAAGTGGTTTCTTCCCTTGAATCATAACTGTTAATAAATATGGCCTTTCAGGGATATAGACTATGCCTGAATCGGTATAGACATTCTTTTCTTCATGAATACCAAATTTATGTATAAATTCTATTTCTTGAGGAATAGATTTACATAAGTAACAACAAGGAGCATCTTTTAAAAGACTAAGAAAATAGTTTGAATTTTCTGGAGTCAAATATGTTGAATTATAAAGAGATCTAAAGAAAGTTGTATACCTTTTAGCTGTAATACTAATATCAGCTTCTTCTCCACTAGGAACATCTTTCATGTATTCAATAACTTCATCTAATCCAAGATGGTTATAAATATCTTCTATATCTTTCATTTGTAGTTTTTTCACCAGCATTGAATAAGCAGTATTATCAGAATTAACAAGAGTCTCTCTTAGTAAATCTTTAATAGAAAATTCTGTTCCGTTTGGTTTGAGATATAGAGTACCGTAATCACTGTCTCTATTACTATCATCAATAGTTAAAAGATCGTCCATATTTAAAATACCATTTTCTATTTTTTTCATTATTGCCATAGAAAAAGGAACTTTAATCAAACTAGCAGGCCAAATCTTTTTGTCTTTATTCAAAGAAAAATTAGCCCCTGTAGGAATATATTCAAAGTATATTGATACTAGATAATTATCATTTTCTTTATACTTATTAGCTAAGTAATTTTCTAAAGATTTAAAGTTAATTAATAAGTCTTCTTTATCAATCGTTGAAACATTAGGGCTCAAAAAAGAATATTTATTATTAAAAACATATTCTTTTAAAGAAAGAAAAAGAACACAAAGGATTAAAAACCCTATAATAACAAAATATATTTTATTTTCTTTATTAATATTCATATACAAAGGAAAACACTACCTGAGCAGTGTTTTCTTAGTCCTACCTGTGAATCCGCAAGATTCACGTGGGTACCTCATTTAACTACCACGGCAATTAAATATTTAAGTTCCCTTTTAAAAGTTGTTCGGAATTAATAGATAGGACTAGACTTATTTTATCATTATATTTTTAAAACTGCAACTAACTGTTTAATCATTGAAACAACTACTGGAGCAGCTTGCAAACTAACACATTGAACTCCTTCGTCATCAGCAACAATCCAAGGATTTTCAGAAGTAACTACTTTTCCATCAACATACTCAAAGGAATATCCTGGAGTCATTTCATATTCATCAACATAATCACGAGCAACATCTGCTGGAATAGCATTTCTTAATAAAACCTTTGGTACTCCATAAAGAGAGTAAGCTCTTTTCAATATTTCTTCATCCATTAATAATCTTTCTTTAATTGGTTCAATTCCTTTTTCATCTCCTTCTTTCATAACCATTTTTCCACCATCACAATTTGCTTC
>CAZOPO010000001.1:3265-11280 GCA_964581805.1 uncultured Candidatus Saccharibacteria bacterium
TTCCTTTTTCATCTCCTTCTTTCATAACCATTTTTCCACCATCACAATTTGCTTCGTCGCAAATCAAATAAAATTCTTTAGTATTTTCGTCATAACCAATTTTTGATGTTGGAAGAAGTTTTAAACTTCTTGAAGTGTTACATTTTGGACAAATTCTTCTCCATTTTATTCTCTCATTAATAATGTTCATAGGAACATCTATTAAAATAAATACATCTGGATCATCTCTGTACTCAACCAAATCTCTAAAGAATAATGAGAAACCAACTTGATCTAGATTTCTTGGGAAACCATCAAGCAAGATAACTTTTCCTTTTCTTTTTGAAATTTCCCTCTTAACAAGAGTAAGAATAACTTCATCAGGTAACAAGCTTTTTGTATCTCTATTTTCTAAACTCTTAACAATATCTTCTAGAGCTATAAAACCTCTATAATTCTTTTGTAAAAAAGAGACTAATTCTTCTTTTCTTTCTGGATCTTGAATTTCTTCATCAATCGCTCTAACCATATCTCCAACAGATAAGTGTTCTATTTTATCTCCACCAATAACTTCAGAAAACATTTTAGAATAAGTTCCTTTTCCTGAATTCTTTTTGCCAAGCAAGTAAGCAATAAAAGTATTGTTTTTTAAATACTCCCTTAATTTTTCTATTTCTGGACCACATTTTAAATTAAAATATTCCTCTCTTTCTTTTGGATCTGATAAATTAAATTTTCTATCATCTCCCATTTTAGTTTTTTCGATTGGAAAATCCATATGCTTTTATTTTTTATTTATTATTTTATATTTTATACCATCGGAGATTATTTCAATATCTCCATCTAAATCATTTCTTAATACTTTAATACCAAAATTTGATAGTCGTGTCAAAACTTCATCTGTAGGATGACCATAGGAATTTTTACCAACCTGAATAACTGCTAATAAAGGACTAACTTTCTTGATAAACTCTTCAGAAGAAGAATATTTTGATCCATGATGAGGAATTTTTATAATATCTGATTCAATATCTTGATTGATTATTCTCTTTTCCATTTTGCTTGAAATGTCTCCCGTAAAAAGAAAGGAATTATCTCTATAGGAAAGCTTTGTAATAATTGATGAGTCATTAGTATTCGTAATTTCACCATCAGCTTTAATAATACTTAAAGAAACATCATTCAAAATTATTTGATCTAAAGAATCAGAAATATAGATATTAGCATTTTCTTTTTCAATCATTTCTTTCCATATTTTACTTTTTTCACTCTCACTATATTCCCCTGACCATAAAATATTTTCTACAATATAATTATCTAAAATTTCAAAAAGACCACTAACATGATCACTCTCTAAATGGGTAAGAATAATTAAATCAATTGTTTTGTCCCAAAAAGGCATAAAGGAGGATAGCTTATTCGCTATATTTGAAGAAGAAGGACCTCCATCAATTATTATCTGATGCTTATTAGGTGTCTCTATAAAAATAGAATCTCCTTGCCCAACATTAAAAAAAATCACCCTAAGATCGGGTGAAGAAAATGAAAAAATATATAATAAAATATTAATCAATATTAAAGAAAAAATAAATAAATATTTTTTATTTTTCATTAAGTCTCTTGATTAATTCATCAGAATCAATTCCATAATTATCACAAACATATCCAATTTCTAAACTTTCAATTTCGTCTTTCATGTGAGGACAAAAAAGACAAGGAAAATCAAACTCCTCTAAAATTCTTACTAAATGCTCTTCTGACATTACTTTTGATAATTTTGTTTTTTTAGTAATTTTCATGAATGACAACTTTCTCTTTTAATAGTTAAATTATGTTTTTTTTCTAAGTCTTCTGGGATATCTATATTATTCTTTAAATAATAATCATATACTGCTTCTGATAAGGCATCTATTGCTAAAACAGAACAATGAATTTTTATTGGAGGAAGACCACCTAGACTATCAATAACATTTTGTTTGGTTATTTTTAAAGCCTCTTCAATTGTTTTTTTCTTAGCTAGGTCAGTGACAATACTACTTGTAGCAATTGCCGCAACACAACCAAAAGTTTCAAATTTAATATCTTTGATTATTTGATCTTTTCCTACTTTAATATAGACCTGCATTTCATCACCACAAACCATATTACCAACTTTTCCGATGCCATCAGGTTCTTTAATCTTTCCATAGTTATGTGGGCTCTTAAAATGCTTTAGAACTTCTTTTGTGTAAAATCCATTGTTCATTTTTTGTGAGGTGAAATTTTTCTTAATTTATTTATTGTCTCTGGTAAAACTTTTAATAAGTAATCAACATCTTTTTCTTTTGTCATTCTTCCTAGACTTATCCTTATCGATCCATGAGCTTCTTCATGTTTTAAACCCATTGATAGTAAAACATGGGAAGGTTCTAATTTAGGAGAAGAACAGGCAGAAGCGGTAGAGATAGCAATACCATTAGAATCCAATAAAAACAAGATTGATTCCCCTTCTATGAAAGAAAATCTTATATTAATATTATTAGAAATTCTTTTTGTAGGATGTCCATTCAAATAACTATTAGGGACTTCTTTTAGTATTGTGTTTATTATTTTATCTCTTAAGATGGTTAATCTTTTATCTTCTTTATCCATTTCTTTAAGACAAATTTCTGTTGCTTTACTAAATCCCACTATCGCTGGGATATTAATCGTTGAAGATCTCATCCCTGATTCTTGACCTCCTCCGTGAAGCAATGGTTCAATTTTAACTCCTTCTCTAACAAACAATAATGCTGCCCCTTTTGGTCCGTATACTTTTTGTGAAGAAGCTGTCAATAAATCAATATTCATTTTTTTAACGTCAATCGGAATTTTACCAAAACTTTGAGAAGCATCAGTATGGAAATAAACATTTCTCTCTCTACAAATTTTTCCAATTTTTTGAATTGGTTCAATTGATCCTACTTCGTTATTAACATGCATTACAGAAACTAATATTGTCTCTTTTTTAATTCTCTTTTCTACCTGAGAAGGATCAACTAGGCCATATTTATCAACTGGTATTTTTTCTACTTCAAAACCCTGTTTTTTAAGCCATTCAGCACTATTTAATACACAATCATGTTCAACTGAAGAAATTAAAATATGTTTTCCTTTGTTAGCAAAAGCAACACCCTTTAAAGCCATATTATTACTCTCTGTCGCTGAACCTGTAAAAATTATCTCACTAGTTTTTGCATTAATTGCTTGAGCAATAACTTCCCTACTTTTTTCTAAAACTTTTTTAGTCTCAAAACCAAAACTATGCAAAGAAGAAGCATTGCCAAATTTTTGATTAAAGAATGGATTCATTGCTTTTACCACTCTTGGATCAATTGGCGTTGTTGCAGCATAATCAAAATATATTCCTTTCTTCATATTATTATTCCTCCTCCTAAAACTTCTTTATTTTTATAAAATACTATTGATTGACCTTTTGTTACCGATCTTTGATTTTTATCAAAAACAATCTTATTCTTATTTAATATTCCATAAGCAGGATTATGTCCATACCTAATCTTAGCTTTAACTTTTATAGGAAACAAAGGAGCTTTTCCCATAATCCAATTTATTTTTTTAAATTTAACTTCTTTTTTTAGTAAATCTTCTTCTTTTTGAGAAACAACTAACTCATTTTTTTTAACCTTCTTATCAATAACCCAATAAGGGCCACCAGATAATCCAATTCCTTTTCTCTGTCCAATAGTATAGAACCAAATTCCATTATGACTTCCTAAAATTTTACCACTCTTATCAACGATATTACCTTTTTTACTCTTAATATTCTTTCTTAAATAATCATTATTCAAACCTTTAACAAAACAAACTTCTTGAGATTCTTTAAATTTAGCCGAAGTTAAATTATTTTTTTTAGCGATATTGATAACTTCTTCTTTAGTATAATTGCTTAAAGGGAAAATAATATTTTTAAGTTGTTTTTGATTTAATCTCCACAAAAAATATGATTGATCTTTTAATTTATCTTTTGCTTGAAAAAGATGAAATCCATCCTCTTTTTTTACGACCTTAATGTAATGACCTGAACTGATAAAGTCAGCTTTTATTTTATTTGATTCTTTTAAAAATAAACCAAATTTTATTTCTTTATTGCAAAGAACGCAAGGATTAGGAGTAAGTCCTTTTTTATATTCTTCAATAAAATAACTTATGATTTTATTCTTAAACTCTTTTCTAAAATCAAAAACAAAAAAGGGCAAATTCAATTCTTTAGCTAGATCTCTTGCTCTTTTTTCCAAAAGTGGAGAATCAATCATTCTCATATAGGCAGCCGTGACGTCGTATCCTTTATTTTTTAAAATTAAAGCAGAAACGCTAGAATCAACTCCTCCAGAAAAGGCCATTATTACCTTTTTATTCATTAGGTGTTTCTTCTTCAATTGATCCATAAGGACAAACATCAACTCCCCCACAAGAATCTAACTTATTAGAATCAATAACTACTGCCTTGCCATCAGTATCCATCTCTATTCCTTCTGGGCATGAAAGACTGCAACTTCCACAACCTAAACACTTTTCTTTTAAAACTTTATATTTTTTTTCCATAAAATTATTATTTATTATTTATTTAACTTTATCTCAAAAGTTAAAATTATTCAAACAACTATTCTGACTTTTTATCTCTTTTCATTATTTTCTTAAGGGCTTCTATTGGTAGCATTTTTTTATATAAAATATTATAAACAGATTCTACTATTGGCATATCTACTTTGTATTTTTTACTTAATTGATAAGCTGCTTCAGTAGTTGTAGCTCCTTCAATAATACTATTCGTCGAATCAATAATATCTTTTAATTCTTCTCCTTTAGCAATTCTTTCTCCTAATTTTCTATTCCTACTTTCAGGACTAATACAAGTTGTAGAAAGATCACCTAATCCTGCTAAACCATAAAAAGTTTTTCTCTTGGCGCCCATTTTCTGTCCTAGTCTTTGTATCTCGACTATTCCCCTTGAAAGTATGGCTGCCTTAGCATTTGAACCAAAACCTAATCCATCAGATATTCCAGCAACGACAGCAATAATATTTTTTAAAGGACCACCTAATTCAACTCCAACAATATCTGTAGAAGTATAAACTCTAAAATAATCGTTAATAAAAATATCTTGGATTCCTTCAGCTAATTTAATATTTTTTGAAGCAACAACGACAAGGGCAGGAAATTCTTTAGCTACTTCAATAGCAATTGTTGGTCCTGATAAAACAGCTGTTTGAACATTACCTAACTCTTCTTTTAAAATTTCTGTCATTCTTTTTAAAGTTTTTTGTTCTAGACCTTTAACAACACTAATAAAAATTTTATTCTTAATTAATGTATTTTCTTTTTTAATTTTTGAAGCAACATCTCTAAAAAACTTAGAAGGGATACTAAAAACAATATAATCACTAGATTCAACAGCCTTTTTAAGATCTTTTTCAAAAACAATATTTTGAGGAATTTTAATTCCTTCTAAATATTTCTTATTTTCTCTAGATTTGTCTAATAAATCTAGATGGTCTCCAAAAACACTCCAAACTTTGACATCATGACCATTTTTAGAAAGCAGTATTGCTAAAGTTGTTCCCCATGCCCCATCTCCAAGAATTGTTATTTTTATTTTTTTCATATTATTTATTTCTTATGAACACAAATATCTCTAAAATCACAAAATTGACAATGCCAGCCAGAAGAAGGTTTAAAATTACTTCTTTTAATTTTATTCATTAGATCTTTTAATTCTTCTTCTGTTTTTTCTAACATTCCCTCTTTAACCTCAAAAGATGCTTTAGAGCAATCTTCTAAATAATAGTATGTTAACTTTACAGGATTTAACCCTAAAACTTGCTTAGAGGCTAAAGCATATATTAATAATTGAAGTTTATCTTCCTTGGCTAATGTCTTTTTAGGAGAACCTGTTTTATAATCAATAATCTCAACTCCGCCTTTTATTTCTTCAATCCTATCAATAGTTCCAATAATAACATCTCCATTTAATTTAAGTTGAAAATTCTTTTCTAGAGCTAATTCATCATTAATTGAAAGAACTTTATTATTATTTTTGAAATCTTCATAAAAAGACTTTAAAATCTTTTTTCCTTTTTCTTTAAATTCTTTTTGTTCTTCTAAGGATTGATACCAATCATTAATCCATTCTTCATCATATATTTTATAAAGAATTTTTAAATCTAAATTTTGTTCTTTAACAAACCTATATAAAGTCGCATGAATAGTTTTACCAAAACTAAAGACAGATTTACCCCTTATTGGTATTTTTAAGATACTTCTAAATTTGTATTCTAAAGGACATTTTCTAAAAGATTCTAATTGAGAATAAGAAAAATGATCAGGCATAAAAATTCTTAAATCTTTTCCTGAACCATTAGTTTCATCTGATTCCAATTTAAAATTTAAATTTCTTTTAATGCAAAATCCTGAAGTTCTTTCAAATTTTTGAGTTTTAATAATGTCTTCTTTTACTAATCCTGATTCAACTAAAAATCTTGAAGGCTTTTTAAGTTGTTTACCTCCATGATCAGCACTCCAAGTTAGGAAAATACCTTTCTTAGCTCTAGTTAAAGCAACATAGAAGAGCCTTCTTTCTTCTTGAATATGAAAATCACCTTTAGGTAAAACTTCTTTAATTAAATCTTCCGGAATTTCTATGGGGTCCCTTCTCTGATCAGAAGGAAAAGATCTTGCTACTAAGTAAGGAAGAAAAACATAATCAAATTCTAATCCTTTAGCGGAATGGACTGTCATTATTCTTACAGCATCAAAATTAGAATCAATATTTTTTCTAATCGAACCTTCCTCTCCCGCTTCAATTTCCATTTGAATATTCTCTACAAATGATAAAAGTTTTACATCTATTTGAGAATTTTCAAAACTTTTAATTTTTTCATAAAACTGATCAATTAATTCCCATTTTCTAAAACCATCTTCTGTATTATCAGGTATATATTTACCATATTCGAGATCTCTAATAATATTTACAAAAACTTCGCTAACGTTTTTATCTTTTGAAAGAATATAATGATTATTAAGATTATTAATTAATTTATTAATTTTAGTTTTAGTTTCTATGGTAAATTTACTTAATAAATGATCATCTCTAAGAGATTCAAAAATAGGAATTCCTTTTTTATCACTATATTGAGCAATTCTTGAGACCTCTTCCGGGGAAAAATTCATTAATCTTAAAACCCTATAAAAATTAAGGGAATCGTAAAAATTAATAACAACTTTTAAATAAGAGATTAAATCTATTATCAAAGGATCCGTATAAAGACCTTTTGAAGAAATAAATTGATAAGGGATTCCTGCTCTTTCTAAAGCTCTAGAAAAAACACTTGCTGAATCATTGGTTCTAGTAAGAATAGCAAAACTAGAAAAAATTGTTTTAGGGTCTATTTCTTTTATTTCCCAAATTTTATTTACTACTCCTGTTATTTCTTCATCAACTCCTTCAAAACTTAATAATTGAACCAATCCTTCTTTTTTAGAATCACTTTTTAATTTTTTACTTATACTCTTAAAACTACATAAATCAATTCCTTTTTTTTCTGCTTCTATAATAAAATTCTTAGAATCTTTTAACTCGCACTCCAATCTATTGGGATTATTATTTTGAATAAAACTATAAGACAAATCGAGAATATTTTGTGGTGATCTGTAATTCTTAATTAAAACAACCTCCTTGGAATTAGGATAATCTTTTTTAAATCTTAAAACATTATTAAAAGAACTTCCTTGGAAAGAAAAGATTGATTGATCATCATCTCCTACAATAGTAATATTATTCTTAGGGAACGCTAATTTTTTAATTAATTCGTATTGGACCCAATTAGTATCTTGAAACTCATCAACCATAATATATTTAAATTGATCTCTATACTTTTCTAAAATATCTTTTCTTTTCTCAAATATTTTTAAAGTATAATTTATCAAATCTCCAAAATCCAAAGCATTATTATCTAATAATAATTTTTGATAAACTTCATAAGCCTTAGCAACTTCTTTAA
>CAZOPO010000001.1:11380-17583 GCA_964581805.1 uncultured Candidatus Saccharibacteria bacterium
AAACTTTCTATTTTACTAAAAATATCTTTTTCCATTTTTTTATTATTTTATTATTTTTTCATATAAAATTCTCTTTCTTTAGGATCAAACTTTTCTATTGAATATCTTAACATAGTTCTTGGCATAATACGATAATACTTATTAAGGAATTCTTTTTCTTTGCTTTTATCTTTTTTACCGACTTCTCTTAGCATCCAACCAACAGACTTGTGAATCAAATCATGTTCATCTTTTAATAATATTTCGGCTATTTTAAGAGTCTCTTCAAAATTATTATTTTTGATAAAAGTAAAAGTCGATAAAATTGCAATTCTTCTTTCCCATAGATTATCTGATTTTACTAAATTATAAAGAACTTTTATTTCTTTAAGATTGTTAATTAAGAAATCTCCTAATATTTTAGGAGCTGATAAATCAACTAAATCCCAATTATTAATATTTCTTGTATTTTTAAGATAAAATTTGAATATTTCTTTTTTATTTTCTGAAATATTATATCTTTCAATTAGAATAAAAAGTCCTGTTAACCTAACTTCATGAACTTTACTATCTAACAGAATTTGAATATCTTCTAATGATAATTCTTTAAATTTTTTAGAAATAATTCTCTGAACAGGAACTTTAATCCCCCAAAAAATATCTCCCTCTCCATATTGACCTTTTTTAGTTTTAAAAAAATAAGATAAAATACGTGCTTGATCTTTATCTTTTTTACTTTCTAAATCTTTTAAAACTTTTTTAAACATTAAATTAGAAATTCAATTAATCCCCCTACTAAACAAAGTATTCCAAATACTAAAGTAAGAACAGAAAAATTAGTTTTTTTAGAAAATTCTAATACAATCTTAAGAGATATTATTCCAAATATAAAACTTGATAAGAGAACTAGCCAAGGAAAACTAGTGATAGAAGGATTAGATAGGAAGATATATCCCGATGAGGCAGCTACAGCCGGTAAAGATATTAAATAAGATTTCTTTAATATTTCAGAAGGATCATTTTCCTTAAGAGACAATCCGAATATTGTTGCTCCTGAACGAGAAACTCCAGGAATAACGGATATTCCTTGTAAAAGACCTACAATAGCTGAAGCCACATCTTCACTAATTTTTAATTTAATATTCTTTTTCTGAAACCAAGAAGTAAGAATAAGACCAAAACCCATCAGAAACAAAAGTCCTGATCCAATAGTAATATCCCCCATAGTTTTATAAAGAACAAAACCCAGACCTAGAGAAACAATTGAAGCAATAATGAAAAATCTTAATAGTTTTTTATCTCTAAATAAAATTAAATCTATAATTTCTTTTCTAAAATAAATTATTACTGCTAACATTGTTCCCAAGTGAAGGAATAAAGAAAAATCAATGCTATTAATATCACTTATTATTAAACTAGAAAAAAGAGTTAAAACTCCTTCACTTGAAATTGGAATCCATTCAAATATTCCTTGTAATGCTCCTAATAAAATATATTCCCACATATTATTTTTTTATTTTAACAAATCTATATTTATCAAATTGATCTTTAAAGAATTCACAACTTGAATAATTATTTTTAATTAAATTATCTATTTTTTCTTTTTGTTCCTGATCAAATTCCATAATAATAATTCCTCCTTCGTTTAAATAGTTTCTTGCTTCTTTTAAAAAAATATTAATTATACTCATTCCATCTTTTCCTCCATAGAGAGCTATAGCTGGTTCAAATTCTTTAACATCTTCTCCTACTTCATCAATTCTATCTTCAGCAACATAAGGAGGGTTAGCTAAAATAAAATCATATTTATTAATAATATTAGAAAAAATATTAGTTTTTATAATACTATATCTTTCTTGATTAATTTTGTTCAAATTGAGATTTATTCTAATTTGTTCTAGACAAGAATCATCTATATCTCCAAAATCACATTGAGAATTTTCTAAATATTTTAAAATTGCTATCCCAATACAACCCGAACCAGAGAATAAATCTAAATATTTAAAACCGTCTTTTTTTTCTTTAATAAACAAATCCACCCAATACTCTGTTTCTTCTCTAGGGATTAAAGGTCTTTTTGACAAATCTAAACGTATGCCTAAAAAATCTTTAAAACCTTTCTTGTAATCTTCTGGCAAATCCATATTAAATAATTACAAAAGAAATAATCATACCTATAAGAACTCCGATTGATATTTCTAAAAGACTATGACCTAAAACTTCTTTAAGCTTATCAATATCTTCATCGTCTTCTTCGTTAATTTTTTCTATTAAGATATTTAAAGATTTTGCTTGTTTTCCTGCCGCTCCTCTAATCACCTTTGCATCATATATTATGAAAAAAGCAAAAATTGTGGAGATAGCAAAAAGAGAAGACTCAAATCCATGAACAAGTCCTACTGAAGTTGCTAAAGCAGCAACTGTAGCACTATGAGAAGAAGGAAAATTTCCAGGCAATGCATATAAATCAAATCTAAATTTTTTTTGCTTATAAGTTAAAATTAAAGCTTTAATACTTTGAGCAATAAACCAAGCTAAAATACAAGAAATTAAAACCTTATTTAATAAGAACTCTTCAAATATCATATTTTATATCAAAAATTTTATTACTTTCTTTAAATCCTTTTATCATTTTAATTTTATGCTGAGGCAGTTTAAAATATTCACTAAGAATTTCTATGATTCTTTTGTTAGCCATGTTTCTTTCTGCTTTTGCTTCTACAAAAATATCAAAACTATCTTCATTCTTTTTAATAATTTTATCATTTCTGGATAAAGGAAAAGCTTTAACTTTAATCAACATATTTCTTTAGAATCTCAAAATCTTTTTTAAGATCTTCTTTCATATTTGAATTATATATTGCTACAGCTGGATGATAAAAAGGAACAAATAATCTTCCCTTTTCAAAAACTTGACCATGAATTTTGCTTATAGGTTGAATGCTTTCAGATAATCCTAAATAATTCATCATAAAATTCATTGAGTATCTCCCCAAGGAACAGATAATCTTAGGATTAATCAATTCTATTTGTCTTTCTAGATAATTCTTACATTCATTAATTTCACTTTCTTTAGGATCTCTATTCTTAGGAGGTCTACATTTAACAATATTACAGATATAAACATCTTCCCTTTCAATCCCAACTAAAGAAAGCAATTCACTTAAAAATTTTCCTGATCTTCCACAAAAAGGAACTCCTGTTTCATCTTCTTTAGCTCCAGGAGCTTCTCCTATAAAAATAATTTTGGCCTGATGACTTCCTTGTCCAATGACAGGATTTTTTCTCTCTTTACATAAAGAACACTTTTGACAAGCAATGATTTCATCTTTTATCTTAAGAAGTTCCTTATCAACATCCATACTAGTTAATCTCTAATAATTCAACTTCAAAAATTAAAGTTGAATTAGCTGGTATTGAGCCAATACTTCTAGAACCATATCCTAATTCTGCTGGTATAGTAAGTTTTCTTTTTTCTCCAATCTTCATATTACTCATTCCTTCTTCCCATCCTTGAATAACTTGACCTGCTCCCAAAGTAAATTGAAAAGGAGTCCCTCTGTCTACACTTGAATCAAACTTTTCACCATTTTCTAATGTTCCTACATAATGAACTGTAAGAACATCTCCTGATTTAGAAAGTTCTTCTCCTGTTCCTTCAAATAATGTTTCTATTTTCATTTGTTTTGTTTCGTTTTGCTTAGCTGAAATTTCACTTCCTGGTTCAAAGAAAAGGAAAAAGCCTGCTGCAAAAACAAAAATTATAATAATTAATAATAAGATATCTTCTTTATTCATATTTTTATTTTACTTCGTAAGAAATATTAACAATCACTTCTACTTTATTATTTTCTACATTAATCGTTGCCGATTCTCCTGAGCCAATAATTAAATTATCATTTGTTGGTTCTGATATTTTATACTCTTCAGAAAAGTTTTTAGGAGATCCCAATTCTAAGCCTAGAGATAAAGCAATCTCTTTTGCTTTTTCTTCAGCATTTTTAATGGCTAAAGATCTTGCCTGACTTTTCAATAAGTCTTCATTATTAATCAAAAACTTTAAATCGCTAATTTGACTAGCTCCTGAATCAATTGATCCTTGTAAAATTTTACCAATTTGTTCGTTATCTTTCATTATAACTTCTATAGACTCAACTGCCTTATAACCAACAATTACTCTTTTTCCTAAAGGATAAGTAGTAGTGCTTACTCCTTTTATTTGCCACTCATACTTAGGGTAAATATTATAATCAACGATATTAATATCTTCTTCTGAAACTCCTGATTTCTTAATAAAATCAATTACTGAATTTGTTTTTTCTTTGTTGCTACTTAATGTGCTACTAATAGTATCTCCTTCTGTGATAGTTGTAACTAAAACTGAAGCAACATTAGGAACAGCGGAAACAATCCCTACTCCTGAAACATTAATTAAATCATTGTTTTGAGATCCCCCTGAAATATAACTTGTTTCTTTTGATAAATTAGGAATAGCAAAAACTAAATATACAGTTAATATTAGTAAAAAAATAATTGCTACTACTGTTAATATTTTGACTAAAGGATTACCTGATCTTGCCTCTTTTTCAAAGTATTGTGTTTCCATTTTTTTAATTATTTATTATTAACTTATTTTTGAACCAATTTTTATATCTTTATCTGTTGTTAAGATAGATAAATTTTCTTCATCTTTAACTGCTAGAATCATTCCTTGACTTTCTAATTCCATTATTTTTCTAGGAGATAAATTGACGATAACAGTAACAACCTTATTAATTAAATCTTCTGGAGAGTAGTATTTACCTATTCCTGCTAATATTTGCCTTTTTTCTTCTCCTAAATCAACTATTGTTTTAATAATTTTATCAGAACCTTCCATTCTTTCTGCTTCAATTATTTTACCAATTCTTAAGTCTATTTTTTCGAAATCATCAAAATTAATTATATCTTTATTCATATTTTATTTGTTTAATAAGAGTATTGTAACATTAAAAATAAAATAAGAAAAGAACCCCTTTTGGGGGTTCTTTAAAGAGAATCGTGAATCTTATTCACCTCTGAAGTTGTTTTCCTTCATTGGTCTAGCTTCATCAACGATTACTTTTCTTCCTTCAACTTCTTTTCCGCTGAAAATGTCTTTAGCTTTAGCAGCTTCTTCTTCTGTAGACATTTCTACGAAACCGAATCCTTTTGATCTCTTTGAAAATTTGTCGATAATTATAGATGCTGCAACAACTTCGCCAGCTTCTGAGAACAAATCTTTTAGAGATTCATCAGTCATTGTGTAAGGAAGATTTCCTACGTATAGTTTCTTTTCCATTTTGATTTTGATAATTGATTTTTTTTACGACCTACTCTCATAGAAGAGCACGCACTACTGTGTTAATGATGATTATAAGTTAATACAAAGGAAATGTCAATGTTTGCTCTCTTTTTAATCTATGATATGATTTTAGACATATGAATAAAATATTAATATATTTCTTAATAATTCTTGCCTTATTCTCTTTTTTCTTTTATCAAAAGATTCAAGAAGATGATTTAAAAAATAAAATTGGCCAAATGTTAATTGTTGGCTTTCGAGGAATAGAAGCAAATGAAGATTCAAGTATTGTTAAAGCAATAAAAGAATTAAATTTAGGAGGAGTAATTCTTTTTGATAGAGATAATCCTTCTAATGGAGAAATTGAAAGAAACATTAAAAATCCTGAGCAAACTAAAAATCTTATTAATCAATTAAAAGAATATCCTTCTTTATTTATTGCTGTTGATGCTGAGGGAGGACTTATTAATAGATTAAAAGAAAAATATGGTTTTGAAAATATTCCTTCAGCTGAAGAAATGGGAAAAGGATCTCTTGAGGAAACAAAAGAAAATGCTCTTAAATTAGGAAAAACATTAAAAGAATTAGGATTTAATCTAGATTTTGCTCCAGTTGTTGATGTTAATATTAATCCTCAGAATCCTGTAATAGGATCTTTAGAAAGATCTTTCTCGGGCAATGAAGATGAAGTTTTTAATCATGCTTTAAGTTTTATTGAGGGACTTCATCAAAATAATATTATAACTTCTATAAAGCATTTCCCTGGCCATGGTAGTTCAAGCACAGATTCTCATTTAGGAATGGTTGACGTAACTAATAGTTACCAAGAAAAAGAAATTATTCCTTATCAAAAATTAATAGAAGGAGGATATTCTGATATCGTTATGACTGCTCATATTAT
>CAZOPO010000001.1:17683-31147 GCA_964581805.1 uncultured Candidatus Saccharibacteria bacterium
ATTTTAATGAAATATTTTCCTTTTTAGTTTTTGGATTAAGCATGATTTTTCTTTATGGATCAAGTGCAACTTATCATCTTTTTGGACACCCTGCTGAAAGAGTAGATATTTTTAGAAAAATAGATCACGCAATGATATATATATTAATTGCTGGAACCTATACTCCTTTTTGTTTGGTTGCTATTCAAGGAAATATTGGACTAATTTCTATTATAATAATATGGACTTTATCAATTTTAGGAATTGCTACGGTTTTCTTTAAGTCTTTTTGGACTAAAGTTCCCCGATGGTTTGCTACTTTTTTATATGTTCTAATGGGATGGTTCTGTATATTTATTATCTATCCTTTATTTGAGTCCACAAACATTGAAACTATTATATGGCTATTAATAGGAGGATTATTCTATAGCATTGGAGCAGTAATTTATGCTATAAAAAAACCTAATATTAATAAATTATTAGGATTTCATGAAATATTTCATATCTTTGTCTTATTAGGAACCTTTGCTCATTTTTGGTGTATTTATAATTATTTAATTTAACAATATGTCTAAACACAATTGCGAAAACATTATTTTTCATTGTATCGATTTCAGATTAATCAAAAAAACCCATGATTTTTTGGAAAAAGAATATGGCGTAGATAATTATGATATTGTCTCAATTGCTGGATCAAGCAAAAACATTGCTGATAACAATGAAGAAATTAAAAACTATTTATTAAAGCAAATAGAAATATCATACACTCTACATCATTCTAAAAAAGTTGTCCTAATCCATCATAGTGATTGCGGAGCTTATAAAGGATCTTATCAATTTGAAAACGAAAAAGAAGAAAAAGAAAAACAAATTGAAGATATGAAAAAATCAGAAACAATTATTAAAGAAAAATTTCCTAGCATGATTGTAGAAAAAATATGGGCTCAAATTTTAGAAAATGATATTGAATTTAATAAAATATAAAAGAGGGTTTCCCCTCTTTTTTTATCTTTTTCTTTTTTGTCTTATTCTATCAACTTCAGTTAAATATTGCTTTCTTAATCTCGTACTAGTAGGCGTTATTTCTAAATATTCGTCATCGTTCATAATGCTCATTCCTTTTTCTATTGTAATAGGAGTAGGAGGAATTAATTTTATAGCTTCATCAGAACCAGAAGCTCTCATATTAGATAATTCTTTTCCTTTATTAGGATTTACTGATAAGTCATTTCCTTTAGAAACATTACCAATAACCATTCCTTCGTAAACATCTTCGGCATGTCCAATATATAAAGTTCCTCTTTCTTGTAAATTGAATAGTGAAAAACCTGAAGATTTTCCTGTTACCATAGAAACCATAGAACCAACACTTCTTTTCTCAATCTCTCCAGCATAAGGCTTAAATCCTATCACTCTGCTGGCTAAAATACCCTCTCCGCGAGTGTCTACGATAAAGTCTGACTTATATCCTAATAACCCTCTAGTTGGGATCTCAAAAATTATTCTACTGTGTTCTAGTTCTTGTTTCATCTCTGTCATAATTCCCTTTCTTTTAGAAAGTTTTTCAATAACTACTCCAGAAGATTCATTAGGAACATCAATAATAACCTCTTCAAAAGGTTCATACTTTTTACCATCTTCCTCTTTAATAATTACTTGAGGTTGGGATATTTGTAATTCATAACCTTCTCTTCTCATTTTTTCTAGAAGAATAGCAATGTGTAATTCTCCTCTTCCACAAACTTTATATTGATCAGTAGAAGAAAGATCTATTTTAAGACCAACGTTAATCTCTAATTCTTTTTCTAATCTTTCTTTTATTTGTCTATTAGTAACAAACTTTCCTTCTCTTCCTGCAAAAGGAGAGTTGTTAACTAAAAAGTTTAAAGAAATAGTTGGTTCATCAATTTTAATAACAGGTAAGTTCTCATCTTCAATACTAGAACAAATTGTTTCTCCAATAAAAATATCAGGAATTCCAGCGACAACAACAACATCTCCTGCGACTGCTTCTTCTAATTCTTTCTTTTCAAGACCATAAAAAGTAAACATTTTGATAATTTTACCTTTTCTCGGTTCTTCTTCAATTCCTTTAACAACAACCTCATCTCCTTTTTTAATTTTTCCTTCGTAAATTCTACAAATAGCAAGCCTTCCTAAGAAATTATCATAACCAAGGTTAAAAGGTTGAGCTCTTAAATTTTTATCATTTAAATCTTCTGATGAGGCAGGAGTAACTTTTTCTAAAATTAAATCCAATAAAGGACTTAAATCTTTTGAATCATCATTTAAATTCTTTTTAGCAATTCCTTCTCTTCCATTAGCATAAATTGTTTCAAAATCAAGTTGTTCATCATTAGCTCCTAAGTCCATAAATAATTCATAGACCATTTCTTTAACTTCGTCTGGCCTAGCAGCTGGCTTATCAATCTTATTAATAATCACAATTGGCTTTAATCCAAGTTCTAATGATTTCTTTAAAACAAATTTAGTTTGAGGCATAGGTCCTTCTTGAGCATCAACGACTAAAAGAACCGAATCAATCGATCTTAAAACTCTCTCTACTTCTGAACTAAAATCAGCGTGACCAGGAGTATCTACAATGTTTATTTTTGTATCTTTATAGAAAATTGAAGTATTTTTTGAATAAATAGTAATACCTCTTTCTTTTTCTAAATCATTCGTATCCATTGTAAATCCTTCTTCAGCAACACCAGATTGTCTCATTAAAGAATCTGTTAGGGTTGTTTTACCGTGATCTACGTGAGCTATAATTGCGATATTTCTTATTTCCATAACTTAAAAAATCTGCTAAAAAGCAGAATTGCTTATAAATATGTCTGAAGTATAGGATAAAAAGACTATTTTGTCAAAATATTATTTACCCAAGCCACAACACTTTTTGTATTTTTTACCACTTCCGCAAGGACAAGGATCGTTCCTATTAATTTCTTCTTTTTTAGTTGGCTGATTGCTTTCTGAAAATTTTTGCATAGGAGTAACTTGAGAATTAATTGATGCTTTCATAATTCCTTCTACCATATTCTTTTCACAAATTTCTAAAAATTCTTTAAATAATAAATGAGCCTCTTTTTTATATTCCACTAAAGGATCTCTCTGTCCATAAGCTCTAAGCCTTACTGAGTCTTTTAAGCTTTCCATATTTTCAAGATGCTCTATCCAAAGAGAGTCAATTGACCTCAATGAAGATATTTTTTCAATCAATCTCATGTTATCCTCACCGACTTCTTTTTCTTTATTATTATAATCTTCTTCTGAGTAACCATATTTAGAAATTAAAGGTAAAACTATTTTTTTTAATTCCTTTTTTTCACTGTTCTCTAAAATTTCAAATCTCTTTAAGTAAATAATATCTCTTTGTTTATTCAAAACATCATCATATTCTAAAATATGTTTTCTAGAATCAAAATTCATTCCCTCAATTTTACTTTGAGCTGATTCTATACTCTTAGAAATAAGACCATTTTCAATTGGAATATTTTCATCGATATTAAATCTTTCCATTAATGATTTTATTCTGTCTCCTCCAAAAATTCTAATAACATCATCGTCTAGAGAAACAAAAAATTGTGTAGTTCCTGGATCTCCTTGTCTTCCCGCTCTTCCTCTTAATTGATTATCAATTCTTCTTGCTTCATGTCTTTCTGTTCCTATGACATAAAGACCTCCTAAGCTTTTAACCTTCTCATTTTCTTCAGGAGTTGAAGGAACTCCTCCTAAATAGATATCTACTCCACGACCAGCCATGTTGGTAGCAATAGTAACAGCACCAATTTTTCCTGCTTGAGCAATAATTTCCCCTTCTTCTTCATGATGCTTAGCATTTAATATTTTATGTGATACTCCTTCTCTTGATAGTAAAAGACCTAAATATTCATTCTTATCAATAGAGGTTGTTCCTACTAATACTGGTTGACCACTTTTATTTCTTTCTTTAATTTCTTCAACAACAGCTCTAAATTTAGCTTCTTCGTTTTTATATATTTTATCAGATAAATCTTTTCTAATAATAGACTTATTAGTTGGTATAATAATCACTTCTAAACCGTAAACTTTATCAAATTCTTCAGCAGAAGTTTCTGCTGTTCCTGTCATTCCTGATAATTTTTCATACATTCTAAAATAGTTTTGGAAAGTAACAGAAGCTAGAGTTATTGATTCTGGCATAATCCTTACTCCTTCTTTAGCTTCAATGGCTTGATGAAGTCCACCTGACCATCTTCTTCCTGGCATCATTCTTCCGGTAAACTGATCTATGATAATAATTTCTCCATTCTTAACAACATAATCTTTATCTTTTTTGAAAAGAACTTCTGCTTTTAGGGCTTGCTCTAAGTGATGAAGATATTTTATTCCTCTCTCGTCATAAATATTACCCATATTAAGAATTGATTCAATTTTATCAATTCCTTTTTCTGTTAAAGTTGCTGTTCTAAGTTTTTCATCAATCTCAAAATCTTCTTCTTTATTTAATCGAGGAATTATTTTAGAAAATTCAGAATACCATTTTGAACTTTCTTCATTAGGGGCTGAAATAATTAAAGGAGTTCTAGCTTCATCAATTAAAATAGAATCTACTTCATCAACTATGGCATAATTAAAACCTCTTTGTGATTTACTTTTTAAATCATAAACCATATTATCTTTTAGATAATCAAAACCAAACTCATTATTAGTTCCATAAGTTATATCAGCTTCGTAAGCTTCTTTTCTTGTGCAAGGCCTAAGAAAATCTTCGAAAACTAAAAATCCTCCCAATTGATCTCTTTTTTCATCGTCTTCACTTTTTTTGAAATTAGGATCGTATACAAAAGATTGTTCATGATTAATACATCCAACACTTAAACCTAGATAATCATAAATTTGTCCCATCCAAACAGCATCTCTTCTAGAAAGATAATCATTGACTGTAACCAAATGACATCCTTTTTTTGACAAAGCATTTAAACATAGAGGTAAAGTAGCTGTTAAAGTTTTTCCTTCTCCCGTTCTCATTTCAGAAATCTTTCCTTGATGTAAAACAATCCCTCCAATCAATTGGCAATCAAAATGTCTTTGGTTCAAAGTTCTTTTTCCTGCTTCTCTAGTCAAAGCAAAAGATTCTGCCAAAATTTCATCCAGACTTTCACCTTTCGAGACTCTTTCTTTTAATTGATTAACTTTTAATCTTATTTCTTCCTGAGAAAGATTAGAAAAATCAATCTCAAAAGAATTAATCTTATTAATTATTGAGTTAAGACTCCTTATATATCTTTCATTAGCATTACCGAAAAGGTTATTTATAATTGACATAGTAATTTAATACTATATCAATATTATAAAAAGGTCAAAATTTAATTTTTCTTTTTTTGTCTAGCTTTCTTTCCTTATATTTACTAATTTGTAATAAAATTTCTTCTCTTGTTTCAGTTAAGGCCAAACGAAAATCTTCTTTCTTTGAAGTTGCTCTTAAAATTTTTCCCTGAGGAACTTGAATTTGAATTTCTGATCTAAAAATATCTCCCTTTTTACGACCTCGAGGACTTTTTTCTAATTCAACCTCAATTAATAAATCGGGAAACTCTGATAAAAGTTTTCCAATTTTTTTAACTTTTTGATTTATTAATTTTTTTAAATATTCTGTTAATTCAATTCCCGTTGCTTTTATTTTTATTTCCATAAATTTTATTATAACTAAAACAACTCTCGTGGAGTTGTTTTAGGAAAAATTATTTTTTCTTAGATACTTTCTTTGCAACCTTTTTAACAGGCTTCTTTGCTACTTTTTTAACTACTTTCTTTGCAGCAACTTTTTTAACAGGCTTCTTTGCTACTTTTTTTGCAGCAACCTTTTTAACAGGTTTTTTTGCTACTTTTTTAACAGCCATTTTTTTAGAAAAAGTTATGTTATTATTAATCGACCTTTTTCTTTCTTATTAATTTTTTACTTTACTAAATATATTTTCCTCTTTATTAAAAATTTTGTCAATACTTTTTTATTTAAAAATTTTTATTTCTTCTTCAAGATCGATTAAAAAATTTTTACGAACTTCTTTTTTAATAAATTTTATTAATTTGATGACATCTTCTGAGGTTGCGTTACCCAAATTAATAATAAAATTTCCATGCTCTTCTGATATTTTTGCATCTCCTATTCTCTTACCTTTTAAATTTAACAAATCAATAAGCAATCCCGCACTAATTATTTTTTTTTGATCAAGATCAGGATATTTTAAAATTATTTCTTTATTAATTTTACCATAATAATTTTTAAATATAGATCCCGCTGAAAAACCTTTAGGTTGTTTAGTAATTCTTTTACTTATATTCTCTTTTATTCTTTCTTCTATTAAATTAGGATCATCTTTAATCATTTTAATTGAAGCTTTAAGGATTAAAAGATTATTATTCTTCTTAAAAACGCTTGTTCTATAAGCAAATAAACAGTTTTTAGAACTATATTTTTTTTCTATTATTTCCTCATTATCTTTTATTTCTAAAACATCAACACTTAAAATAATATCAGAAATTGATTCACCAAAAGCTCCCGCATTTCCATTTATAGCTCCACCTAATGTTCCAGGAATTCCTATTCCCCACTCAAGACCGGATAAATCTTTAAGTTCTCTTATTAAAGAATTTAAAAGAATACTTGCATCAACTGTTACTATATAATTGTCTTCATCTATTTTTTCTCTAAAAATAGAATCTATATTATTGTCTTGTTTATAAGATATTACCAATCCATTAAATCCTTTACTTGAAAAAAGAATATTACTTCCTGAACCAATTACAATAAATTTAATTTTTAATTTTATTACTTTTTCAATTATTCTTTTTAATTCTTTGACATCGGAAGTTTTTAAAAAATATTTAGCCTCTCCTCCAATTTTAAAAGTAGTGTAATCTTTTAATAATACATTTTCTTTTATTCTTGGAAACTCATTTTTTAATTCTTCTTTTTTATTCATAGCTATCAATTTTATTTTTTAAATCTTGATCTGAATTATTTAATTCAAAAGCTTTACTATAATAATCAAAAGCTTTTTCTTTTTCTCCTTTATTCTCAAAAATTCTTCCTAGAGCAAAATAGATACTATAATTATTAGGAGCTAATTCTTTTGCTTTTTCATAAGAAGAGATAGCTTCATCATATTTATCTCCAATTAAATAATTAGCATTTTCATATAGTAAACCCAAATTTTGCCAGACTAAAAAATTATTATAATCTATTTGAGAAGCTTTTTGAGCAAAATATTCTGCCTTTAAAATATTTTCTTCTATAAGTTTTTTTTGTTCTTCTTTTTTTTCTTTAGTAATCCATCTTTCTTTAAAATAATCACTCGCCTTTATTAAATAAAGCTTTGAAAGACTAACATCGTAATCACTCTTACTAAATAATTTTTCTGATTTTTCTATTTCAATAATAACTTTACTCATCGCTACATTATTTTTAAAATCATTTATTGATTTATTATAATAATAATCTGCTTTTATATAATTGTAAAAATAAAAAGATGATAATAGTAATAAAATTAAAAATAATGAATAAAGAGATTTAAAAAAGATAATATTAATTTCTTTTTCTTTCTTTTCTTCATCAAACAATCCCAAGAAAATAAAAAATAATAAAATTATTAATAGATCTATTCTATAAAAAAACAATGTTAAAGAAAGGCAAAAAGTAATAGGGAAAATAAAATCATCTTTTTTGAATAATTCTTTGAATCCTTTAAAGTAAAAATAAAAAATTAAAAACAATAAAGAAAATGATCCTAATAATCCCATCGTTACAATAAAAGTAAGAAATGAATTTGCCCCCTGATTAAAAATCAAATTTGAATCATTAAAATCTTCTCCTTTATGAAGAGAAAATTGATAACTATAATTTCCTAATCCTGAACCTAAAATTAAATTCTTAGGATTTTCTATCAAGCTCTTCCCTGCAATTGATAAGCTTTCACTATAAGAAAGCCTATTCTCTTTTATTTCTTCTGACCAAGGCTTTTCAATAAAAAATAAAGATAAAGATAACAGTAAAATAAAACATGAAATAATAACTTTTTTATCTTTTAAATTATTATCTATTATTAATTTCCAAAAAATAAAAAATGATCCTAGAGAAAGAATAAACCAAGAAATTTTAATATCAATTATCAAAAGAGAAATAAATATAGGAATCGACATTAATCCCCAAATAATGAATTTAAAGGATTTATAATTATTATTTTTAAATAAATTATAAATTAAAGTTATTAAAGATATTGATAAGACAATTGATAAAGAAGGAATATAGAATAAATTATGATTGATTAAAAAAATAATTGAAGATACAAAATTTCCTAAAATAAAATAATTTAATAAAATTTCTTTCTTTTCAATTAATTTTGAAAAATAAAAGATAATCAGAATAGAAGTTAGAGCAAGAAAACCTTCTCCTGTTCCTCCAAAAAAGCTTAAAGATAAATTTTTAGAAAAAATAAAAGAAAGAAATAAGGAAAAAAACAATAAAAAAGATATTTTAGTAGTATTATTAAAATTAAAAGATATTTTTTTAATTTTTATAATTTTAAAAAAATTAAAGAATAAAAGAGATAAAGCAAAAACCGCTAGAAAAGCAGTTGCTAACAATTCTTGAGAAATAAATTTTTGAGTAATGAAAAATAAAGGAAGCAATAAGAGAAAAAAACAAAAAATATTCTTAGTCATCTTTTTTAGCTGAGTTAAAGCCAGCAATATATCCCGTAGTCCAACATTCTTGCAAGTTATATCCTCCAGATAATCCATCGAGATCAATTACTTCGCCAGCAAAATATAAATTATTAATTATTTTTGATTTCATTGTTTTAGAGTCTATCTCTTTTAGATTAACGCCTCCTGAAGTCACCATCGCTCTATCAAATCCTAATAATCCCACTACGCTAAGCTCTATTCTTTTCAAAACTTTAATCATTCTTAATCTTTCTTCTTTGGTAAGAGAATTAATTTTCTTTGAATTTGAAATACTACTAAAATTTAAAATAAAAGGGGCAAGCTTTTCAGGTAAAATACTTGATATGAAATTAACTACTAATTTATTACTATTTTTAGCAAATAATTTTTGTATATATAAATCTAAATCGGCATAATTTTTATCAGGAAATAAATCTAGAACTATTTTTAAATTTCCTTTTTTATTCATTTCTCCTATTTCCCTACTCATATTAAGAATTAATGGTCCACTTAATCCAAAATGAGTGAATAAGACTTCTCCATATTTACCTTTTGTTTTTTTACCATCTAAAGATAAAGATACAGAAATATTTTTTAAAGAAGTTCCTTGAAGAGTTTTTGACCATTTTTCTTTTGTCTCCACGGGAGTTAATGATGGTTTTAGTTTAGTTATAGTATGACCAAGATTATTTGCCCAAACAAAACCATCTCCAGTTGAACCTGTAACAGAATAAGATTTTCCTCCCGAACAAATAATATAATTATTAGATTTTATTATTTTACCATCAATTAAAGAAATATGATCAATTTTGTTGCCTTCTTTTTTAAATTCTTTAACTTCTGAAGAAAGTTTTATTTCTACTTTATTTTTTTTCAAAAGACTAATCAAAATATTTAAAACATCTTTTGAGTTTTCACTTTCTGGATAAACTCTATTACCCTCCTTTTTTAATCTTAATCCGTTATCTTCAAAAAATTCTATAGTTTTTTTGAAATTAAAAATTGAAAAAGGAGACAAAAGAAATTGACCATTTTTACCAAATTTATCAGAAAAAGATCTATCATCTTTTTCTATATTCGTTAAATTACATCTTCCTCCACCAGTTAAAAGAAGCTTATTTCCTAATTTATCATTTTTTTCTATTAGAATTGTTTTAGCTCCCAAAGAACTTGCCGTAATAGCAGCAAACATTCCCGCAGGACCTCCTCCAATTATAGCAACATCGTAATTTTTCATATTATTTACCACTTTTAATTTCAATTACATCTCCATCTTTAACTAAATAATCTTTCCCTTCAGTCCTTATTAATCCTTTTTCCCTAGCCCTAGCAAAACCTCCACAATTTATAAGATCTTCCCAATTAATAACTTCTGCCTTAATAAAAGTTTCTTCAAAATCACTATGAATAACGCCTCCTGCTTGAGGAGCCCTAAAGCCATCTCTAATTGTCCAAGCTCTAGTTTCATCCGCTCCCGTTGTAAAGAAAGTTATTAATCCTAATAAACTATAAGATTTTCTAATTAAATCGTTAATTTTAGGCTCTTCAGATAATCCAAATTCTTTTCTTTCTTCTTTGCTTAATTCAGAACTTTCAAATTCCATTAAAATATCCATAAAAAGATATGCCCAATTATTTTCTTTAAATGTTTTTAAAACTTCAGGAGAAATATCTTTTTCTTCTCCATTAAAAAGATATAGTCTTGGTTTAGAAGAAAGTAATTGATAATTTTTAACTATTTTGATTTCCTCATCATCTAATTCTAAATCAAAAACTGTTTTACCGTTTTTAAGAAATTCGTAAATTTTCTTTAAGACACTCATTTCTTTTATCAATTCTTTTTTCCCAGATTTTAATTCTTTCTCTAAAGAGTTAATTCTTTTTTCTACTGTTTCTAGATCTTTTAAAATCATTTCCATATCTAGAATCTCTTTATCTTTTAAAACATCTATATCGTTTCTAGTATTAAGAATATTACTATTTTTAAAACATCTTAGAACGTATATAATGGCATCTGTTTCTCTAATATTAGCTAAAAATTTATTTCCTAATCCTTCTCCTTTACTTGCCCCCTCTACTAATCCTGCAATATCAACAAATTCCACTGTTGCATAAATCTTTTTAAGAGAATTTGTAAGATTAGCTAGTTTTTCAACTCTTTCGTCTGGAACACAAGTCACCCCAACATTGGGATCAATTGTACAAAACGGATAATTAGCAATATCTACCTGTTTTTTAGTAATTGATTGAAACAAAGTTGATTTTCCTACATTAGGGAAACCAACAATTCCTATCTGTAAAGCCATTATTTTTTATTAATTAGTATTTCTGCTTCTTCTTTTATTTTACTTAAAGAAATTTTTGAAATTTTAAATTGTTTTGAAAATTCCTCGATATTAATATTTAAAACTTCTTTAGCTAAAATAATTCCTTCTCTTTCAAAAATTGAAATTAATTGTCCTCTTAATGAAGGCAATATCGTTGCTGGATAAAGCTTCTTTTCTTCAATCAATTTCTCTAGTCCTCTTTTCTCGGGATATCTCCAGCCTAAAAGACTTATTCCTTTATAATTTGAATATTTTACAGCTTCAATTGTAAACTTTGAATTTGTAACAATAAAGCTGGCTGGCTCTTTATTTTGAAAAATTAAATTTTCTTTAATGTCTTCTAGAATAGCAAAACTTTTAAGACAAACATTAATATCGATAACACATTTTAATTTATTTCTATACTTACATTCTCCAGCGTATATTTTTTTATCATCTTCAGCTAAAAAATCTAATTCGTATTTAGAAGCCCTGCCTGATATTATTCTTCCATCTTTAACTTTTAAATAATTAGAAAGAACTTTTTTTATAAATTCTTCGAATAAAAATCCCTCTGGTCCTAATTTTTTCATACCTTCTTTTAAATTAAATTTAATAGAAAGTTGAGGATCTTTATTTTTTAATTTTTCTTTAACTTTTTTAAATATTTCAAAAGTTTTAATTCCTGGATAAACTTCTTTTTCAACTTCTAAAGATATTTCTTTAGCTAAAGAAAAAGATGCTCCTGCTCTTAGAGCAGAATTATAAACTTTATTAATTAAAAAAGGTTCAGTTTCTCCGTTATTTTTAACTACATTATTCAAATTTTGATCTAATGTCTTCTTTAAGATTTTCATAATCACGATTGACTTTCT
Organism: uncultured Candidatus Saccharibacteria bacterium; assembly: GCA_964581805.1. Classification (GTDB taxonomy): domain Bacteria; phylum Patescibacteriota; class Minisyncoccia; order Minisyncoccales; family Minisyncoccaceae; genus UBA2558. The sequence goes on from CAZOPO010000001.1 coordinate 29,556, forward strand.
TTATTCTAAAACTACTTTTAATATAAGTTAGACCAAAAAGAATAATAATAATTCCTATAAAATAGGCAAAAACTTTTATTGCTTCAAGTGGCCAAATTATAAAAGATAATCCTAAAATAATTGCTAATAATCCTGTAATAAAAACAATCCACCAATTACTACTAACATTTTTAACATAATTATCAAAAATATTAATTATCATCATATGTTTATTATCTATTATCTCCGCTTCCATGAAGCTCTCCTCTTTGTTGTCTTGATTGAAGTTTTTCTAAATTTTTATTAGCTACTTCTTCTAAAGAAACTCCTATTTCTTTAGACAAGTTAGCAATATACCACAAAACATCTCCTAATTCCTTAACGATTTCTCCTCTTTTTTCTTCAGAAATGATTCCATTTTCGTCTCTTAAAACTTTTTTAATTTTTTCAGCAACTTCTCCTGCTTCTCCAACAAGGCCTAAAGTAGGATAGATAAAATTATTATCTTTATTAGGATAAATAGCTGTTTTTCTTGCTGAATCTTGATATTCTTCAAATGTCATATTTTTAATATTATTATTATAATTTAATGAATTATAGCAAATATTGACTAAAAATCCAATTTTACCTTTTTTAAAACAATATAAGCTAGAATTCCTCCTAAAATAGCTGTAACTAATTGAGGATAACTCATCATTATTGCTATTTTATTAAAAACTGGATCGCTAACAATAAATTTAATTAAAGTGTTCGTAATTAAGAAAAGAAATAAAAACTTTAAAATTGATCCTGAAAATAAAGAAAGCCAATACTTGTTAAAAAACTTAAAAGATAAAATTAAAATAATATTTCCTAAAATAATAAAAGGAATCATCAATGGTAGAGCCATCATTCCTAAAGCAAAAGAAATTACACTAGGAAGAAAACACAAAAGAATTGATGAACCAAAACCTAAAGTAAAAAAAGAAATAATCAAGGAAGCGTTAACAATTGTTCCTGTAATAAACTGATTACCAATAAAAGGTGCACAAAAAATTATAAGAAGAAGTATTAAAAATTTAACCACTAATAATGTTTTATTAATTGCGATTGTTTGGTTCATATTTTGTATGACAAATATTATGTATTATTTTTTTATCCTTTAAAAAATCTTTATAAATTAATTTTACTACTGGACTTTCATGAGCTAACCTTATCTCTTTACTGCTGTCTATTTCATATAAAGAATCTGCTCTTTTTTTTCTTATCTCTCTATCAACCGGTATTGGCTGACCTCCTCCTCCAACACATCCACCTGGGCAAGACATTACTTCTACATAGTCATATTTTTTAAAATCTCCTTCAAGCATCTTTTTAGCATTGCCTAGACCATTAATTATTGCTACTTTTACGATTCTCCCTCCTATATTAATTTCTGCTTCTTTAAAACCATCATCCCCTCTTACTTCTTTCAAGTTGATATCTTCCAACTTTTTTCCTGTTAATTTTTCATAAACTGTTCTTAGGGCTGATTCCATTACGCCTCCTGTTGATCCATAAATAACTCCTGCTCCAGTATAATCATCCCAAGGAGAATCAAGATTTTCTGAATTAATCTTATTCAAATCAATATT
>CAZOPO010000001.1:31247-32909 GCA_964581805.1 uncultured Candidatus Saccharibacteria bacterium
CTCCTAATTTTTTAATTCCTGAAACAATTTTATCTGTTAAAATTTCTCCATAATTCATTCCAAATTCTTCTCCAATCGCACTCCTTATCGCTGGAGCAAATTGAAAAACAACATATTTATCTTTGTCTTTTAAGCATTCTTCAACCTCACTAATAGATTCAATCTCTTCTAATGCTCCACTAGGACAATGAGTAATACATTGGCCACAATAGACACAATCTCTTTTAGCAAAACCTACTTGAGAAAAATCATTTTTAATTTCATTTGTTAAAAAACAAACTCCTTGATTTTTGCACATCTGAACACAATTTTTACAATCAATACATTTTGAAGTATCAAAAGATATTGGTCCAAAATGATGAACAGGAAAATTCTTTTTCCTATCTTCAAATCTAGTTATTTTTATTTTATATTCTTTAGCTAGAGATAAAAGTTTACATTTGTATTTCCAGTTACAACTTCCGCATTGTTCAATATGTTGAGAGAAAAGAAGTTCTAAATTAATTTCTCTTAATTTTCTTATCTCTTCAGAATTAGTAATTATTTCCATTCCTTCTTCTGCCTCAACAGAACAAGAGGTGTGAATACCTTCTCTTCCTTTTATCGAAACTAAACACAACCTACAATTACTCTGAGGCTCTAAATCACTATGATAACAAACTGCCGGAATTTTAATTCCATTCCTTAAGGCAATTCTAAGAATACTTTCTCCCTTTTCTCCTTCTACTTCTTTACCATCTATCCTTATTTTCATAATTTTAATTTGTTAATTAAGCTTTCAAAAGGAAGAGGAATTCCTCTGCCCAAAGAACAAAAACTTGTTTTTTTCAAGCTTAAAAAAATATCTTCTAATTTCTCTTTATCAATTTTTCTGTTTTTAATCATTTCGTATATTCTATAAGCTCCTTCTCTACAAGGAACACACTTATCACAATTTCCTGTATGAAAAAATTTAGCCCAATTCTCCATTAAAGAATATAGATCTGTTTCTTTTTTATTAAAAACAGTAATTGATCCTGCTCCATGACTAAGACAATTCAATTCATTAATAAGTAAAATTTCTCCTGAGGCTCCTCCCCCATCTTGAACGAAAAAATCAAAATCAGGATAATTTTTTGTTTCTTTTAAAATTTCTTCAATTGTTAAATTCTCTCCTAATTCGTAAACTCCTTTATTTAAAACATCTCCATTTACAGAATAAAATCTAGTTTTCTTATACTCTCCCTTAATAATCCTACTTATAGAATAAAAAGTCTCTACATTATTCATTAATGTAGGACAATTAAATAAACCACAATCTGTCAAAAAAGGAGGCTTTTTCCTTGGTTCAACTAAATTACCTTCTATGGATTCGCAAATAGCTGTTTCTTCACCTCCAATATATTTGCCTTTTTTCTCAAAAAGAATAATATTTTTATCTCCGATAATATTTTCTAATTTTTCCTTAAATTTCAAATAATATTCTTTGTTCAAATATAGATAAGCTGATTTTGCAGAAATAAAATCCATTGCAAGACTAATTCCATTAATTACTTCTTCAGGATAATTTTCTAAAATAAAACCATCTTTAAAAACATTTGGCTCTCCTTCTGAGGCATTACAAATAACATACTTTTCCTCTCCTTTAGCTTTTTTAACTAAATCCCATTTAAGAAAAACCGG
>CAZOPO010000001.1:33009-36448 GCA_964581805.1 uncultured Candidatus Saccharibacteria bacterium
AAAGAAAATCCTACAAAAAGAAACAAAAATAACCATTGTTTTACTATTTTTTGCATATAATTATATATTATTCTTATATTATATATAATCTGACATTAAAAATAATTGTTTACAAGTCTTAGGGTATTTTATTTTTTAAAAAGTGATATATAATAATATTATTATCATAAATATCATTACATGAACAAGAGAAATAAAGCTTCTGATTTTCTGAGTAAAAAAGAATTTAAAGAAATAATTGAATTCTCAAAAGATAAAAAAACTCCTTTTCTTTTGATTAATTTAAATCAAATAGAAAAAGAATATGATACTCTCAAAAAGAATCTTCCTTATGCAAAAATATATTATGCAGTTAAGGCTAATCCTAATAACGAAGTTGTTAAAATATTAAGTCAAAAAGGATCTAATTTTGATATAGCTACTACTTATGAATTAGATCAAGTATTAAGCTTAAAAGTTTCTCCTGAAAGAATAAGCTACGGTAATACCATTAAAAAAGAATCTGACATTTCTTATGCCTTTAAAAAAGGAGTAAGACTTTTTGCTACTGACTCAGAAAGTGATTTAAGAAAAATATCTAGACAAGCTCCCGGGTCAAAAGTATTTTTCCGATTGTTGTTTGACGGAAGTGGTGCTGATTGGCCTCTTTCAAGAAAATTTGGAGCACATCCTGATACAATATTTAATCTTGTTTTATTGGCTAAAAAATTAAAGCTTGATCCTTACGGAATTTCTTTCCACGTAGGAAGCCAACAAAGAGACATAGGACAATGGGATAATGCTATATCTCAATGTAAATACCTTTTTACTTCTTTATTGGAAAAAGGAATTAAATTAAGAATGATTAATATTGGAGGAGGTCTCCCTTCTAATTATATTAATCCTGTTAAAAGTATTGATGTTTATACAAAGGAAATAACCAGATTCTTAGAAGAAGATTTTGGCAATGATTTACCAGAAATTATTATTGAACCAGGAAGATCTATCGCAGGAAATTCTGGAACTATCGTTAGCGAAGTAATTATGATTTCTCAAAAATCAGCTGAAGGGCAAAAATGGGTCTATTTAGATGTTGGCAAGTTCGGAGGATTAATTGAAACAATTGATGAATCCATCAAATACCCTATCTGCACAGAAAGCAATAAAAAAGAATTGATGGAAGTTATTCTTGCAGGACCAACTTGCGATAGCATGGATATAATTTATGAAAATTATAAATATTGCTTAAATAAATCTCTAAAGGAGGGCGATAAAATATATATCCTACACACAGGAGCCTATACTGCTAGCTACAGTTCTATTTGTTTTAATGGAATCCCTCCTCTTAAGGTCTATACCTCCAGATTCTAGTTTTCTATTACCCCATTTCTTATCGATTCTTGTAATTCTTCACTTGAGTTTGAAGCTAACTTTTCTAAGAATTCTTTTTTATCTTCTTCGTTCATTATTTGAGGCTGAGATAAAACACTACCAGTTGGATAAAGATTATAAACTTTTTTATTAGGATAAATATCTAAACCTATAGCTAAACTTTCTTGTGTTTCTTGAGAAAAATATTGATCAAAAATAAAGTTTCCTAAAGAATAAAAAATAAGTTTACCATTATACTTTTCAATATTTTGAACAACATGAGGATGTCCTCCAATAATTAAATCTACTCCCGAATCAATCATTAAGTGGGCTAATTTTTGTTGCGCTGAAGAATTAATTTCTTCATATTCGTTCCCCCAATGGACTAAAACTACAAAAAATGATTCTGGATTATAAAATCTTATTTCTTCAACAGAAGAAATTATTTCTTCATTAGAACAATTAAAAGAAAAAGTATCATTGAATGCATAATAAATTATTCCCTCTTTTTGAAAAACATAATCAATATCACAATCTATCGGATCACCCAAATAATTAATCTTACTTTCTTTTAATATTTCTCTGGTTTCTTCTAACCCAGGACGATTCGTATTTAAAGTATGATTATTAGCTAAAGATAATAAAGAAAAATTACCTTCGTTTAGGGTTTCTAAAATTCTTTTATCAAAAGAGAACTTCATCGATCCATCAGCAAATTCCTCTACTTCTTCATTTATTGGTCCCTCCAAGTTTCCTATAACAGAATCAAATCCATTTAAAAAGTCTTTAATCAATTCCATAGGATAACTAAAAGAAGTTTTAAGCATTAATCTCTCAACTCCTCTATCAAACATCATGTCTCCAACAAAAAGAATTTTTTCTGGCTTAACTTCTTTTTCTTCATTTAAATTAATTACTTCTATCAAAGATGCTTCCTGATTTTCTGCATTCGTAGGAGAATTAACCATTTGTCCTAAACAGAAGATAAAGATAAGAAAAAATAAAAGTAAAAATATATTTCTTTTTTTCATATTGGTATTGTATCATCAAAGACTTGAAATTAAAATACTCAGATGATATTATCTATTGCAAATGGATAATAAACTATTAATATTACCTTTTGATCATCGATCCTCATTTTTAAATGAGATCGTTTCCTCGTCAAACAATCCTAAAAAAAGAATTAAAGAAATGAAAGAAATGATTTTTGAGTCATTTCTTTTTGCAATTAAAGATAAAAATAAAGAAGATTTTGCTATCTTAGTAGATGAGGAATATGGATCAAAAATTCTTAGACAATCTAAAAAAATGGGAATAAAGATCTGCTTACCGATTGAGAAAAGCGGACAGAAAGAACTAGGTCTTGAATTCAAAGATAAATTTGAAGAACATATTAATAAGTTTAGTCCTAATTACGTTAAGATATTAATAAGATATAATCCTATTAATAAAGAAACAAACAAAAGACAATTAAAAATCCTTTCTCAAATTAATGATTTTTGTAATAAAAATAAATATAAAGTTATTTTAGAATTATTAGTTCCTCCTACAGAAGAAGAATCATCAATTAAAAATTATGATGATGATTTAAGATATCAAAAAACATTAAAATCAATAAAAGAAATTAAAAATAAAATTAAGGTAAGTGTTTGGAAATTAGAGGGGTTTAAAGAAGAACAATGGAAAAATATTATTTCTTCAATAAATAAATCCAGTAAAATTGTTTTTCTTGGCCGAGGAGAAAGCAAGAAAAAAGTTTCAGAATGGATGATTAACGCATCAAAATTTAAAGAAATAATTGGTTTTGCCGTTGGCAGGACTATTTTTTTAAAACCACTAAAAGAATTTGAAGAAGGTAAAATATCTAAAGAAGAAGCTATTAAAAAAATAAAAAATAATTTTAATTTTTTCATAAACTTATGGACAAGTACAAAGAAGAATACAAACCAATAGTTTTTCCTAAAGACGAACAAAATCATAACCATATAATTGAATGGTGGTATTTCAATGGGAATCTAAAATCTAAAGATGGTAAAATATTCTCTTATATGAATTGTCTCTTCTCTGCTGACCCTAAAAAAGTTAATAT
>CAZOPO010000001.1:36548-48767 GCA_964581805.1 uncultured Candidatus Saccharibacteria bacterium
GGATTCCTGTTAAAGGTGTTTCTTGGATGGATCATCAATGGGCACAAACTCCTTTGACTGATGATGATAAATGGGTTTGGTTCTCTCTTCAATTAAACAATGATTGTCAAATTATTTGCATGATTTATGGAGATAAAGTTAAAACTCCTCACGCTAGTATGATTGATGAAAATGGTAGAATAAAAACAACTGGTAATGTAATTATCTCTTCTCAGAATAAAAAAAATGATAATAGTGATTACGAGCTTGATTATACAATAGAAATTCCAGAATGGGATTTAAAGATAGAAACTACCCCTCTTAAAAGAGACCAAGAAATGATTTTTGAAACTATTAAATACTGGGAAGGAGGAATTAAGGTCAAAGGAAAAATGAAAGATAAAAAAATATCTGGGCTTGGTTTTTCAGAATTAGTTATCAAGCCAAGAGATGGTTTTATAAAATACTTATTTAATAAGTTGAAAACTAATCCTATTAAAAACATTAAAGATACTACTGATTTATCAGCAAAAACAATCTATATTATAAATCAGAAGATTCAAAATAAATTTTAGTTATCGTAAAGAGAAAGAAGCTTTAACTGTAATCATTACTTCCTTTTCTACGGTTGAAGTATCATACATTCCGTAGTCAGAAATATCTACTGAGTTTGGTTGTAAAACTTGAACTACACCCATGCTAACCGATTTTAAACTTCCCACACTTTTACCAGTAATACTTTCTGCTCTTTTTTTAGCATCTTCCATCGCTTTAGGCAGTAAACTAATTCTTGCTTCTGAAAGACCACTATAATAATACTGAGGACTGTAAGAAGAAAAAATAACTCCTTTTTCAATAATAGGCTCTATATTTTTAGAGGTTTCTTTTATTTTTTCAATATTTTCTGATTGAATAGTGATGTTTTGTACTAAGGTATATTCATCAGGAGAACTATAACTTTTTTCATAATAATAGTTCTTTTCCATAGAAACAGGAGAGATTGTTATTTCACTTTCTTTTATTCCATTTTCTAGCAAGAAGTTTTTAACTACTGTTTCATCTTTTTTCATCTGAGTAAAACCATAACTCAAGTTTTCATCAGAAACTTTTCTTGTAAAACTTCCATTCCATTTAACAGTATCTGATAGAACTGTTTGTTTAGCTGAACCTGTAACAACCAAAACATTATCAAAACTTTTAATTTGCATTAAAGAATAAGAAACAATAGAAAGACCTATAACAAAGAATATTCCTAAAATTATAGACCCTTTTAATATATTTGAATTTTCCATATTTTTATTAGTTATTATTACATTCTAATTATACTACTTACTTTATAAATTGTAAATTTCTTTATAAAAAGGAACTTCTCCATTAATTTTTTGAGCCAAGAAAATACTAGCATTTTCTTCCCCGTGGACGACAAAAATCTTTTTAGGTTTAATTTTAATTCTATTAACCCAATTCAAAAGCATTTGATGATCACTATGAGAAGAAAAGGAAAATATCGTAGAAACATCTGCTCTAATTTGAACATTTTTTCCATCAATATTGATAGATTTTTCACCATCAATAAATTTCTTTCCTAAAGATCCATCAACCTGAAAAGAAACGATTAATAGGGTATTTTTAGGATCTTCAATATATTTTTTAATATACATTCCAATTTTCCCCCCTTCAAACATTCCACTTCCTGCAAGAATAATCTTAGGAGGATTTGCTTCAAAAACTTTAGATGATTCAAATCTATTTTTAATCATCTTCAAGCCATTAAAATCAAAAATATCATCACCACTTGAAATTAATTTAATTGATTCTTCATCATAAAATTCAAGATATTTTCTGTATATATTTGTAGCCTTTAATGCTAAAGGACTATCTAAAAAAACTTTAACATTATTTATATTTTCTTTTTCAAAAAAATCATTAATTTCATATAAAAGTTCTTGCGTTCTTTCTAGGGCAAAACTAGGAATCATCAAAACTCCATTTTTATCAATATTCTCTTTAATTTTATTTTTTAAAATTTCTATACCTTCTTTCCTTGACTCATGGAGCCTATTTCCATAAGTTGATTCTATAAAAAGAATATCTGCCTCATCTATAAACTCAGGATCTCTAACTATTGAAGCAGGATAATTACCTAAGTCGCCAGAAAAAACTAATTTTTTAGTAACTTTATTTTCTTTAACCCAAACTTCAAAAATAGAAGAACCTAGAATATGGCCTGAGTTTCTTAGTCTTATCCTGATTGAATCATTAATTTCTCTTTCTTCTCCATAATTTAAAGAAGTAAAAAATCTCATTAATTCAATGATATCTTTTTCTTGACAATCTTTAGCAACAAAAGGTCTTTTTTCTAGCCTAGAAATATTGAGAGCATCTAATAAGATTATTTCTGTTAAGTCTTTGGTTGGATTAGTTGAATAAATTCTTCCTCTAAATCCTTCCATAAAAAGTTTAGGCAATCTGCCGCAATGATCTAAATGTGCATGAGTTAAAAGAACGAAATCAATTTCTTCCGGATTAAAAGAAAAATTATCAAAATTTTTATAGGAGCTTCTTCCTTGAAACATTCCACAATCAACTAAAAATTTCGTTAATCCTGTTTCAATTAAAATGCAAGAACCTGTTACCTCTCGACAAGCTCCGTGAAAAGAAATATTCATTTGTTATATTTTAATACTATTCTTTTCTTATAGCAATAATTGGATCAACTTCTGAAGCTTTTTTAGCAGGATATACTCCAAAAAATAAACCAACTAGAGCGGAAAATAATAATGATAAAATTACAGACACTAAAGAAACACTATATGACCAATTTATTCCAAAAGAAATAGCCGCACAATAAATTAAATAAGAAACTAGAGCTCCAATGATTACACCAAAGAATCCTCCTAAAAAGGTAAGGATTGTCGCTTCAAATAGAAATTGATATAAAATATCTTTTTTAGTTGCTCCTATTGCTCTCCTTAAACCAACTTCAAAAGTTCTTTCCACTACGGAAACATACATAATATTGGTAATTCCCACTCCCCCCACCAGTAAAGAAACTGCCGCTATAACCGCTAAAAGCATCGTAATAACAGATAAAACCGTACCAACCATCTCCTGAGCATCAATCATTGTCATTACCGTAAAATCGTCCTCATCGGGGCTATCAATTGAATGCCTTTCTCTTAATAAAGAAATTATATCTTCTTTAGTTTGATCAATTTTATCTAAATTATTTACCTTGACTGATAAACCAATAATATAGTCTGTTCCTAAAAGTTTTTTCTGCATCGTAAGGGTAGGAATATAAACTAAAGAGTCCATATCAAAACCAAAAGTTACTCCTTTTTCTTCCAAAACTCCTACCACTTCAAAAGGAATTCCTCTTAGGTAAACTTTTTCGAAAAGAGCATTAGCATCACCAAAAAGAAAATCCTTAATTTCACTTCCTAAAACAATTACAGAAGAAATTGAATCCTCTTCTTCGACGGTATAATATCTTCCCTCTTTAATTTCCATTTTTTCAATTAAAGGAGCGTTGCCACCGTAACCAAAAACCATAACACTTTTAGCTTCTCCTTCGTATTTAATAATTTCTTGACCAGTAATGTAAGAATAATGAGTTTCAATATTATCGATTTTTGCAATTTCTTCAACATCCTTATTCTTAAAAGTTGTTATCGTTGATCCAGAAGCAAGACTTGTTGCCGAGCTAGTAGAGTTTTTGCCGGGAACACTAATTTCAATATTAATTGTATCAGAACCATAAACCTCCAATTCTTTTAAGACCATTGATTTTAGACCATCTCCAGCAGCAATCATAATAATTAGAGATGCAATACCAATAGCAAAAGCAATAATTGTTAAAATCGTGCGAGATTTTTGACGCATTAAAGTTCTAAAAGCTGATTCAAATTTGAAACTTAAATTATTCATATCTTAAAGATTCTATTGCATCTAAAGAAGCCGCCTTTTTAGCTGGAGCAATTCCAAAAATTAAACCTACTCCAATAGAAAAGAAACAACCTAAAAATATTGACAATGGAGAAATTATTAAATCCCAGTTATATCCTAAAGAATTCACAACTAATGAAATTAAAATTAAAATAAGAGAACCAAAAATAATACCTATAATTCCACTAATAAAAGTTATTGTCATTGATTCTATCAAGAATTGTTTAGTAATCTCACTGTTTTTTGCTCCAATAGCTTTTCTTATACCTATTTCTTTAATTCTTTCCTGAACAGTAGCTAGCATTATATTCATAATTCCAAATCCTCCTACAACTAATGATATTGCCGCAACAGCTGCTAAAAAGAACTTCAAAGCATCTGTTATTAAGGAGATTGTATCTAGGGCTTGAACAGTTGATCTAACTGTAAAATCATCTTCTTTAGGATCATCAATATTGTGTCTATCTCTTAAAACATCTTTAACATGGTCCATTGTCTTAGAAATATCTTCTATATTATTAACTTTAATTCTCATAGAGTTAATATGATTAATTCCTAAGAGAATGTTTTGAGCAGTTGATATTGGAATAAACAAATCTTCATTTTGATTTTGCATCAAATTAGAACCTTTTTCTTTTAAGACCCCGATAATGCTAAAATTAACTTTTTTAATTTTAATTTTTTCTCCAATAGGATCCTTATCTCCAAAAATATCTTCTGCTATTTTACTTCCTAAGACAACTACTTTAGAATTGTTAACCTCTTCTTCTTTAGTAAAGAATCTTCCTTTCTCAATAGAACTATTTTGAACTGTTAAATATGATTCTGTTGTTCCAGAAAAATTTATCGTCTTTTTTAAATCATTAATCACAATTACGTCACTTCCAGAAACATACATTGCTAATGAATCAATAGAAGAATAATTACTTTTTTCAATTGCTTCTCCATCTCCATATTTAAGAGAAGTAATAACCACACCAAAAGCAGAAGTTGGTGGACCATTTTCTTCAGAAGCTCCTGGCAAAATAGAAATTAAATCAGGACCAATACTTCTTACTTCATCTAGAATTAATTTTTGAACACTTTCTCCTACAGAAAGAACTATCATTACTGAAGCTATTCCTATAATAATTCCTAGCATTGTCAAAAAAGAACGCACCTTATTACGAACAATCATTTGCAGAGCATTCTCAATTGATTTTAAAATATCCATATTATTTATTAAGATCTTCGGAAGCTTCTTGCCTTTGTAAAACCTTACTATCATCTACAATTAAACCATCTTTTATTTTTATAATTCTTTCAGCATGTTCAGCTGTAGATTTTTCGTGAGTAACTAAAATTATTGTATTTCCTTTTTTATTTAGTTCTTGTAAAATTTTCATAACTTGAGCTCCTGACTTAGAATCTAAGTTGCCAGTTGGCTCATCAGCAAAAATAACTTCTGGATTATTAACAAGAGCTCTAGCGATTGCTACCCTTTGTTTTTCTCCTCCAGAAAGCTTACTAGGAGAATAATTTAATCGATGACTTAAACCAACTTGATCTAATAATTTTTTAGCTCTAGAGATTCTTTCTTCTTGAGAAATATTAACATAGGTCAAAGGAAGAATAACATTTTCTAAGACAGTTAAACTACCAAGAAGATTAAATGATTGAAAAATAAATCCTACTTTATTGCTTCTCATTGAAGCAAGATCATCATCGCTTAATTTAATAACTTCTCTCTCTTCAAAATAATATTCTCCAGATGTTGGCTTATCCAAAAAACTTAGAATATGCATCAAAGTTGATTTACCAGAACCAGATGGTCCCATAATAGAAACGAACTCTCCTTTATTAATATTAAAAGTTACCCCTTTTAAAACTGATGTAACAACATCTTCATTAATAAAATCTTTTTTTAAGTTCTTAACTTCAATAAGCATTTTAATCTATTATTTTTAAAATAATATCTTCTCCTCCTTCTAATCCTTCTGTAATTTCTATTTTTGAATTGTCAGCCTTAAGTCCAGTTTTAACAATTATTTCTTCAATTTGATCGTTTTTCAAAACTCTAACATATTTTTCGTTTGTTTCTGAATTATTTAAGATTGCCCTACTAGGAACAAAAACTACATTAGATCTACTATCAGTTTTTATTAGAATATCTGCACTCATTCCGAATTTAAACAATTCTAATCTTTCATCGTTAATTCCAACTTTTACTTTATAATAAACTACATCCTGAATATTGGTTGAAGAAGGTTCTATACTTAGAACAATTCCTTCAAATTTAGTGTCTTTTCCTAAAGCACTTAAGCTAATTTCTGCTTCATTGCCTACTTTTATTTTTGTAACATCAGTTTCAGGAACATCAACATTGATTTCATAATAAGGAGAAAGCATTTCGATCATTACTTCATTAACACTAACTAATTCTCCTTTTTCCTTATTAATCTTTGTTATAACTCCACTCATTGGTGCAAAAATTATTGCTTTATTTCTTGCGGCAATTGCTTGATTTAAGATTGCCTCGTAATAACTAATATCAATATCTCTTGGTTTGGCAGTCAAAGAATCATAATTAGCATATTGTAATTCTAAATTTGCTTTAGCTGTTTCTAAAGAAAAAGTAGCTGAACTAATATTATTTTCATTTTGTATCTTTAAAAGAGAAATTTCATTCTCTAAAGATGATATTGCCATTTGAGAAGCACTGATGATTGTCTTTTGAGAATCTAGAGAACTTTTTTCCGTGCTAGTTACCCTGTCTTTATAAGTTACTTCTTCGCAAATACTTCTAATCAAAGTTAAGCCCGAAAGAACGCTTTCTAAAGAATCAATTGATTGAGAAATAGCGATATTAATATCTTCTTCACTTTTTGATTCTTTAGCTTTATCTACTAATATTTTAATTTCACTTATTGGTAAATTAATTTTATATTCTTGGTTGCTTCTGACTGTTAATCCTTCTTGGTCATTATTAGTAAAATTATTTAATTGAATACTTTTAACAACTGTAGAAGCGTTATACATTTTTATATAAGAATCTTCTATTAAATTAAGAGCGTAAACATATTTAGAATTTATTGTGTTTTCAGCAACATTCCTTACATCTTCAAGATTTTTCTCTGCTTGAGAAACAGTAACTTTAGCAGAATCTATTTGTTTTTCTAAAACATTAATTTGTTCAATTGTTGCTCCCGCTAATTTTTGATTTAAAGAAGATTGTGCCTGAGCTAAAGAAGCATTAAGTTCTGCTAAAGATAAATTCGCTAACCACTGACCTGATTTAACGTCATCACCAACTTCTACTTTTAATGTTTCTAATTTACCCGTTGTTTCGAAGTGAAGAGATAGTCCTTTAGATGACTCTACTTTACCAGTAACATCAACCGTTTGTATTAAATCTCCTTTTTCTGCTTTAACTGTCTCATATTTAGAGACGCTATTTTGACCAAAAGGATTAAGAATAAAAACTACTGCTAAAACGACTAACCCTAGGATAATCCAGACTTTTTTTGATTTTAAATTAATTTTTTTCATATTTATCTAATAACATTATTAATTGCTTTTTTCAATTAGTTTGCCTCTTTTAATTTTTCTTTGATAATTTATGGCAAACCTATGAGCTTCGTCTCTAACTTTGATTAAAAGGCTTTTCTCTTGTTCAACCCATCTATTATTTTCAGAATAAATCAGTTCATCTTTATTTCTTTTTTTCCCTTTAGCTATTCCTATAACTGGAATATGACTATTCAAAACTTTTTCAACAGCATTGACTTGAGGCTTTCCTCCATCAACTAAAATTAAATCAGGATTCGGCCATTCAGAATGCTTAATTCTTCTTTTAATAACTTCTTTTAGACAATCAACATCGCTTTGTTTTTTAACTTTTTTAATTCTAAATTTTTTGTAATCTTCTTTAAGAGGTTTCCCGTTTTCAAAAACTACCATACTTCCTACCATAACTTCACTCCCTAAATTAGAGATATCATAACCTTCAATTCTCTTAATTGAAGTTTTTATTTTAATTTCTTCCTCTAAAAAGCTTTTATCTAGCAAAGAAAAGTCCATTATTTTATTTAAAGAAAATAATTGGTTTCTTATTCTCTTCGCTTCTTCGAATTCTTCATTTAATGAAAATATTTTCATTTCTTTTTCTAAAGAAGTAATAAGATTTCTTTTCTTACCTCTTAAAAAAAGTACCAGTGGCTTAATAACTTTTTTAATATAATCTTTAGAAGAGATTTCATTAGTACAAACCCCTAAACACCTATTTAAATGATAATCAAAACAAGGAGATTTTTGATTAGGACTACATCTTGATATATTGAATAAGTAATGAAGTATTTTTAATATTTGAGAAATTTTCACTTCAGCGTAAGGACCGAAAGTGTATTTGTAGTCTTTAACATTTAATTCTTTCTCTCTTACAGATTTAAGCTTAGGAAAATCCTCCTTTGTTATAACTAAGAAATTCCAGCTTCTATCATCTTTTTCTTTAATGTTATATTTAGGCTTAAATTTCTTAATATAATTTGCTTCTAAAATTAAAGCCTCTAAAACAGAATCTGTTCTTTTCCATTTAACATCAGTAACTAAACTAATTAAAGACTCTATCGGCCTTGCAGTTTTAGGTTTTAAATAGCTTCTTACTCTATTTTTAAGAGAAGTAGCTTTACCAATATAAACAAGCTCATCATTTTTATAAAAAAGATAAATTCCTGGAAGACTAGGTATATTTTTAATTTTATCTCTCCAGCTTTTCATTTTTTAATATTTTTTTTAAATATTTACCTGTCCATGTTGGCATATTTGCTAACTCTTCTGGTGTTCCTGATCCAACTAGTAACCCCCCTTGGGTTCCCCCTTCAGGGCCAAGATCAATAATCCAATCAGCGCATTTTATAAAATCTAAGTTGTGTTCAATAACTACTACCGTATTTCCTAAAGAAACTAATTTTTGTAAAAGAATAATAAGCTTCTTAATGTCATCATAATGAAGGCCTGTTGTTGGTTCATCTAATAAATAAAGAGTTTTCCTAGTATTACGCTTACTTAATTCCTTACTTAATTTTATTCTTTGAGATTCTCCTCCTGATAAAGTTGTCGCTGGTTGTCCTAAGGTTAAATATCCTAAACCTACTTCATTCAAGACCTTCATCTTATCATGAATTATTGGTATATCTTTAAAAAACTTTTCTGCTTCTTCAATTGTCATATTTAAAATATCTGCAATATTTTTTTCTTTGTAAAAAATAGACAAAGTTTCTTTGTTAAATCTTTTTCCCTTGCAAACATCGCAAACAATTTCAACATTTGGTAAAAAATGCATTTCTATTTCTAATTCTCCTTTTCCTTCACAATTCTCACATCTTCCTCCTGGGACATTAAAACTAAATCTGCCAGACTTAAAACCTCTCATTTTAGCTTCAGGAGTAGAAGCAAAAATATTCCTAATTTCGTCATAGGCTTTAGTATAGGTTGCTGGATTTGAACGAGAAGATTTACCGATTGATGATTGATCAATTCTTATAACTTTATCAATATATTCAATGTTTTTAATTTCTTTAACTTTAACATCTCTCTTGAAATGATTAATTTTTCCAGAAACATATTTATAAATCACGTCATTCATAAGAGTAGATTTCCCTGAACCAGAAACTCCAGTCAAACAAACAAATTTTCCTAGAGGGATATCAACATTCAAACCTTTTAGATTATGTTCATTGGCTCCTACTATCTTTAATTTAACTGTAGAGTCTGTAATTTTCCTTCTTTCCTCTGGCAAAGGTATAACTTCTTCCCTTCTTAAATATTTCCCTGTAAGAGACTTTGATTTATTAGTGTTTAATAAATTTTTAACAGTTCCTGAATACATTATTTCTCCTCCATATTTTCCTGCCCTAGGTCCAAAATCAACAATCCAATCACTAGCTAAGATAGTATCCTCATCGTGTTCAACAACTATAATTGTGTTACCTGAGTCACATAAATTACGTAGAGTTTTAACAAGTAATTCGTTATCTCTTTGATGGAGACCTATAGTTGGCTCATCTAAAACATAAAGTGCTCCAACTAGTTTTGTTCCCACCTGAGAAGCAAGTCTTATTCTTTGAGATTCTCCTCCTGACAATGTTCCCGATGATCTACTTAAAGTAATATAGTGAAGACCAACATCAATAAGAAATTGCAGCCTATTAATTATTTCTTTAAAAATAACATTTGCTATTTCTTTTTCTGTTTCCGTTACTTCTATTTCTAAGAAAAAATTTAAAGCTTCTTCAACTGTCATCTCACTAATTTCCCAGATATTTTTATCATTAATTTTTACACTTAAAGCATTCTCACTCAATCTTTTTCCTCCACACTTAGGGCAAGGATTAGTACTAAATATATTTTCCACTCCTAATCCACTACATTCTGGACAATATCCATAAGGACTATTAAAACTAAAAAGTCTAGGTTCTATCTCTGGAAAACTAAATCCACATTT
Source organism: uncultured Candidatus Saccharibacteria bacterium (assembly GCA_964581805.1). GTDB lineage: Bacteria > Patescibacteriota > Minisyncoccia > Minisyncoccales > Minisyncoccaceae > UBA2558. The sequence continues at coordinate 46,957 of CAZOPO010000001.1, forward strand.
AGGACAAGAATATTCTGTACTAAATATCTTTTCATTTTTATTAGGAAAAATAACGGTGCATAGACCATTAGACATATCAATAGCTGTTTCTATCGCTTCGTTTAATCTAAACTCAAATTCATCATCTATTTTTGAGAAATATATTTTATCAATAACTACTTCTATATCATGCTTAACTTCTTTTTTAAGAAGTATTTTCTCTCTTAAACTTTTTAAAACATTGTCTACTCTGATTTCACTAAATCCTGATTCGTAAGCATCTTGGATTAATTGATAATACTCTCCTTTCCTTCCTCTAATCATGGGAGCAAGAATTATTAATTCTCCCTCCTCTTTCAATAATTCTTCTGTTCTTTTGAATATTTCATCACTTGTCATTTTTTCAATCTGAATTCCGCAATGAGGACAAAAAGGCTTTCCAATCCTAGCAAAAAGAACTCTAAAATAATCATATATTTCTGTTATAGTTGCTACAGTTGATCGAGGATTAGAACTATGTCCTTTTTGACTAATTGATATTGCTGGAGATAATCCTTCAATTTCATCAACATCAGGTTTTTTCATTCCTCCTAGAAATTGTCTAGCATAAGAAGAAAGAGATTCAATGTACCTTCTTTGCCCTTCAGCAAAAATAGTATCAAAAGCAAGACTAGATTTACCCGATCCAGACAATCCAGTAAAAACAATCATTTTATTTCTCGGCAATTCTAGGGAAACATTTTTTAAATTATGCTCTCTTGCTCCTTTAATTATTATTCTATCTTGCATTTATTTTTTATTTAATTTCTTCTCTAAAATAGATATCTCTTCTCTTAGAATTAAAGCTAATTCAAATTCTAATTTATCAGCTGCTTCTCTCATTTTTTCTTTTTTCTCCTTAATCAATTCTGGTAAGTTTTTAAGATTACCCATTGATTCTATTTCTAATATTTTCTCAGTCTTCATTTTACTTTTAAGTTTTTTATCGTCTAAGCCAAACTGTTCTAGAATATTATTAATACTCTTTTCGATCGTTTTAGGAGTTATATTATTATCTTTATTAAACTTTAATTGAATATTCCTTCTTCTCTCAGTCTCTTTCATCGCTAAATCAATTGATTTAGTTATTTTATCAGCATAGAGAATAACCCTACCATTAACATTTCTCGCTGCTCTTCCTATTGTCTGAATTAAACTAGTTTCATTTCTTAAAAATCCTTCTTTATCAGCGTCTAAAATTGCTACTAAAGAAACTTCTGGAATATCTAATCCTTCTCTTAATAAGTTGACACCAATAATTACATCTATTAATCCTTTTCTTAATTCTGTAATAACTTCAATTCTTTCAAGGGTTTTTACATCGCTATGAAGATATTTAACTTTTATTTTTTTCTCTTCTAAAAAGCTCGTTAAATCTTCTGCCATTCTTTTAGTTAAAGTTGTTACTAATGTTTTTTCTTTTTTAGAAATTTGATCAATAATTCTTTCTATCAAATCTTCTATTTGTGATTTTTCTCCGTTAATAGGACAGATTATAACTTCTGGATCAACAAGTCCTGTTGGTCTAATAATCTGTTCCACTATTTGATCACTTTTATCAATTTCAAAATCTTTAGGAGTAGCTGAAACATATATTACTTTTTTAGCTAAATCTTCAAACTCATTGTATTTCAATGGCCTATTATCATAAGCACTTTCCAATCTAAAACCATAGTCAATTAATGATTTTTTTCTGGCCTTGTCTCCAAAATACATTCCTCCTATTTGAGGAATACTAACATGAGACTCATCAATTACTGTTAAAAAATCTGGATCAGCCATTTTAAAATAAT
>CAZOPO010000001.1:48867-50661 GCA_964581805.1 uncultured Candidatus Saccharibacteria bacterium
ACATGAGACTCATCAATTACTGTTAAAAAATCTGGATCAGCCATTTTAAAATAATTTATCAAGGTAAAAGGTGGTTCTCCTTTTTTTCTTCCATCAAAATGCCTAGAATAATTCTCAATTCCTTGGCAATATCCTATATTCTCAATCATCTCTAAATCATAATTAACTCTTCTTTCTAATCTTTCATATTCCAATAGTTTTCCTTCTTTTTTGAAAAAATTTAATCTTTCCTTTAAATCTTCTCTGATTTCTAAAATAGCTTTTTTCTTATTCTCTTCATCAAAAACATAATGCTTGACTGGAAAAAGATGGATAACTTTAACTTCTTCTATAATGTTTCTTCTGATTGGATCAATAATTTCAATTAATTCTATTTTTTCTGTAATTTGAATACGATAAATTACTTTTTTGTTAGCAGGCATAATCTCTAAAGATTGCCCTCTTAATCTAAAAGTTCCTAATCTTAAATCATTATTAGTTCTCTCAAACTGCATTTCAACTAATTTTCTAGAAAGTAATTTTCTATCTATTATCTGCCCAACTTTTAATTCATACATTGTTTTCAAATATTCCTCTGGAGAACCTAAACCATATATACAAGAAACTGAAGAAACAACGATAACGTCTTTTCTTGTTAAAAGAGATTGAGTGCAAGCATGACGAAGTCGATCTATTTCTTCATTAATTTGAGCTTCTTTTTCAATATATGTATCTGTTTTAGCCATATAAGTTTCTGGCTGATAATAATCATAATAACTAACAAAATATTCTACTGCATTGTCTGGAAAAAATTCTCTGAATTCATTACATAATTGAGCAGCTAAAGTTTTATTGTGTGAAATAATTAAAGTTGGCTTCTGAATCTTATTTATAAGATTAGCAATTGTAAAAGTTTTTCCTGATCCTGTAACTCCTAATAGGGTTTGTTGGTTTTTACCTTCATTCAATCCTAAAAATAGCTCTTCTATAGCCTTAGGTTGATCTCCTTTTGGTCTTAATGGTGTTTTTAATTTAAATTTCATAATTGAGTAACGATTATTATAACATAAAAAAAAGAGCAAATCAATTTGCCCTAAAGTGAGAGAATACTAACTAATCAAAATACTTTTTCAAGCAACTTTCAAATAAATCAAGATTTTTATTATCAATTGTAAAGCCAGCTGCTGCTGGATGACCACCAAACATCATTAAATGTTCTTTACATTTTTCCATCGCCTTAACTGCGTCCACGCCCTTAGGAACTCTTGCTGTGCCTCTGCTTGTCTCTTCTCCTTTTTTATATAAAAATACTGGCTTATCAAAATAATTACATAATCTGGAAGCTATTGCTCCTAAATATTCTCCCTTCCAAAAATAAGATCCTTCAAAAACTAAGTTTTTATCTTCTTTAGAAATTTTATCAATTAATTCTTCTGTTAAATTAGAAACTTCTCTTTGTTTATTATTACTTTCTTCCATTAACTCTTCAGCAATTAAAACTGCTTTATTAAAATCATTTTCCCTTAAAAACAAATACGTCTTAGGAATATAATTATTAATTACTGCTGAATTAAGAGCACTATTAACTTTAGAAATCATATCTCTTTTAGAGGTAAAATTCATGGGATCAAGAATAGAAAAAATTGCTCTTATTGCTGGTCTTTGACTAATTTCTATTCCTTTTAATCCTTCTTCAATAAAATAAACATTTTCATCTTCTTCAATCATCATGTCAGAGATTGTTCCTAAAGCCACCAACTCTAGAAAACTTTTTTTGAGCATTGGAGAAAAATTATCTCCCAATATTTCTTCAGC
>CAZOPO010000002.1:0-40007 GCA_964581805.1 uncultured Candidatus Saccharibacteria bacterium
AGTTTATCTTAGATGGATTAACTAATATTAAAAGCTCAGAAATATCTTTTGAATTCCAAAGTAATGATGGACCAGCAGTCATTAGGCCAGTAGGGGATGCTAGTTATCTTTATGTTATTATGCCAATTAGAATTTAATCGACAATCATATTTACATTTAAGATAATAAATAAAAACATATGAATAAAAAAAGAATTTACATTATCTCAAGCACTTTTATACAAAGAATATTCGCCTGAAATTATTTATATTCTGAAATAAAAAATATACTTTCGTTTGCGTAGAAGTAGAATTCTCTTATCTAATTTCAACACTCTTTTCAATAATCTTTCTCCATGCTGGGCCTGAAGCTGATTCTCCGACTCCTCCTACCATAGAACTATTATCATTATTTCCTGACCAAACTCCTACGCAAGTTTTAGTAGTGCATCCGACAATCCATCCGTCTCCATTCTTTTGAGTGGTTCCCGTTTTAACAAAAACTTTGTAATTATCAAATCTTAAATTAGAATAGTATCCGAATATGGGAGCTCGAGCATTGTTATCTGATAAAACATCAGTTATCATTTCGCAGACATAAGTTTCTAAAACTTTTCTAGGAGTATTGTTATTCTCATATATTATATTTCCCGAGGCATCTTCTATCTTTAAAATTGCTGAAGGAGGGATACGATATCCTCCGTTAGCAAAAACTCCATAAGCAGAAACCATATCAAGTAAATACACTTCTCCTCCTCCTAAAACTAAAGAGAGTCCATAGTAAGAAGGATCTTTAGTCAAAGTAGTAATTCCCATTTTCTGAGCTAAAGAAATACTATCATTTAGTCCGGCTAAATCTTTTAAAACCTTAACAGCAGGAATATTAAGAGATTGAGCAAGAGAATCTCTTAAAGTAACAGGACCTCTAAATTTGCCATCATAGTTTTGAGGGACATATTCTTCTCCTCCCCAAAATCCAAAACTAGTTAATTCATCGATAACAATAGTTTGGTCATTAAATCCTTTATTAAAAGCTTCTGCATAAACAAAAGGTTTAAAAGATGATCCTGGCTGTCTCTTTCCTTGAGTGGCGACATTAAAATCAGGAACAAACTTACAAGTTCTGGAAGGGTCACAATTTTCTGGGAAAGATTCTCCTAAAGGATCGGCTGATCCTACCATAGAGAGTATTTCTCCTGTTTGATGATCAATTGCTACTAAAGCAGAATTGTAGGCCTTAAAACGAGAAATATTGGTATTAACACTATCTTTAATAGCTTCTTCAGAAGCCTTTTGTAATTCCCAATCAAGAGTAGTATAAATTCTTAATCCTTTAGTTTCTAGAAATGTTGGTCCATAAAGTTCTTCAATTTGTTCTTTAACGTAGTTTACAAAATGTATCGCCTGAGTTTTAGGGCGACTGTTAAAAGTTATCTCTATATTTTGAGCAATATCTCTTTCTTCTGAAGAAATATAGTTTTCTTCCATCATTCTTCTTAAGACGTAATTTTTTCTGTTAAGTAAGTCATCAACATGGCTTCCGTAAGGGGAGTAATAGCTCGGTGATTGAATAGTTGCCGCTAAAAGAGCAGCTTCTTCAATAGTTAAGTCTTTAGCAGATTTTTGAAAATATGTTTGAGAAGCTTCTTCTACTCCATAAATATTTACTCCAAAAGGCACTTGATTCAAATACCATTCTATTATTTGTTCTTTAGAATATTTTCTGTCTAATTCTATAGAAAGAACCATTTCTTTTAATTTTCTTTCAATACTTTTAGTGGGAGTTAAAAAAGTGCTTCTTATTAATTGTTGAGTGATAGTTGATCCTCCAGGCACATTAAGACTTTGAGTGGTGATACTTAATTTAATAGCTCTTAAGACCCCAGTAATATCAATTCCTGGGTGAATGTAGAAATTAGAATCTTCTGTTGCGACAACAGCGTGAACCATATTCTCAGATATTTCTGCTAAAGGAACATAAGTTCTTTTTTCCTCTCCGTAGATATTAGATAAAATAACTTCTCCACTTCGATCGTAAATTTTAGTAGAAAGATTTAATTGGGCCTCTGTAAAAACTTCAGGACGAGGAAGGTCTCTCATATAATAGAAAAAAAGACTAATTCCTCCAATTATTCCTAAAATAACAAGCCAAAAAATGATTTTAATTAATTTTTTAATAAGTTTATTCATACCTGAATCCTATCATTTCTTTTGACTTTTGAAAATATATAAATTACAATTAATTAATACTTATATGAAAATAATAACTGACGAAAATAAAATAGACGAAATCCTAAATAGGGGAGTAGAAGACGTTATAGAAAAGGAGTCTCTTAAAAAGAGATTACTTTCGGGAAAAAGATTAAATATCAAATTAGGGATAGATCCTACTGGTCCTAAAATTCATTTAGGAAGATCAACCGTTTTAATGAAACTGAAAGATTTCCAAGATTTAGGGCATAATATTGTTTTAATTATTGGAGATTTTACGGCTTTAATTGGAGACGCTTCTGACAAAGATGCGATGAGAAGATCTTTAACCGAAGAAGAAGTTAAAGAGAATATGAAAAACTACCTTTCTCAAATTGGAAAGATTTTAGATTTGAAAAAGGTAGAAATTAGATACAACAAAGATTGGTTTGGTAAAATGAAGGTAGAGGATATTATTAAACTATCAATGAATTTTACCGCTCAACAAATGATTCAAAGAAGAAACTTTAAAGAAAGATGGGAAACTGAAAAGCCAATTGGTCTTCATGAAATGTTATACCCTTTACTTCAAGGTTATGATTCTGTTGTTGTTTCTGCCGATATAGAGATTGGAGGATTTGATCAGCTTTTTAACTTAAAAGCAGGAAGAGAGTTACAAAGAGTTTTTGATAAAGAAGTTCAAGATGTTATGACCCTTAAAATGATATACGGACTTGATGGAAGAAAGATGTCAACTTCTTGGGGTAATGTAATTAATATTTTAGATGAGCCTAACGAAATGTTTGGTAAGTTGATGAGCTTAAAAGACGAATTAATTATTGACTATTTTGAATGTTGTACCAGAGTGCCAATGTTACAAATTGAAGAATTTAGAAAAAGCTTAAAGAACAAAGAAATAAATCCTAAAGAAGTTAAGAAAATTCTTTCTAAAGAAATTATTACTTTTTTCCACGATTCTGATTTAGCCTTAAAAGCAGAAAAAGAATTTGAACAAGTTTTTGAAGAAAAAAAACTTCCTACAGAAATAGAAGAAGTTAAAATAGAAGAGAAGGAAATGGGAATACAAGATCTTTTGGTTAAATTATCTTTAGCAAAATCAAAAGGTGAAGCTAAGAGATTGGTTGAGCAAGGGGGAGTTAAATTGATTTTTAATGACAATACAGAAGTTATTAAAGCAGAAAATATTAAAATAGAAAAAGGAATGATTTTCCAAGTAGGAAAAAGAAACTTTAAAAAAATTATTTAAAGATAATAAAACTATGAATAAAGAAAAACTTATCATAATATCAATTTTTATAATTATTTCTTTTACGTTATTTTTATTAGGATATTCTATTAAATTTTTAACAATTTTTGCCGAAGAAAATTCTCCTAACCCAGGACATACTATCTCGGAAATAGAAAACGGTGATCTTTTAGCAACTAAAGACTATGTTGATGAAAAATTTAGAAATATGTCGAGAAATTTTACTGAAGGAGTTGCTTTGAAAACAACTGGAACTGTTCCTGTTTGTGATATAACGAATTTAGGATTGATGTGGTATTTAGAGGGATCATCAGGAGAACAAGATTTAGTTATTATGTGTCAAAAAATGCAAAATGGTGATTATCGATACAGAGATTTAATTACTGGTAATGTTGCTAATTGGTGGGGATCTGGTTTGTCAGATTACGGAAAACATAATCAGGCAGACTGTGTTGCTGCAGGAGGAATAGTGGTTAGTGGAGATAATGAAGAAAAGCAATGTAAATTTACCCGTTCAACTTGTCCTTCTGGATGGGATTTTTATTCTCCTCATTATACTGCTCAAAATGATTGTACGGCGACTATTACAGGAGGACAAGGAACCTCTGCTTCTTGTTCTGCTTTAGGACATACTTTTTCTAAATTAGGGACTTCAGCCACAGTAGAAGTTTGTTATTCTCCTATGGGATCAAATCCAAAAATAGCTAAATGGTGTTGTGGCGTTGAATGTCATAGTAATTTTGATTATTGCTATTCTTCTCATAGTTATAGTTGTTCAGGTTTAATAACAGAAATTGGTTGTTATTAGTCATTAATAGTTTACAAAAAAAGAGCTTCTAGCTCTTTTTTGGTATTATCTGTTTAATTATTATGTTTCAGTAATAAGAATAGGTTGTTCTATCTCTTTGCTATTATTTATCTAAACTTGCAATTATCAGCACAGCAGATTGCTAAAGCTAGAGCGTCAGCGGCATCATCAGGCTTAGGTATTTTTTCTAGCCTTAAAATGTTTTTAACCATTTCTTGAACTTGCTTCTTTTTAGCTTTGCCATAACCAGTTACGGCAACTTTTGCTTGAAGGGGAGTGAACTCAAGAAAGGGAATGTTGTGCTTAGAAACAGTAAGAATTATTACTCCTCTTGCTTGGCTAACAGGCATGACAGTTTTTAAATTCTTAAAGAAAAAAAGACTCTCAATGGCGACAATCTCTGGTTGATGCTTTTTAATTATATAATCAAGATCAAAATTAATTTGTTTTAATCTTTCTCCAGGACCTTCTGAAGGAAGTGTTTCTATCGTTCCATATTCAATGCAGTCAAACTTATTCTTTTCATAGTTTATTACTCCAAAACCAGTTGTTGCTGTTCCTGGATCTATGCCTAAGATAATCATAGATTGTTGTATATATTGGAAACATCATCATGTTCTTCAATAGCTTCAAAGAATTTCTGACATTTTTCTATAGTTTCATCATCAAGAGAGATGTTTTCTTTAGGAACCCATTCTAGTTCCGAAAAATCAATTTTAAAGTTTTTGCTTTCTAGTTCTTTTTTAACTTTTTCTAAATCTTCTATTTTAGTATAGACGATAAGGTTGTCTTCTTCGTAGGAAAGATCTTCAGCCCCTGCTTCAATAACACTCAATTCTGCTTCTTCTTTAGAGGTGATTTCTTTAATCCCTATAACTCCTTTCTTTTCAAACATCCATTTAATAGCTCCTTCGTTAACAATTTTACCTCCCTTTTGAGAAACTAAAAGTTTAATTTCATTTAAAGATCTGTTTTTGTTATCAGTGATTCCTTCAATAATAACGGCAACGTTTGCTGGACCGTAGGCTTCCATTAAAAATTCTTCATAGGAAAAACCTTCCAGTTCTCCAGAACCTTTTTTAATTGCCTTTTCAATACTATCTCCAGGCATATTCAATTCTCTAGCTTTTTCAACGACTGATCTCAATTTAGGATTAAAAGACAAATCAGAGCCCCCTTCTTTAGCGGCAATAGAAATCTCTTTAGAGAATTTAGAAAATAGCTTACTCTTTTTAGCGTCTTCAGCTCCTTTCTTTAATTTAATATTGTGAAAATGACTGTGTCCACTCATATCTTGATAATATCCTAAAAAAAACAAAATTTCAACTCTATATGACAAAATTGGATTTGTGGTCCAATTTTTATTTTCCGTAATACGATGCTCGAGGCGATACGCGGAAGTGAGTACTATTAGTTATTTCAATACGAAATCCTATATCAATAGAACCGTCTCCTGTATGCTTGAGGCATTCTTTGTGATCGAGCTTGAAGGGATCGATCTGATAAGCTTTCTTGAACCATTTTTTAATTTCATCAAGATTAATCTTGAGAAAGCGATCATTCAGGGGGAACTCTCCCTCTTTGTAGTTTGGTCTTCGTGAATTATTATGGATAATATCTATAGAAACATAGATACTGCTCCATTCGACAGGTTCAGAATGCTTTTCTTCTTCGATTTTAATGGTGTATACATCATCTTTAGAAGTGCAATTTCTGGGGGCGGCGTTCTCAATCAAAGACTCAATCTTTTCCATAAGTTCGAAACAAAGAACTTCTTTTAGTACTTTCATTTTAAGGGCTCCGAAAATACTATAACATATTAATTGATTGGGGGCAAATTCAAATGTTCGTAAGCTAATTTAGTAGCAATTCTTCCTTTAGAGGTTCTTTTTATTAATCCTAGCTGAATTAAATATGGTTCGTATATCTCTAAGATAGTATTTTTTTCTTCAGAAGTTGCCGAAGATAATGATTGTATTCCTACGGGACCACCTTCAAATTTATTAATAATAGCCTCAAGTATTTTAATGTCTCCTGAGTCTAAGCCTAATTCATCAATTTCTAAGAAAGATAAGCCTTCTTTAGCAATTTTTTCCGTAATTAGATTTTTATCTTCCATCTGAGCAAAGTCTCTAACTCTTTTTAAAAGTTTATTAGCAATTCTAGGAGTAAAACGAGATCTTTTAGAAAGCTCTTTTACTGCTTTTTCATCAATTTCTATATTTAATATTTTAGCCGATCGTCTAATGATTTCTTCGATCTCTTTATTTTCATAGAATTTTAATTGGAAAATAGCACCGAATCTACTACGAAGAGGGGAAGATAATAAGTCTAATCTTGTTGTTGCTCCGATTAAAGTAAAATGAGGAAGTTTCATTTCTAAAGTTTTTGCCATTGGTCCTTTACCTAAAATTAAACTTAATTTAAAGTCCTCCATAGCTGAATACAAATATTCTTCAATGAAACGATTTAATCGATGGCATTCGTCAATAAAAAGAAAGTCTCCTTCGTTTAAACTAGTTAAAAGAGCCACCAAGTCTCCTGGTTTTTCAATAATAGGAGCCGAAGTAATACGAATATTAGCATTAGCTTCTTTGGCAACTAAATGGGCTAGAGTTGTTTTTCCTAATCCAGAGCCACCATAAAAGAGAAGATGGTCAGGACTTTCGATTCTCTTTTTAGCCGCACCAATAATAACCTTTAAATTCTTTTTTATTCTTTCTTGTCCAATATAATCAGACCATTTTTGTGGTCTTAAAGTGAAATCGGGCGTTTCTTCAATATTATGATCTTGGTTTGTAAAGCTCTTGACAGACATTTTGTAGTGTGTTATATTATCCTGCGTAAGATTAAGAATGATTTTTGAACTGGGGGGAAGGAAATTTTTTTAGTTAATGGGTAATTTGGCTTCGGCTGGGTTATTCCTCGGAAAATTTCTTAGCTTAGCCCTATCGCTAACGAGGACCCCCAGTTCAGTAATTATTCTCTAAAGCCCTTCGGGGCTTTTTTCTTATCCTACAATTCTTTTTACTTCTTCAATGGTTGTTATGCCATTTAAAAATTTAATTAAACCATCTTGTTTCATAGTAGTCATTCCTTTTTTGATTGCTAATCTTTGAATAGCTGAAGAAGAAGGGGAAGTTAGAATAAAATCTTCTAATTCTTCATCAATAATCATTGCTTCAAAAATTCCTACTCTTCCTTTGTATCCTGTAAAATTACAATGTTCGCATCCTTTAATTTCAGAAACTTCTGTTTTCTCGTTGATTAAAGGTATTTCAATTTCCGAAGGCAATCCTTCCAGCTCTTCTTTGACGATTGAAAGTTCTTCAGGAGTAATTAATCTTTTAGTAGAACACTTAGGGCAAACTTTTCTTATTAATCTTTGAGCAATAGCTACATTAATAGCGGGAGCAATGTTTGAGGGGCTTTCTCCTAGAGCTTGGAATCTAGATATTGTTCCTGAGGCTTCATTAGCATGAAGGGTGCTTAAGACTAGATGTCCAGTTAAGGCTGCCTGAAGAGAAATAGAGGCTGTTTCTAAGTCTCTTATTTCTCCTACAAGAATAGCATCAGGGTCTTGTCTGACAATTGATTTTAATCCAGCAGCAAAGGTATATCCTTTTTTAGGATTAACTTGTGTTTGAGAAATTCCGTCTAAATGATATTCAATAGGATCTTCAATGGTAATAACTTTTATTTCTGAGTTTTTAATCTTTTTTAAAAAAGCATAAAGAGTGGTTGTTTTTCCTGAGCCGGTAGGACCAGTAACAACAATCATTCCATTTGGTTTTTCTGTCTCTTTTGTAAAAATTTCATAAATATCTTTTCTTAAACCTAAATCTTCTAGACTAATTAAGTTTTTAGGATTAAGAACTCTCATAACAATAGTTTCCCCATATTCAGTAGGTAAGGTAGAGACTCTCACTTCTATCTCTTCTAAGGAATCAAAAATAATAGAGAACCTTCCATCTTGAGGTTTGTCTTCAATATTTAATTTTAATCCTGATAAAAGTTTAATACGAGAAATAATTCTTTGATTTTTAGCAACGTCAAAAGAAAATATTTCTTGAAGTATTCCATCAATTCTTGATCTAAGGATTGAGCCACTTTCAATCGCTTCTAAATGTAAGTCAGAAGCGCCAAGAACAATTGCTCCCGACATAATATTTTTTAAAAGCAAAGAAATATCTTTATTTAAAGAAGCTTCTATCTGAGATTTAAAACTAGGAACTCCTTTAATATTATTAGTAAATTCCTCTTGTAATTCTTTTTCTATTTCGATTTTTCCTTTGATTGCTTCCATTTTTAATTTAAAAATAATAATAATTTTTCTTTAGCTTTGTCCAAGTTATTTTCATCAATTAAGAATATTCCACCTTTTTCTTTATATGTTCCATCAAAACAGGAAGTCATTTTTTCTATCAAATGTTTTTTATCTGAATAAATTAGCCCTTTGATCTTAGGATCTGACTCCCATAAGATAAAAAAAGAAGAAAGATTAAGAAAGTTTTTAAGTTTATCAGTAATAGTTCCTAAATCTTTTGATGTGGTTTTGCTTTTTTTAAAATCATTACTAGAAATTGTAGAGATGTAGATATCGTTTTTGCAGATTAAATTTTTTAAAACTATTTCTAGTAATTTACTTATTCCTCCTTCTTTAGAAAAGACATTCAAATCTCCTCCGTTTTTTAAAAGCCACTTTATAGTCTTTATCTTTTTATTATTATCCGCTTTTTTGTTAGAAAAAGATAGTCCATAGAGAAGAAAGCTATTGGCTTGCTTATTTCTATATTGTTCTAATTCTTTTAAAATGCAAGCAATGCTTTGAGATATTCCTTGATTTTCTTTGATAATATTAATTTCTCCGTAATTTTGATTATTTAAATTATTATCAATATTTATAATAGTAGAAGCATAAAGTTGATCAGCCGATTCTTTACAAAGAATTTCAATATCTTGAAAATTTTCTATTCCTAAAGTGAAAAGAATATCATAATTGTTTTGATTTTCTAGGTATTTATCTTCAGAGATTATTTTATAAGAGAATTTTTCATCTCCTACATTTTTATCTTTAGGGGTTAAGTAAAGAGTAATTCCTTTATCTTTTTTTTCATAATAAACTTCAGAAACTTCACCTTCAAAAGATATTTGGAATTTTTTTTGATTTTTTGTTTTAATAAAGCTTTCAATTTTAGGAGAAATATCACAAGTAGGGAAAAAGACATTTTTATTATTACTTTTTAAAGCAAAAAAAAGAGCTAAAGCAGCTCCTATTGCATCATCATTTGCATTGTCTTTGGTTAGAATGCCAATATTATTAGCATTTTCTAAGATGTTTTTAATATTTATATTTTCCATCTTTTGGCCATTATTTTAATATATTTAAGGGCAAAAGTCAATTTGCTTTTTATCTCTATTATTCATATAATTTACTTAATTATATGGAATATTTTTCAGAGAACTTAAAAGAAACTCAAGAGATAGGTAAAAATCTTGCCGAGGAAATTAAAAAAAGAAGAATTTTTATTATTAAAGGAGATTTAGGAGCAGGTAAAACAACTCTAGTTCAAGGTTTTGCTAAAGGTTTAGGAATCACTCAAAAAGTAAATAGTCCGACATTTATTTTGATGAATAAATATCCTCTTAAGAAGAATAAGTTTTTATATCATTTAGATCTTTATCGAATAAATAAAAAGAAAGAATTAGAAAGTCTTGATATTAAAGAGGTGATTAATAATAAAAATAATATTGTGATGATTGAATGGCCAGAAAAAATTAAAGACATCTTACCTAAAGATACAGTTTGTATAGAAATGAAAGTTTTAGAGGAGAATAAGAGAAAGATAATAATTAAATATGGAGAATAAAAATAATTTCATCATTATTGATTCTAATTCAGTAATTCATCGAGCTTTTCATGCCTTGCCTCCTTTAAAAAGGAAAGACGGAATTATTGTTAATGCTGTTTATGGATTTCTTTTAGTTCTTTTCAAACTTCTAAAAGATTTAGAGCCAAAATATTTTGTAGCTTGCTTTGATTTGCCAGAAACAACTTTTAGGAAAAAAATGTTTAGTGAATACAAAGCTCAAAGGAAAAAAGCTCCTGATGAATTGTATAATCAAATTCCTATGGTTAAAGATGTTTTAAAAAAGTTTAATGTTCCTATTTTTGAAAAATCAGGATACGAAGGAGATGATATCATTGGAACTTTGACAGAGTTTTTAACTAAAGAAAAAGATACTAAAAATATTATTGTTTCGGGAGATATGGATAACTTACAATTGATTAATGAGAAGACTTTTGTCTACTTTTTGAATAAAGGAGTTAAAAACGTTGTTTTATGTGATGAAAATTCAGTTAAAGAAAAATATTGTGGGCTTAGTCCTAAGCAGTTAATTGATTATAAGGGATTAAGAGGAGATTCTTCTGACAACATTCCAGGAGTTAAGGGGATAGGAGAAAAAACGGCCCTAGATTTAATTAAAGAATTTGGAGGAATTGATAACTTATATAAAAAGATAGAAAACAATGAAGATAATCTTTCTAAAAAAATAAAGGAAAAATTAATTAATGATAAAAAAATTGCTTTATTGAGTAGAGAGTTGTCGGAAATAAAAAGAGATGTTCCTTTAGATATTGATATTAAAAGTTGTGAGTGGGGTGGATATAATGATCAAGAAGTTATCAAGATGCTTGAATCTTTTGGTTTCAATAGTTTGATTAAAAATATTTCTCTTAATCCAATTGGTGAAAACTTAAAGCTATGGTAAAATTACGATATGGAAGAAGATAAAACAAAAGAAATAACCAGAGCGGCCATTTTGAATATACTAGAAGACTCAGATGAACTTATAAAGCAGAATTCTAAAGAGAAGAAAAGATATAGGTCTATCATGGACAATCTTAATGATGGAATAATTATCCTAGATAAAAAATATCAAATTGAATTTATTAATTCAGAAGCTTTAATTTTTTTAGATCTTGATAAAAGAGAAGTAGAAGGAAAATCTTTATTAAATTTAATTCAAAAAAAAGATTTAGAGGATTTTTTTATTAAAGATGGGGAAGTTAAAAATTTTGAAAAGAAAGAATTAATTATAAACGAATATTGTTTATTAATATCTTCATTGTTTTTAAGTGAAGGATTTTTAATTATTATTAGTAACGCTAGTAATGATAAATTAATTGAAAGAAGAGAGTCAGATTTTATTTCTATTGCTGCTCATCAATTAAGAACTCCTTTGTCAGCAATAAAATGGACGACAAGAATGATATTAGATGGAGATGCTGGAGATATAAATGAAGAACAGAGAAGTTTATTAGAGAAAACTTATTTGAGTAACGAAAAGATGATTTATTTAATTAATGATCTTCTTGATGTTTCCAAAATAGAAGAAAATAAATTTATATATAATAAAATAGATTATTCTTTGGAAGAAATTTTAAATAAATCTCTTAAAAGATTTAAAGATATTTTAGAAATTAAAAATATAAATTTGAAAATTCATAAGCCAGATCAGTTTTTACCTAAAGTTAAAATTGATAAAAGCAAAATGGAGATAGTTTTTCAAAAATTAATAGAAAATGCTATTAAATACAGCCTTAAGGGAGGAGAGATTTCAATTACCTTGGAAAAAGATGATAAAAATGTTATTTTTAAGATAAAAGATTACGGGGCAGGGATTCCTAAAGATCAGCAGGAAAGAATTTTTAGCAAATTTTTTAGAGGTTCTAATGCTGTTAAATTAGAAACAGATGGAACAGGTTTGGGTTTATATACAACTAAAAGTATTATTAATTCACATAAGGGAAAAATCTGGTTTGAATCTGTTGAAGGCGAAGGAACAACTTTTTATTTTACAATTCCTATTAATTAATAAATAAAAAAAATATGATTAAAAAAATATTGCTAATTGAAGATGATAAGTTTTTGAGAGAATTAATGACTAAAAAGCTTTTTAGTATGGATTATGATGTTTCTTCTTCTGTTGATGGGGAAAGTGGATTAGAAATGATTAAAGAAAAACAGCCAGATTTAGTTTTATTAGATTTAATATTGCCAGGAATGAATGGGTTTGAAGTTTTAGAAAGAGCTAAAAAAGATCCTGAAATTAATAATATTCCAATCATTATTCTTTCTAATTTAGGACAAAAGGAAGATATTGATAAAGGTTTAGAATTAGGAGCTAAGGACTTTTTAATCAAAGCTCATTTTACTCCTCAAGAAATAGCAAATAAACTTAAAAATATTTTAGGATAATGCCAGAATTACCAGAAGTCGAAACAGTTATTAGAGATCTCCGAAAAGAAGTTATTGGGAGGAGTTTTACTGATCTTTGGACCAACGTAGAGAATATGATTAAGAAGGATACAGTAGACTCTCTAAAAGAAAAAATTATTGGCAGAAAAATAAAATCTTTAAGAAGAAGAGGTAAAAATATTATTATAGACTTAGACAATGATAAGATTTTGCTTGTCCATCAAAAAATAGCAGGGCATTTGCTCTTAGGAAAATGGAAGTTTGAAAATGATTTTTGGACTGCTCCTAAAGGACCACTTTCTGATGATCCGATTAACAAATTTTTACATGTAGTTTTTTCTTTAGATGATCAAAGACAAATAGCTCTTTCTGATGTAAGGAAATTTGCTAAAGTTCAATTCTTTGAGAACGAAGAAGATTTACAAGAAGAATTTAAAAATTTAGGGCCTGAGCCACTAGAAGATTCTTTTACTTTAGATATTTTTAAAAAATTGATTAAAGGAAAAAAAGGGAAAATAAAACAGATTTTAATGGATCAAAATTTTATAGTTGGAGTTGGCAATATCTATGCTTCAGAAATTCTTTTTAGAGCTAAAATTCATCCCGAAGAAAGAGTTGATAAATTGAATGATGATGATTTAAAAAATATATACGAAGGGATTAGATTTATACTAAGTGAATCAATTAAGCTTAGGGGAGATAGTTTTTCTGATTTTAGGACAATTTATGGAGAGAAAGGAGAATCATACAAAATTATTCAAGTCTATCAGAGACAAGGAACTCCTTGTGTTAATTGTGGGACTAAAATAGAAAGGATTAGCTTAGGAGGAAGAGGATCGTTTTTTTGTCCTAATTGTCAAAAAAAGAGATGATTATACTTTTTCACGGTAAAGATTCTTATAGAATTAAAGAAAAAATTGATGAATTCGTTAAAGCTTATAAAGAAAAAAATAAGAATTATTTTGGTTTAAATTATTTGAATGGGAAAGAAATAACATTATTTGATTTAAAAGAAGAGATGCTTTCTTATTCAATGTTTAGTGAAAAAAAACTAATCATTATTAACAATTTATTATCTAATCAAAAGAATAAAGAAGATTTTTTAAGTCAAATTGATTTATTTAAAAAATCAGAAAACATTTTAATTCTAGTTGAAGAAAATGAAGTTTTGGGAAAGATAATTGATGATTTTGATAAGGTTAATAAATTTGATTTATTAAACGGATTAAAATTAAAAGATTGGATTAAAAAGAAAGTTGTTTCTTTAGAGTCAGAGATAGAAGAAGAGGCTATTAATAAGATAATTGAATATGTGGGAGGAGATTTATGGCAGATAAATAATGAATTGATGAAGCTTTCTAGCTATTCTAAAAAAATAACTTCTGACAATGTTTCAAAAATGGTTAGGCCTAAAAATGAAATTAATATTTTTGATACGCTAGATGCTGTTGCTCAAAAAAATAAAAAGAAGGCTATTAGTCTTTTAAGGATACATGTTGACAAGGGGGATTCTCCAATTTTTCTTTTATCAATGATTGCTTCTCAAATAAGAAATATTATCTCTGTTAAAAATGGCGCAGTTGTTAAACAAATGAACCCTTTTGTTTATAGAAAATCTGTTTCTCAGGCTAAAAATTTTACAATGGAGGATTTAAAAAAAATATATTCTAGAATTTTAGAATTAGACTTTGAAATTAAAATGGGTAAAATTAATCCCGATATATCTTTAGATGTTTTAATATCAGAAATATGAAAAAAATTATTTGTTTTGACGTTAATGGGACTTTAGTTGATGATGAAGCTTGGGACTTCTTTGAAGATCAAAAGGAAGAAGTAGAAAAAAATTATAGTCTTTTTTCTTCTAAAGGAATTACCATTGATGAGCTTTTTAAAAGATTTGTTTTGTCATTAATAAAAATAGGAAAAAAGAAAAAGTCAGATTTTTCTAATATTCCTGTAGGTAATCTTAAAGAGGGAGCTGAAGAAATAATTAAGTATTTAAAATCTAAAAATTATATTATTTATTTGGTCTCTTGTTCTTTAGATGTTTATTTGGAAGTATTATCTAAAAAATTATCACTAGACGGATATTATGCGGGGAGTAAAGTTATTTTTGATAATGATGACAATATCTCTCATATTTTAGGAGATTGTTATAAAATGAAAGCTTTTAAAGAGAAAAAAGTAAAAGAGATTGCCCTTAAGGAAGGAGTAAAGATTGAAGATATTTATTTTGTCGGTGACGGTAGAAATGATTTAGATGCTTTTAAAATAACAAAACACGGTATTGCTATTGATAGTAAGGTAGAAGAACTTAACAACTGTGCCTTTAGAAAAATTAAATCTTTATTAGAAATTAAAGAATTTCTTTAGTAATTAAAAACTGATTCAGTGAATCAGTTTTTTAAACTCTTAATTTGTTTCATTATCCTCGATTTCTTTCTTGAGGCGGTGTTTTTTTTGATAACTCCTCTCTTAGCTGCTTTATCAATGGCCTTATATATCCTAGGCATCATCTTTTCAACTTCTTCAATATTCTTATTAGAAAGCAAAGTATGAGCTTCTTTAATAAGCTTTCTCATTTCTAAGATTCTTTTTGTATTTACGACTCTGCGTCTTTCTATTTGAGCAGGTCTTCTTTTGGTTGTTTTTGTTACTGGCATATAAGATATATATATACTAATTGTTCAAATATTGCAAGTTTTGATATAATGATTTTAATGATAAGTCACATTAAAGGAAAAATTGCATATAAAGATGAAAAAAAGATAGTTATTGATCTATTAGGCATGGGATTTGACGTCTTTTTATCTTCTTCTGATTTAAGAACCGTTAAAGAGGGAGAAGAGAGGGTTATTTTTACTTATCTTTTCTTAAAAGAGAAAGAAATTGAATTATATGGTTTTTTAAGTTTAGAAAAATTAAACTTATTCAAAACACTAAAAGAAATATCGGGAGTTGGTCCTAAGAGTGCGATGGGTTTAGCGGTAGCAGGATCCCTAGATAATTTAAAGAAAATAATTGAAGAGGGATCTTTGCCTGACGATGTTAAAGGTATTGGTAAAAAAAGATTACAAACGATTCTTTTAGAGATCACAGGTAAAGTTAAAGAAATTAATAATAGTGTTTCTAAAGATGAAGTAGTAAATGCTTTAATTGGTCTAGGATTTAATCTTAAAGAAGTAAAAGAAGCAATTAAATATATTCCTAAAGAAATTAAAGAAACAGAAGAAAAAATAAAAGAAGCTTTAAAGTTTTTAAGAAAATGATTTTTAAAAAGTATATTCCTAATTTTTTAATTAGTTCATATCATTTTATGATTTCCTTTTTAGGGGCTTTTTTTTGTGGATTTCCTTCAAGAAAAATAAAAGTTATTGGGGTAACAGGAACTAACGGAAAATCAACAGTTGTAAATATTATTACAGAAATATTGAAGGAGGGGGGATATAAAGTAGCTTCATCTTCTTCAATTGTCTTTAGAATAGGAGAAAAAGAAGAAGAAAATAAAATGAAAATGACAATGCCAGGAAGATTTGTTTTGCAAAACTTTTTAAAGAATGCCGTAAAGGAAAAATGTGATTATGCAATTATTGAAGTAACTTCCGAAGGTGTTAAACAGCATCGTCATCGTTTTATTGATTTTGATACAGCTGTAATTACTAATTTAACTCCTGAACATATTGAAGCACATAAAGGTTTTGAAAATTACAAAAAAGCTAAAGGTGAATTCTTTAATTATGTAAAAGGTACTCATATTATAGGAACAGATGATAAAAATGCAGAATACTTTTTAGGTTTTTCTGCTAAAAAGAAAATAACTTATGGAATTAATTTGGGAGAAGTTAGGGCAACAGATATTTTCCTTAGTCCTAATGGTTCAACTTTTAAAGTTGAAGGAGTTGATTTTCAATTAAAACTTCTTTGCGAGTTTAATATCTTAAATGCTTTAGCAGGAATATCTTTAGGTCTTTCTGAGGGGATTGACTTGGAGTCTTGTAAAAGAGGATTATTGAATGTTAATCAAATAGCAGGAAGAATGGAAGAAGTTATAGATTCTCCTTACCGAGTTTTTGTTGATTATGCTTTTACTCCTAATGCTTTAGAGAAAGTTTATAATTTTTTAAAACCAGAAAAAGGAAGATTATTGTGTGTTTTAGGTTCTTGTGGGGGAGGAAGGGATAAATGGAAAAGGCCAGTTTTAGGAGAGATAGCAGAAAGATACGGAGATATCGTTATTGTTACTAACGAAGATCCATATGATGAAGATCCGATGGAAATTATAAATCAAGTCTCAAGTGGATCTCTTAAAGCGCAAAAAATTCTTGATAGAAGAGAAGCGATTAGGTTTGTTTTAAAAGAAGCTAAAGAAGGGGATACAGTAATTATAACAGGAAAAGGTTGTGAGCCTTGGATATGTGTTGCTCAAGGAAAAAAGATTCCTTGGGACGATAGATCAGTCATCAAAGAAGAGTTTAAAAACTTGACATCTTCCTTCTAAAAGGTAGAATAAGGGTGCTTTAATATGAATATACACGTAGCCCTAATTGGGGAGCCATTTTTTAGTTTTTTAGGAATAGATTTTACCAATACCTTTATATTGGCTATATTGTGTGCCCTAATTTTTCTAGGAGCTTTTCTTTTAGGATTTAGAAAAAAAGAAATTGTTCCAGGAAAAACACAGAATTTTTTTGAATTTATTCTAGAATCATTATTAGGATTATTCGGAAGCATGGGAGGAGATTCTAAAAAAACGGAAGAAATTTTTCCTTTGGCTGCGACATTATTTATCTTTATATTATTGAATAATCTATTAGAAATACTCCCAGGAATGGGAATTTTTCCTTTTTTAAGGTCTCCTAGTTCAGATATTCATTTTACATTAGCATTAGCAGTTTTCTCAATGTTGTTTATTCATTTTACAGCGATTAAGAAATTAGGAGGAATAGAATATTTGAAAAAATATATAAAGCTTGAGAATCCGATGATGTTTTTTGTAGGATTTTTAGAAGCGATTGGAGAGATTACAAAAACGATGTCTTTAGGTATAAGGTTGTTTGGTAATCTTTTTGCAGGAGAGATTTTATTAACAATTGTAACCTTTATGATTCCTTTCATTGTTCCTTTGCCTTTCTTAGGTTTAGAGATTTTTGTAGGATTTATTCAGGCATTAGTTTTTTCATCATTAATTACCGTTTTTTATGTCTTCACCACAACCGCAGAAGAGCACGAATAGTATGTTGTATGTTTTAGGGATGGGAAGTGGATTAGGATTTTTCTTAGTCATTCCTTTAATAGTTTTTACATTTTTAGGAGTTTGGGCTGATGAGAAATTAAATACATTTCCCTTAATGATAATATTAGCAGTTTTAATAGGAATGATTGTAACGGGTTTCAATCTTTATAAAGTAATAATTCCTTTTTTGGAAAAAAGGTCGAAAAAATAATAAATAAATTAATTAATTAAAAAATATGGAAACACTTACACAGTTAGCAGCCGCTCTTGCTATTGGATTAGGAGCAATTGGACCTGGTATTGCAATTGGATTAATTGGAGGAAAAGGTTCAGAAGCCATTGGAAGAAATCCAGAAGCATCATCAAAAGTTCAAACAGGTATGATTTTATCAATCGCTTTCGCAGAAGCTATCGCTATTTACGCTTTAGTAGTCTCTTTAATAATATTATTTGTTTAAATTTTAAATAATGAATAGCGTAGAAATAGATTGGAAAATATTAGTAGGACAATTCGTTAATTTTACGATCCTATTTTTCGTTCTTAAAGCTTTAGTCTATAAGCCATTTTTAAACTTGCTTAAAAAGAGAAGAGAAAAAATAGAAGATGGAGTTAATAAATCTTTAGAAGCAGAAGAAAAACTTGTTAAATTAGGAGAATTAAAAAGTGATTTAGAGAGAAAAAATGCCGAAGAAAGAGAAAAGATCCTATTAAAAACACAAGAAGAAGCAAAAAAGAGATTAGAAGATTCTATTCTAAAAGCAGAAGAAGAAAGACAAGGCATTTTAGCTAAAGCTAAAAAAGAAGCAGAAGACTTAATTGAAAAAGAAAAAGATTTGACAAAGAAAAAAACAATTGAGAATGCTTTTTCTTTAGCAGAGAACCTTTTGAAAGAGAACATTGACGATAAAAAAGGTAAAGAAATTGCAGATAATTTTTTAAGTAAACTTAAAGCATGAAGATAGAAAAAGAAATATCATTTTGGGCTCGCGCCTTATATATTTCTCTAGAAAAAAATCCTAATAATTTTGAGGAAATTTTTGTTAATCTTAAGAATGCTTTAGGTAAGAAAAAAGTCTATCTACCTTCTATTTTGAAAAAACTAGAAAGAATATATAAGAAAGAAAAGACAGCTAAATTATTCTTATCTCATAATTTTCAAGATAAAGAATTAATAAAAGCAAAAATTAAAGAAGAAATAAAAGGAATAGGTGAAATCGAAGATGTCGTTGATGAAACTCTTTTAGGAGGTTTTCGCTTAAGAACGAAAGATCTTTTGGTTAAAGCTTCTTTAAAAGATGTTTTAATCAAACTAAAAAACAAAATATATGGATATAATTGAAAAATTTAAAAAACAACTGGAAGGAGTTGAAATTTCTCCAGAAACTGAAGAAGTGGGAGAAGTTGTTGAGATTAAAGATGGCGTTGCTAAAATATCAGGACTTAAAGGAGTAGAAAGTTTTGAAATGATTGAATTTGACGGAACAGGAGTTCAAGGATTAGTTCTTAACTTAGAAGAATTCGAAGTTGGAGCAATTGTTTTAGGCAACGAAGAAAAAATAAAAGAAGGAACTACAGTTAAAAGAACAAAAAAGGTATTCTCCGTGCCGGTGGGAGAGGGTCTTTTGGGACGTGTAGTTGATCCTTTAGGAAGACCTTTAGATGGAAAAGGGGAGATTGAAGCTAAAGATTTCTTACCTCTTGAAAGAAAAGGTCCTTCGGTTATCGAAAGACAACCGGTGACAAAGCCTTTGCACACAGGAATTAAAATGATAGATTCTTTAATTCCAATTGGAAGAGGTCAAAGAGAATTAATCATTGGAGATAGAGGTTTAGGAAAAACAGCTATCGCTATTGATGCAATTATTAATCAAAAAGAAGAAAAGAATAGACCATATTGCATCTATGTTGCTTGTGGTCAAAAGAAAAGTAAAGTAAAAAGATTAATTGCTACTTTAGAAAAAGAAGGAGCAATGGAATATTCTACAGTTGTTTGTGCTTTTCCTGACGATCCAGCAGGTTTTATCTATCTAGCTCCTTTTGCTGGGGCAACTATTGGAGAATACTTTAGAGATAACAAAAAAGATGCTTTAGTAGTTTATGATGACTTAACTAGACAAGCTTGGGCCTGGAGAGAAATTTCTTTGATTTTAAGACGTCCACCAGGAAGAGAAGCTTACCCAGGAGATGTTTTTTATCTTCATTCTAGATTGTTAGAAAGAGCAGCCATGCTTTCTGATGAAATGGGAGGAGGTTCATTAACAGCTTTACCTATTATTGAAACTCAAGCAGGAGATATCTCAGGATATATTCCTACCAACGTTATTTCTATTACTGATGGACAAATCTTTTTAGATGCAACTTTATTTAAGAAAGAACAAAAGCCAGCTATTAACGTTGGAACATCAGTATCTAGAGTGGGATCTTCTGCTCAATTAAAAGCAACTAAAAAAGTTGCGGGAAGATTGAAGTTAGATTTAGCACAATTCCAAGAACTAGAAAGATTCTCAGAATTTACTGAAGAGCTTGATCCTCAAACTAAAAAGACAATTGAAAAAGGAAAGAGAATGAGGCTTCTTTTAAGACAAGCTGATTTAACTCCTATGCCAATTGAAAAAGAAGTTGTCGTTATTTTCACCGGAGTAAATAGCGATATTGAAGAAGTGGCAATAGACAAAATTAAAGATTTTGAATCAGATGTTTTAAAATCAGTTGAATTAGAAAAGCCAGAGATTTTTAAAGAAATAAAAGAGACAGGAGAATTATCTGATAAAAATAAAGATGTTCTTTTAGAAATAATTAAAAACGTCAAAGCAAGTTATGGAGCTTAAAGAAGTAAAAGCAAAAATCAGTTCGGTAAAAAATATATCTGAGCTAACTGGAGCAATGGAGACTTTTTCGGCTCTTAAAATGAAAAAAACTCAGAAGAGATTTTTAGAATCAAAATCTTTTGCTGAAGAAATGACAGTCATGCTTAGAAATATGAAAAAGGCCCTTAAAGAAGGAAAGTCAGTCTTTTTAGAAAAGAGGCCAGTTAAGAATATTTTAGTTTGTGTTGTTGCTTCAGACAGAGGATTTTGCGGACCATTTAATGCGAACATCTTAAAGCTTGCTGATAAAGAAATTATCAAATTAAGAGAAGAAGGGGAAATAGAGATTCTTCCTATTGGTAAAAAGGCTGTAAAACATTATTCTAAAAGAGAAAAGATAAGATATAGTTTTTCAGGGGTTGGAGATTATTGGGAGTTTAAACAAACTAAAGAAATATCAGATTTTTTAGTTAGTTCTTTTCTTTCTAATAAATATCAAAAGATTTATATGTTTTACACTCAATTTCAATCTTCTTTTGTTCAGAAAGCAACGATGGTGCAATTATTTCCTTCCACTTCAGAATCAATTGAGAATTTTACAAAGAAAGAAGAGTTAAAAGAAGGGGTAAACAAAAATTATTTATTAGAGCCTTCTCCAAAAATAATTCTAGACGAGATTATCCCTATATTTGTGCAATACTTAATTTATCAATTTATTCTTTCTGCTAATACTTCTGAGCATTCAGCTAGAATGATGGCGATGAGAAATGCTTCTGATAATGCCAAGGGATTATTAGAAGATTTAAGATTGGTTTATAATAAAGCAAGACAAGAGAAAATTACTTCTGAGGTTTGTGAGATTTCATCAACCAAAGAAGCAATGGAATAAAATAAAAAATATATGGCAAAAATAACACAAATAATTGGGCCAGTGATAGACGTGGAATTTGAAGAAGGAAAAGTTCCTTTTCTTTACAACGCCCTAAAAATTAAAGGAAAAGATTTAGTATTAGAAGTAGAGCAAGGACTAGGAGAAAACAGAGTTAGATGCCTTGCTATGGGTCCTACAGAAGGATTAAGCAGAGGAGATGAAGTAGAAGACACAGGTAAACCAATTGAGGTTCCAGTGGGTAAAGAAGCCTTAGGAAGAATTCTTAATGTTTTAGGTGAACCAATTGATAACCAAGGAGAAATAAAAGCAACAAGAAGAGACTCTATTCACAAAAAAGGTCCTGAATTGAAAAATCAAAAATCTGATATTGAAATATTAGAAACAGGAATTAAAGCTATTGATTTATTATGTCCACTTCCAAAAGGAGGAAAAGTAGGATTATTTGGTGGAGCAGGAGTAGGAAAAACAGTTTTAATTCAAGAGCTAATAACAAACATTGCTAAGTTTCATCAAGGATATTCTATTTTTGCTGGTATTGGAGAAAGATCAAGAGAAGGAAATGATATTTTTAGAGAAATGAAAGAGGCAGATACTCTTAAAAATACTTGTTTAGTTTTTGGACAAATGAATGAAACTCCAGGAGCAAGACTTCGTGTTCCTTTTACTGCTATGACTATTGCGGAACATTTTAGAGATGTAGAAAAGAAAGATGTTCTATTATTTATGGACAACATTTTCCGTTTCGTTTTAGCAGGTTCTGAGGTTTCAGCTTTACTAGGAAGAATTCCTTCTCAAACAGGTTATCAACCAACTCTATCTTCTGAAGTAGGAGGACTTCAAGAAAGAATTACTTCTACAGAAGATGGTTCAATTACTTCTGTCCAAGCTATTTATGTTCCAGCTGATGACTTAACTGATCCAGCTATTGTTGCAACTTTCTCACACCTTGATTCTTCTTTAGTGTTATCTCGTGCAATTGCTTCTTTAGGTATCTTCCCAGCTGTTGATCCACTAGAATCAACTTCTTCATTGTTGAATCCTAGAATTGTAGGGGAAAAGCATTACAAAGTTGCAACAGATGTTAAGAAAATACTTCAAAGATACAAAGAACTTCAAGATATTATTGCTATTTTAGGAATTGAAGAATTAGCCGAAGAAGATAAAATTGTTGTTTCTCGAGCCAGAAAAATTCAAAAATACTTATCACAACCATTCTCAGTTGCCGAAGTGTTCTCAGGTATTCCAGGAATATATGTAACAATTGAAGAAACAATTGAAGGATTTGAGAAAATAATATCAGGAGAGCTTGATGATAAATCAGAAGAAGAATTCTACATGAAAGGTAATATTAAACAAGTTATACAATAATGAAAGTAAAAATTTTAACACCGGAAAAAGTAATATTTGAAGGGGAAGCAGAGGAAATTAATATCCCAACTACATCGGGACATATTTCTGTTTTAAACAGTCATACACCTTTAGTCTCCGTTATTTCTCCTGGCGAGATAGTATTAAAAACAAAAGAAGGTAAAAGAATTTTTACTAATCAAAATGGAGTTGTTCAGACGATAAACAGTCAAACAAGTCTTCTTCTTACAGTTTGCAAAGAAAAGAGCCTCTAGCTCTTTTTTTGTTTGACATTTCTTCTTTTATTTAAGATAATACAATTAATGAAAACAGAAACAAAAAATCTTCTCTCTCTCTCTCTCTCTAATATAATATCTTTAGAAGATTTTAGTTTGAAAAATAAGGAAGCTTTGGCTTCTTTTTTGTTGTAATAAAATAATAAGTAAAAATATATGAATAAAAAAAGATTCTACATTATCTCAAGCACTTTGCTTCTAATCGGACTCTTTGCCGGAGTAGTTCAATACGTTGGCACGTTCGACGCCCTTTACGCTGCTGCTGTTAATCCAGGACACTCATGGAGTCAAATGGAATGTACAGATACTTTTTGTATAGACACAAATAATAAGAGAATAGGGATAGGAACAATTTTACCATTAGAGGCTTTAGAAATTAATGGAAATATTAAACTAGGAGGAGAAAATCCTACTTATACAATTTCTAATATTAAAGATCCAACTAATGCTTCTGATCTTGCTACTAAAAACTATATTGATCGTGAAATTGCAAAAGTAGGAGCAATGGTTTCGGGCACTTTACCTTTAATAAATAGTGCGCATACTCAGAAAGATTGTGTTGATGCAGGAGGAGTTCCCGTCGATGGATCAACACAATTAAAACAATGTAAATTCGCTGCTTCAGCTTGTCCAACAGGATGGACAGCAAATGAAAATTGGACAACTACAGTGAGTAGTTTGGTTTATATTCAATCTCAATGTATTAGTTACGATGGTGATGATAATTGTATCGCATACGGCCCAATGGACCGTTATACTTGTTCAACTCCTGAACATTCTTTTAGTAATAAAGCTGCTGAATGGGCAAGATCCGATGGAGACATTACTCTTGTTTCGCCTTGTTATGCTTTTACCCATGGTAAATGTTATGATTCAGAAATTGGTTATGTTGGAACATTTGGTTTTATTCCTTCCGAACCGAAATATTGTTCAAGGTCTGCTACTGGCTATGCAAAAATAGTGGAGATTGGTTGTTATTAAAATTAGACAATTTAGAATTTTTCTAGTAAAATACTTTTATGAAAACAAAAGAGATTTTTGATTTAGCAATAAAGATGGGAATAGGTGTTGATTTTAGAGGTGAATTAGGCGTTGCTAAGTTTTTAGATAGGAAAAAAAAGAAATATGATTCTTTGAAGAATAAAGAAGATTTTGATGAAGAAGCTCTAGTTAATCCTTATCTAGACTCAAGAATACATAATATATCGGAAGATAAAGAAATTAAAAAAGTATTAGCAGGAATAGATATTGATACAGCTGAATTATTATTAGCAAAATCTTTAGGTGATATTGATTTAGCAATAGCTCATCATCCTGTAGGAAGAGGACTTTCTAGTTTAGATGATGTAATGAGCTTACAAGCTGATGTCTATAATTATTATGGTGTACCAATTAATATTGCCGAAGGACTTAATCATCCTAGAATTGCTGAAGTTTCAAGAGGAGTTACAGCCTCTAATTTTCAGAAGCCTGTTGATGCAGCAAGATTATTAGGAGTTAATTATATTAATCTTCATACTCCTATAGATAATTTAGTGGCCAGGTTTTTAAAGGATTTAGTTGAATCAAAAAATCCAGAAACAGTTGAAGAATTAGTCTCTCTTTTAAAGGAGGTTCCTGAATACAAAGAAGCAATTAAAATTGGGTCTGGTCCAAGAGCAATTACTGGAAAGATGGATAATAGATGTGGTAAAATTGCTATTACAGAAATTACTGGTGGAACAGAAGGTTCTCCTAAATTATATGAAAAAATGGCTCAAGCAGGAATTGGAACAGTTGTTTCTATGCATGCCTCTGAAGAACATAAAAAAAGAGCCGAAGAAGCTAATATCAATGTTGTTATTGCTGGACATATTTCTTCAGATTCTTTAGGAATGAACTTATTTTTAGATGAATTAGAAAAGAAAGGAATAGAAATTGTTCCTTTTAGTGGACTAATTAGAATTAAAAGGTTTTAAACATATAGGTTCCCTTGAGTCTATATCCTAACTTCTTTCTATAATAATCTCTTACTCCTACTCCAGAAATAATGGAAATATTTTTTGCTTTGAATTCTTTTAAAGAAATTCTTTCTGCTTCTTTTACCATTAATATTCCTAATCCTTTATGTTGAGTAGATTTTCCATTTTTTGAGATAGGTGTCGCTTGACCATAAACATGAACTTCTCTTATTAGTGCTGTATTGTTATTTTCAGGAATTCTTAATCTTAGAAGAGAATAAAGGTTTTTTCTTTTTTTGTCTTCAAAACTTAAGAATATTTCTTTTCCTTCGTTAGCAAAATAGTCTTTTCGGTAAAGATAAACTTTTTCTTTTGAGTCTATATTTTTAATTTCTCTACATCTAATACACTTGCAAGACCAATTTTCTTTTTTAATTGAAGCATCAATTAATTGTCTTAAATTAGAAACTTTAGCTCCTCCTTCAATAATTAAAGGAGAGGGAATATCTCTAATAATTCTTTCAATTCTTACATATTCAGGAATAATCTTTTTAATTTCTTTTATGGTTTTAATGAGAACTTCTTTAGTATAAGTCTTATATTCTTTTTTTAAATATATTTTATATAAAGGAGCTTCTTTTACTAAAGCACAAGGATATATTTTAATATAATCTGGTTTAAAGTTTTGGTTATTGAAAAGTTCTTTAAACATTTCAATATCTCTTTGCGGATTAGACTTTGGCAAATTAAGCATTAACTGATAGGCAATTTTAAATCCAGAGTTTCTTAAAAGTTTAGTTGCTTTAATAGTTTCTTCTATTTTGTGTCCTCTTTTATTAAATTCAAGAACATCATTATATATTGATTGGACTCCTAATTCTATTTTTGTTGCTCCTAGTCTTCTCATTTCTTCTATTTCTTTGGGATTAATGAAATCAGGTCTTGTTTCGAAAGATATTCCTATAATTCGGTGTTTTGATTTTTCATTTCTTTTTTGTGCTTCTTTTAAAGTTTTATCTTCTTTTTGGTTACAAGATTCAAAACATTTTTTGATAAACCATTCTTTGTAATCTGAATCATAAAAAGACCAAGTTCCTCCAATTAAACGAAGTTCAACTTTATCAGTGGGATGCCCTCCTTCTTCTAAAGATTCTAATCTTTTTTGCATTTGAAGATAGGGATCATAATTTAAGGCTTTAGCTCTTTCAACAGCTGGTTCTCCAGATAAGTAACTTTTAGGAATATTAATTTCTTTAGGGCAATAAATACATTTACCTGGGCAGTCATAAGGTTTAGTTAAGACAGAGACATTAACAACGCCAGAAAGAGATCTTACGGGTCTAGTCCTTAGTAATTTTTCTAAATTATCATCTTCTTTTATCCTTTTTTTATTAACTAAATCATGATAAGCTTTTAGAAGAACGATGTTGCTTGGGCATTCAATTTTTTCACTTTTAGCGAATTTTCTTTTAACAAAAGAAAGCTCTCTAGAGGTTTTAGCCTTAGTTTCTGAAAGTTCTTTAATTATTGATTCAATTGAATTCATGGAAGAAATAGATGAAAATAAAATATTAATAGAAACTGTTAAAGATTATAACAGTATTTCTAAGAAATACTCAAGTGTCAGATCAAAAGAGTGGAAAGAGTTGAATTTTCTTTTTGAAAGTGTTTTAAAAGGAGATAAAGTTCTAGATTTAGGATGTGGTAATGGTAGATTTTATCCTCTTTTAAAAGAAACTCAATATATAGGAGTGGATCCATCTTCAGAGTTAATTAAAATTGCCAAAGAAGATTATCCTCAAGGGGATTTTCTAGTTGCTTATGGAAATGATTTACCATTTGAAGATGAATATTTTGATAAGATTTATAGTATTGCAGTTTTACATCATCTTCCTTCAATTAAATCTAGAAAAGAATTATTAAATGAAGCAAAAAGGGTTCTTAAAAAAGGAGGGGTAATGATTTTAACTGTTTGGAATTTAGAAGAAAAAACTAAAGGAGAAGTAGATGTTTTTATTCCTTGGTATGGAAGCAAAGGAACTTATTTTCATTGTTTTAATTTAAAAGAATTGATACAATTAGCGAAAGAATTAGATTTTGAAGTTATTAAAAGTGGAGAGATTTTAATTGGAAAGAAACCTTACTCTAATTTTTATCTTATATTAAAGAAATAAATGAATAAAGAAGAAGTAAAATACAATATTGTTGTTTCAGGAGCAGCCCAAGTAGGGCACTGTTGTGAAAACATTGAAGAACTGTCTAAAGAAGTTGGTCGTGAGATAGGAAGACAAAATCACGTTTTAATTACAGGAGCAACGACAGGAGTTCCTTATTTTTCAGCAATGGGATGTAATGAAGTTGGTGGATTTAATATTGGATTTTCTCCTGCCTCAACTGAGGAACAACATCTTAAGGCTTATAAGCTACCTTTAGATCCTTTTAATATCATGGTTTATACAGGAGCTGATTATGTGGGGAGAGATGTTACGATGACAAAATCAGCCGATGCTGTTATTATTATTTGTGGCAGGACAGGAACTCTTCATGAGTTCACAGTGGCTATTGAAACTAAGAAGATAATTGCTGTTTTAGAAGGAACAGGAGGAATGGCTGATAAAATCAGGGGAATAATAGAAAGCTATTGTAAATCAGCAAATAAAATTATATACGAAAGAGATCCTAAAAAAATTGTAAAAAAGGTCATAGAGGAAGTTAAAAAACAAAAAGAAAAAAATTCAAAAATATTAAAATGAAGCCTAAAAAAATTGTTAAAGAAAAAAAGATTGGTAAAGTTACTCATTATTTTTCTAAAATAAAAGTGGCAGCAATAAAGTTTAACCAGCCAATTTCTATAGGAGACTCTATAAGAATTGAGGGAGGAGAAAGTACTAATTTCAAAATGAAAATAACTTCTCTTCAGTTCAAGGGAGAGAAAATTTTAAAAAGTAAAAAAGGTCAAGAAGTTGGAATAAAAGTAAAAAATAAAGTAAGAGAAGGTTATAAGGTTTTTAATAATAATAAATAAAAAAATATGTTTGGTACAATTATAGTTTTCGTAATAGTAGTTCTAATCGTTTCAATAAGACAAATTAATCAGTATGAAAATGGAGTTAGGTTTACTCTAGGTAAGTTCACAGGAACAATGAAGCCAGGATGGAATTTAGTTATTCCTGTTTTTCAATCATACAGAAAAGTAGATATGAGAACTAAAGCTGTTGATGTTCCTGATCAAGAAGCTATAACCAGAGATAATATTTCTGTAAGAGTTAATGCTGTAATATATTACAAAATTAATTCGGCAGAAAAAGCAGTTTTACAGGTTGAAGATTTTTATTATGCAATTTCTCAATTAGCTCAAACAACAATGAGAAATGCTGTTGGACATGTTGAATTAGATGATCTTCTATCTCAAAGAGATAAGGTTTCAGAAGATATTAGAACAATTATTGATAAGGCTTCTGATCCTTGGGGTATTAGTGTGGAAAATCTAGAATTAAAAGATATTACTCTTCCTGAAGAAATGAAAAGAGTTATTGGAAAGCAAGCTGAAGCGGAAAGAGAAAAGAGATCAGTTATTATTAAGGCTGAGGGAGAAGTTGCTGCTGCCAATAATATGGCTAAAGCCGCTGAGGTTTTATCAGGTTCTGTAGGAGCTCTACATTTAAGAACTCTACAATCAATTAATGATATTAGTTCAGATCAATCTAATACTATTGTTTTTGCTCTTCCTCTAGAAGTTTTAAGAGCTTTTGAAGGTAAGAAATAGTTATTTAATATAAATACTTTTCTTGTAATTATGTTCAGTAAGAGTTTGAGAAAAGTATATCTTTCCTTCTAAGGAAGATAAATAATACCAATAATTATTTTGAGTAGGGTATATTGCTGCAAGAAGGCTGTCCATTCCGGGATTAGATATCGGTCCAATAGGAAGACCTTTGTATTTGTAGGTATTATAAGGTGAATCAATTTCTGTATCAGTAGTATAGACTTGAGATTTCTTTTCTCTTAGGGCATACAAAACAGTAGCGCATATTTGTAGTGGCATTTTTATTTCTAATCTTCTCCACATTATATCAGAAACAAGTTTTTTATCTTCCATTGTTTTTGCTTCTTTTTCAATCATTGAAGCAACTGTAATAATTTCAAAAATTGTTTTATCTTGTTTGATAATTTCTTCTTTTAAGTTAGGAGTAATTTTTGTTTCCCAGTTTTGTAATATTTTTAAAACAATACTTTCTAGATTGTCCCTACTGTCTATATAGTAAGTG
Organism: uncultured Candidatus Saccharibacteria bacterium; assembly: GCA_964581805.1. Taxonomy (GTDB): domain Bacteria; phylum Patescibacteriota; class Minisyncoccia; order Minisyncoccales; family Minisyncoccaceae; genus UBA2558. The sequence continues at coordinate 29,292 of CAZOPO010000002.1, forward strand.
TCAGGAAAGAGGTATCCTTCTAGGCTTAAATTATTTGGTTTATTAATATTAAAATTTTTAATTAATTTATCTATATTTTCATTATTTTCAATTACAGTTGGCTCTCCAATAAGAGCATAAACTTCTTCTTTCGTAGCAAGTTTTTTTTCTTCAAAATAATTGGCAATATCATCAATATTCCAACCCTCTAAAATAGTAAAAGTTGTTTTGTTTATTTCTCCTTTGGTTAGAATATTAAGTATCTGCATTGTACTCATTTGAGGAGATAACAAGTATTCTCCTGCTTGAATATTCCCATTGTTTTGAGTTACTGTTGAATAAAGAACAAAAAGGGAAGAGTCTTTAATTAAATCCTCATCTTCTAAATTAAGAGCAATATTTTTTACCGAAGATCCTTTTTCAATGATAAAAAGCTTGGCAATATTATCATTACTTAATTGTTTAAAAATGCCATCATAGCTATATTTAGCTAGGGAGCCTAAAACAATTAAAATAATTGATATTAAAATAATGATTATTTTTTTCATAGTAAATACATCTTATTTTATATTTTAACCCTTGACAAGTATTAAAGAGAAGTATATTTTATACTAAAGCATGATAACCTTTATTAAAAATCAGAAATATACGAATCTTTGGGCAAAAAGAAACTGCTCAATTTTGGCTATGATTTTTAAAAGATGAAGGGAGAAGCTTTATAATATATAACTTAATATAATAATAAAAGCCTCTCCCTAAGGGAGAGGTTTTAAATTTAAAAAATATGCCAAAAATATACTACTTAACAAAGAATGGTTTAAATAAGATAAAAAGAGAATATGAAGATCTAAAAGAAATTTATAGAAAAGAGATTTTTGAAGAAGCACCTGCTTTATTAGAGGGTGACGCTTTAAATCCTGATTATTCCTTTTTTCAAGAAAATATTGAAGAACTTGAAAAAAGAATTGAAGAGTTGAGTTTTATTTTAAAAAACTATAAAATAATTAAGAAGCCTAAAGACCAAGAAGTGGTTAATTTAGGAGCTAAGGTCGTTTTAAAGAATGATTCTGACAAAAAAGAAGAATACCAGATAGTAGGAACCCTTGAGGCGGACCCCTTTTTAGGTAAAATTAGTAATGAATCTCCTCTAGGAATGACTTTTATAGGTAGGAAAATAGGAGAAAGTATTCCTTTTAATGACTCTATGAGTTATAAAATAATGAAAATTAAGTATGAAGAAGTATAAAATAATTATATTTTCTATTCTAGGAATTATTGTTATTTCTTCTTTTTGGTTTAGTTTTTTCTTTCTTAATAAAAATATAAATATTTTTGAAAAAGATCTTTTTGAAGCAGGAGAATCTAGCGATGTAGTTATTGTTTTTAATTCGGGAGGATGGGGAACGGTTTCTTTAGAAAAAGCTAAAGACTTTAATCCTATTATAAATGAAATTAAAAGAATATTAGAAGATAATAATTATAAAGTTTCTATTGTTGAATATCATCGAACAGAAGAGAATTTAATTGCCAAATTAGGATCTTTAAAGGAAATAATTTTTAACTTTTCTCAAAGTTCTAATTTTTTAGCAGAAAAAATAGAATCTTTTATTTCTAATAATCCTGAAAGAAAAATTATTATGGCAGGATTGAGCAATGGTGCTTCTTTTGCTAATTCTGTTATGAGTAAAATAGAGAAAAATATGGATAATGTTTTTTCTATTGAATTAGGAGCTCCTTTTGCAAATTATAGAGAAACAAATAAAAATATTCTTGAATTAAACAATGAAACAGATTTCTTAGCTAATGGAGACATTAAAGAATTATCTTTTTCAGTTATAAAAGCGCCTTTTGTTTGGTTGTATGATAATATAAGAGGAGAAAGTATCTCTTTTTTTGAAGCAATGAGTATCAAGGGTCATAATTATGATTGGCAAGAGGTGGGCCAAGAAATATCTTCTTTTATTAAGGAAAAAATTTAAAAATCCTTGCCGAAGGATTTTTTTTGTATTAATATAGACTTATGGATTCTTATTTCAAACAAAAAATACTTTTGTTTTTTTCTTTAATTCTAGGAATAGGGATTTTTTTATGGATAGGAAAAATTATTGGCTGGGAAGAAATTAAATCGAGTTTTTCTATTTTTTCTACTTGGCAGGGTTTAGTAATAATTTTATTGTCTTTTTTAATAGCCTTAATTGCTACTTTTAGATGGAAAGAAATTATAAAAGACTCAGGAAATGATGCTCCTTTTTGGCAACTATTTAAGATTTATTTAGGAGGATATTCTATAACTTATCTTTTTCCTATTTTAATTTGGTGTGGAGAAGGATTTCGTATTTATGAATTATCTAGACAGAATAATATTTCTTGGAAAAAAACTTTTGCCTCAGTAGTAATAGAAAGAATCCTTGAATGGACAGTTAATATTATAATTATATTATTTGCTCTATTCTATTTTATTTATAGTATTTCTTTTCTTCCTAGAGAATTGATAATTCTTTTTGGTTTATTTCTTTTATTTTTTATTTTTATTATTACTTTTTTCTATATTAAGTCTTTTGGAAAAAATAGTATTATTAAAAAAATATTTAGAACTTTCTTTAAAAAAGAAATTAATGAAGAAAATAGTTTGATTGCTGTTGAAAATGATGTCTTTGATTATTTTCAAATAAAAAATAAAGCTTTTCAAAAGGGAATAATTCTTTCTTTTTTAAAGGCTTTAGTGATGCAATTAAGAACTTGGATTTTAATTCTTTTCTTGGGAGAATTAATAGGGTTTTTATCATCATTGTCTGTTTTAGGTTTTACTTATTTGGCTTCAACTGTTCCTATTCCAACTGCCTTAGGTTCGCATGAAATTATTCAATATTTTGCTTTCAAATCTTTAGGTATTGATGTTTCTATGACAACAATATTTACAATGATTATAAGAACTTCTGAGGTGATAGTATCTTTATTGGGAATAGTATTTTTATTAAAAACAGGATTCAATTTCTTAAGTAATAAATTTTTAAAAAATGAAGAAAATAAATAAGGTAATTAAATATTTAATTTTAACAGATATTGCTTTTTGGACAGGATGGGGAATGGTAACACCAGTTTTTGCTATATTTGTTGTTGATAGAATTATTGGAGGAACTGCCTTAGTCGTAGGAATCTCTACAGCAATATTTTATTTATTAAGATCGTCATTAGTTTTTCCTTTTGCTTCAATCTTAGATAAACATGAGGGAGATAGAGATGATTATTTCTTTTTAGTCGCTGGTAATTTTATTTCTGCCTTAGTTCCTTTTGGATATATTTTTGCTGTTTATCCTTGGCATATATATGTTTTACAGGTCTTTTATGGAATTGGAATATCAATGGCTTTAGGTGGCTGGAGAGCAATATTTACAAGAAGTATAACTAAGGGTAAAGAAGCCAGAGAATGGGCTTTAGACGATGCTTCTTTAAGTTTAGGAGTAGCTGTTGCAGGAGTTGTAGCAGGATTCTTTATTACTCAATGGGGTTTTACCGTAACATTTACTATTGCAGGATCTTTAGCTATGCTTAGCGTAATAATGCTTTTAAAATTAAGAAAAGACATTGAAGGAGTTTTTAATAGAAGTTTTACTAAAAATATTAGAGAAATATTTTTTAAAAAATGAAAAATCAAGAATTAGCTCAAATTTTATTTGAAATTGGAGATTTACTAGAATTACAAGAAGTTCCTTTTAAACCGGAAGCATATAAAAAGGCAGCTATTGCGATTGATAATTTAGAGGAAGATATTAATGAGATATATAAAAGAGAAGGAGTTAAAGGTTTAGAAAATATTAGTGGAGTAGGGAAAAGCATTGCTTTAAGTATTATTGAGTTTTTAGAGAAAGGAAAAATAAAATACTATAAGGAATTAAAAAAAGAATCTCCCATTGATTTAGATAATTTAATTAAAGTTGAAGGATTAGGGGTTAAAAAAATTAAGAAACTCTGGAAAGAGTTAAAAATTAGAAATTTAAAAGAACTAGAAAAGGCAATCGAAGATCATAAGGTTTCTTCTTTATTTGGTTTTGGAGAAAAAACAGAAAAGAATATTATAGATTCTATTAATTTTTTAAAACAAGGACAAGGAAGATTTATTTTAAGAGATATTTTTCCTATAACTAAAAAAGTAGAAGAAAAGATAAGAAGAATAAAAGAAGTAGTTGATTTTTCCGTTGCGGGTTCAGTAAGAAGAAGAAAAGAGACAATAGGAGATATAGATTTTTTAGTTTCCGTAAAAGATCCAAGTAATAAATATGTTGTGGAAAAAATAATGAATACTTTTGTTACGATGGATGATGTTGTTAAGATTATTGGCAAGGGAGAAACTAAATCTTCAATTAAGACAAAAGATAACTTAAATATGGACTTAAGATTGGTTTCTGAAAGTTCTTTCGGTTCAGCTTTACAATATTTTACAGGATCTAAAGATCATAATATCTCTTTAAGAAGAATAGCTATGAAAAATAGTTATAAACTTAATGAGTACGGACTTTTTAAAGGAGAAAGAAAAATTGCGGGAAGAAATGAAGAAGAGATTTATGAAAAATTAGGAATGCAATTTATTCCTCCAGAATTAAGAGAAAATCAAGGAGAAATTAGTTTAGCGATGAAAAGATTACTTCCTTGTTTAATTGATTTAGATGATATTAAGGGTGATCTTCATTGTCATACTTCTTGGAATGGAGGAGAGAATTCAATAGAAGAGATGGCTAATGAGGCTATTGAATTAGGATATTCATATTTAGGAATAAATGATCATACAAAATCTTTAAAGATAGAAAATGGCTTAGATGAAAAAAAGATATTGGAACAAAGGAAAGAAATTGATAATTTAAATAAGAAATTTAAAGATAAAAAATTTAAGATATTACAAGGTTCAGAAGTAGATATTTTAAAAGATGGTTCTTTAGATATTAGTGACGAAGTATTAAAAACTCTTGATTATGTTTCTGTTAGTATTCATTCAAATTTCAAAATGACTAAAAAAGAAATGACAGATAGAGTTCTTAAAGCATTAGATAATCCTTATGTTAAAATATTAAATCATCCTACGGGAATGGTTATCGGCAAGAGGGAAGGATATAGTCTTGATATAAATAAAATATTAAATAAAGCTAAAGAAAAAAATGTTGCTTTAGAAATTAATTCTTATCGTGGAGATTTAAATAGTCAGCTGGTTAAATTAGCTAAAGAAAAAGGAATCAAGTTTTCTATAAGTAGTGATGCTCATAATAAAAAACAATTAAAAGATATGATTTTTGGAGTCTATATTGCTAGAAGATCATCTTTAATAAAGGAAGATATTTTAAATACAAATGAAGAAATATAAATGTTTAGCTTTGATGTCAGGAGGTCTTGATTCCATACTAGTCTCTAAGATTTTAAAAGACGATGGAGTTTCTGTTACACCAATATGTTTCAAAAGCTATTTTTTTGATTCTCAACAGTCAGAAAAATCTGTTAAGCAATTAGGTTTAAAATTAAGAGTAGTGGATATTAGTGAAGAACATTTAAAAATGATTAAAAATCCTTTGCACGGAAGGGGAAAGGGATTTAATCCTTGTATTGATTGTCATTCATTGATGATTAAAGAAGCAGAGAAGATAATGAAAAAAGAAGGATATGATTTCATCGCTACTGGTGAAGTTTTGGGTCAGCGTCCTATGTCTCAAAATGCAAACTCTTTAAAAATAATTGATAAAAGTGTTAAATCTTCAAGATTAATTATTCGCCCTTTGTCAGCTAAACTTTTACCTTTAACAATTCCCGAAGAAAAAGGAATGGTCAAAACTCTTTATGCAATTTCTGGAAAGAGAAGAGAAGATCAAATTAATCTAGCTAAAAAACTTAAAATTAAAGAATATCCTTCACCAGCGGGAGGGTGTATTCTAACTGATTTAAATTATGCAAAAAATCTTAAGAAATTAAAGGAATTAAAAAATAACTTTTCTTCTAATGATGTTTTGATTTTAAGAGAAGGAAGAGTTTTTTGGGAAAATCATATTTTGATTATAGTAGCTAGAGATGAAAATGAATGTAAGAATATAAATAAATTAAGATTAAAAAGTGATCTTGTTTTAGAGCCTAATAATTTTTCTGGCCCTACGGTTCTTGTTCGTAGATACAAAAAATCACCTCGAGAAGAGGCGATTGATTTTGGTGTAAAATATCTTCTTAATTATTCTAATAAGAAGATTGATGATCCTATTATTAAGCTTTTACCTTTTCTAAGATCTTAATAAAGATTTCATTATTTTCTTTAGCTAATTGAGATAATATCTTTCTATCTAGTTCAATAGAATTCTTTTTTAGTAAGTTTATAAATTTACTATAAGTAGTTCCATTCTTTCTGCAGATTGCATTAATCTGAACTTGCCATAATTGTCTTTTTACTCTTTTCTTAACTTTTCTGTCTCTGTAAGCATAAGACCAAGCTTTCATTAAGGCTTGTTTTGCTGCTGTATATTTAGATTTTCTGCTCCATCTATATCCTTTGGCAGCTTTAATAACTTTCTTTCTTCTTTTATTGGCGGATACGCCTCGTTTTACTCTTACCATATTTTTATGCTCCTAATAATTTTTTAATTTTCTTTGCTTCGGAAGGTGACATTTCTATCAACTTCTTTAATTCTCTTTTTTTCTTGGAAGACTTCTTAGATAAAAGATGATCTTGTCCAACAACTCTTCTTAAAACTTTACCTGACTTGGTTACTTTAAATCTTTTTGTTAGTGATTTTCTTGTTTTTACTTTCATATTATTTTTTTAAAATAGTCACTGATAGACCTTTTGGTTCTTTTTTAATTTCTTTTTCTACTTTTATTTCTAATTTGCTTCCTAGTATTTCAATAAATTTCTTAATTTTTTGGACTCCTACTTCTGATAATTGTTTTTCTCTTCCCTTTAATCGTAATTCAACATTAATCTTATCACCTTTATTTAAAAACTTTTCAGCAGCAGATACTCTCGTATTAATATCATTGTCAGAAATGTTAAAGGATAATCTAATACTTTTTGTTTCTCCGTGTCTACTTCCAGCAATATTCTTCTTTTCTTTCTTTTGAAGGGAATAAAGATGCTTACCGTAATTTCCAATTTTACATACCGGGGGATTAGCCTTATCAGTAACCATTATTAAGTCAAGTTCTTTTTCTTTGGCTATGTCTAATGCTTCTGATAGTTTAAAGACTCCTAATTGTTGTCCTTCTTCTCCGACTAATCTTACACTTTCCGCTTTTATTTGATTGTTGTATTGTGGTTTATTCAATTTAATTGTGGAGGTGGCGAGTAATGAGCCCGCGTCCAAAAATTATTCCATAATATATCTACAAGTTTATTCCAATTTGTTTTTACAAGCTTTAAGACTATAAATTGGAAAAAATGTCTTAAACTTGAATTCAGTTTTTTTAAGCAAATATCCTCTGAATTAATGAATATTTGCCGTTCTCGCGATGTTTGTGCCCTTTACTACCCAGCGAGAATCGGTAGGAGGACATGCACTAAGCGTATGCTAATGCAGGTTCTTCAAATAAGTTGTTTACACTTAAATTTTTTCTCCCAGTTTTACGAGGTTTGAGATGGCTCGACTTGCATACTATTTTCAAATCCTTGTCAAAGCGAATTCACCCCCTTGTGTTTATCTCGCTTTTTATTTTTCTTTCGATATCTCTTTTTTTGATGGATTCTCTTTTGTCAAACTTCTTCTTTCCTTTGGCTAAGCCAAATTCCAGCTTTATTTTGTATGTCCTAGTATAAACTGAAAGTGGTACTAAAGTCAAGCCTTTTTCTTTGTTTTTTCCTGTTAAATAGTCAATTTCTTTCCTATTTAAAAGTAATTTTCTTGGTCTTTGGGGGTTGTATGATTTTTCGGCATTGGCCATTTGATAAGGGGGAATATTAGCTCCTACCCAAAAAGCTTCAAAAGAACCATTTTTGTTAGGCTTTATTTCAACATATGTTCCTGATAAGCTGATTCCTCTAGTTCTTAAAGATTTTACTTCTTGGCCAGTCAAAACTAAGCCAGCTTGGAATTTTTCCAATATTTCGTAGTCAAAATAGGCTTTTTTGTTTTTGATATTGTCCATATTTTGATTCTATCTGATATTTTAATAAAGTAAAAGCCTTATATCTTTTAATAATATAAATTTTTTGCTAGAATCAACAAAATGAATATTAAAGAAGAAATTAAAAATAGTATTAAGGCCTCCTTAAATCTTATTAATTATAATGATGATTTTAATATTAAAATAAGCAGATCACAAAAATCTTCTTTTGGTGATTATTCAACAAGCATCGCTATGGAAATAGGAAGAGAAAGAAAAGAAAATCCGATGGAAATAGCAGAAAAGATACAAAAAAATATTAAAGGAGAATATTTTGAGAAAATAGAAGTTGCTTTTCCTGGATTTATAAATTTCTATATTTCTGCGGAATACTTTTTTAAAGAAATTAATCAAATTAAGAAAGATTTTGGTCAATTTCCTAAAAAGAAAAAGAAAGTTCAAGTTGAATTTATATCTGCTAACCCAACAGGTCCCTTGACTGTGGGCAATGGTAGAGGAGGTCCTTTTGGAGATGTTTTAGCTAATGTTTTAAAAAAATACGGCTATGAAGTTGAAAAGGCTTATTATATTAATGATCACGGAAAGCAGATATTATCTTTAGGTCATTCTGTTTTGAAAGATTCTGAAGCTAAATATACGGGAGAATATATTGATCAATTGAATAAGAAAATTAAAGAAAAAGATCCTTATAAAGCAGGAAAGAAGGCTTCTCAATTTATTCTTAAAAATATAATTAGGAAGACGGTAGAGAAAATGAATATTCATTATAATCAATGGTTTTCGGAAAGTTCTTTATACAAAAGTGGAGAAGTTGATAATGTTTTAAGTCTTTTAAGGAGTGAAGGTCTTACTTATGAACAAGAAGGAGCAGAATGGTTTATGTCTACCGCTTTAGGTGACGAGAGAGATAGAGTAATTGTAAAATCAGATGGAGAAAAGACGTATCTATTAGGAGATATTGCTTATCATCGAAACAAGTTTGAAAAGAAGAAGTTTGATAAAGTTATTAATATTTGGGGAGCAGATCATTATGGAGATGTTCCTGGTCTTATCGCAGGAGTAGAAGCAATGGGGCATATGAATAAATTAGAAATTGTTTTGCTTCAATTTGTTACTGTTTTGAAAGATGGTAAAACTTTAAGGATGTCAAAAAGGCTAGGAACCTCAATTGCTATGGATGATTTATTAGATGAGATTTCATCAGATGTTATTAGATTCTTTTTTTTACAAAAATCAGCTGATACTCATTTAAATTTTAATTTAGATTTAGCTAAAGAACAGTCAGAAAAGAATCCGGTATTTTATGTTCAATATGCCTATGCAAGAATTTCTAGCATTTTAAGGAAATCAAAAAGATTTTTGAAAGGGAATAAAATTAAAAATGTTAAATTGTTAAATCACAAAAGAGAAATAGAATTAATGAAACAAATTTTAAGACTTCCTGAAGTAATTGAAGAAACAGCTAATGATTATGAAGTTCATCGAATTCCTCAGTATGCAATAGATTTGGCTACTTCTTTTCATAAATTCTACACAGAGTGTCAAGTTTTGAATGATGATAAAGATTTAAAAGAAGCAAGATTAAGTCTAGTCTATCTATCAAAAGTTGCTCTTAAAAACACTTTAGACTTGATGGGTATTAGTTCTCCTGAGAAGATGTAATGTTTGACATTTCTTCTTGTATTTAAAATAATTAAAATATATAAATAATTAAAATTAAAAATGAATAAAAAAAGATTCTACATTATTTCAAGTACCTTGCTTCTAATCGGACTATTCGCGGGAGTAGTTCAATATATTGGAGTAATTAATACTATCTATGCTGCCATTAATAATCCAGGACACTCATGGAGTCAAATGGAATGTTCTGAGGATCTTTGTATCGATGCTACGAATCATAAAGTAATAATTAAAAACTTACAATTGAATGGCATGCTTTATGATACGACAGGATATTCTGCTTCAGATTCTGCTTCTTTGCGCTTAACTGGAGAAGGTGTAAGATGGGACGAACCATTAACTTGGACCGGTAGTACGCATGGATTAATAGATTGTTCTAATATAGGTGGAACAGTGTTTAATACTGGTTCTGGCACAATATGTAGGATTAGCCAAGCAACTGTGCCTACGGGCTGGACACAAGCAGCAAACTGGCAAAGATATTCAATAGCTTCATGGGGTGGTGACGCTTGTGGAAGACATGTAAGCACGGCTCCTACAACTTGGAGTAACACATTAGCAATAAATTACGGAGCAGGCTCTGTTCAGTGTACAAGTAGTTGTGGAACTTGCGCTGGTTTTGTAGGTCATTGGTGGGCGTATAATAGTTCATCGGGGCCTGTTTATACTTTGACCACAACATCAAATCCTACTTCATATCGAGTAGAAGTAGGTGTCTATTAATTTGGATATTCTCTTAATTTTTTATTTCAAAATAAGACCTACTTTAAAAGTAGGTCTTTAGTTAATAATTTATTGCCTTTAAGGTTAAAATCTGCTATTTTTAAGGTATGAAAGTTGATTTTAAAAATAGGTATTTTTTCTTAAGGCACGGTAAAAATATTCATCAGACAGATTTAAAAGATATAGTCTATGGCTTTCCTGATGACAATCCTCCTTGTTCTTTAATTGAAGAAGGAATTTTGCAATCTA
>CAZOPO010000003.1:0-13010 GCA_964581805.1 uncultured Candidatus Saccharibacteria bacterium
TGGCTGTGGGACTAGGACTCGAACCTAGATTAACGGAGTCAAAGTCCGTCGTCCTACCATTAGACGATCCCACAATATGGTATTTATATTCCTATCGATTCAATTAATGCTAGTTCAAGAGGAAGTTGTTGTATTGAAGCATACTTACTCTTATTATCAGCATCTAGAAGAAGATTCAAGGTATTTTTCAAAACTTCTTCGGCAAAACTTTCTGCTTGTTCTTTTGCTCTACTAATCACTTCTTCTGTTTCTCCTGGCATAATAGAAGAAGTTAAATTAGGATCAATCTTAAGGATAAGCAATTTTCTTAAATAGTCAATAAGAGTTCTGGTAAATTCGGGGATATCTATTCCCTTCTCTATTTGAGTATTAAGGAACTTTATTGCCCCTGCTTTATCTTTTTTAATTAGAAAATCAGTTAAATCAGTTATTAAATTAAGATTAACAATACCTAAAATAGCTTGAACATCTTCTGCTCTTATCTTTGTATCTGGCAAAAAGCTAAGAACTTGATTTAAGGTTCCTTCAGCGTCTCTCATTGATCCTTCAGAAGCTGAAGCAATAATCTTTAAAGCTTCAAGTTCTACATCAAGATTTTCTTGTTTGCAAATGAATGAGAGTTTTTTAATTAATTCATCATATGTAAGTTTGTGGAAATCAAATCTTTGGCATCGAGAAGCGATAGTGGGAATCATTTTATGAGCTTCAGTCGTTGCTAGAATAAAGATTGCATATGATGGTGGTTCTTCTAATATTTTTAAAAGAGCATTGGCAGCATCTTTTGAAAGTTGGTGTGCCTCATCAAGAATAAGAACTTTGTATTTTAATAGAGTAGGAGCAAATTTAATACTTTCTCTAATGCTCCTTATTTCATCTATTCCTCTGTTTGAAGCAGCATCTATTTCAATAATATCAATAGCTCTACCATTGTTAATCTCTAAACAAGAAGGACATTCATTACAAGGTTCAGAATCTTTAAGATTTTGACAATTAATGGCTTTAGCAAAAAGTCTAGCCATAGTTGTTTTTCCTGTTCCTCGATGACCTGAGAATAAATAGGCATGAGAAATTTTACCAGAAGATATTTCGTTAGTAATTGTTTTAACGACATTATCTTGTCCAATAAATTCTTTGAAATTAGAAGGCCTATATTTTCTGTATAATACTAAGTTTGACATGTTAGTATTGTATTATTTTTTTAATTAAAAATCAAATAAATAAAAAAAAGACGCAAGCGGGGGGTGTTTGTCCGTTGCGCGTTTTAGAGACGAGTCATAGTAAAATAGTTTTACCTCCTAAAGAGCTGTACTTTTTTCAATAAGAAAAAAGCTCCTTAATTGTAGAGAATATTATTTTTCTTGTCAAATAAAAAAATTAGAGCACCTTGCAAATGCTCTTTATATACAATATGACCCTTGGCTTATAAAAAATTTTAGTGCAAATCTTTAGAAGATCTGCACTTATTATTTGATGGCAGGCAAATGGGTATTCCAGATTATGTCAAAAGAGCTGTACGTGTCCCTCTCTTCAAAGAAGATCATTGAGACAATTAGATTATAAATTATAGATACTTTTTTGTCAACAGTTGACAATTCTAATTGATTTAGTAAAATAACTACAATGATAAATGAAAATAATAAAATCTGTTGTTGCTGTTGTTGCCCTCCTATAGACTAAGAGATTATTTTTGTTTAGAAGAATAAGGAATCCAATCTCTTAGTAAGAGATTTTTTTATATAAATAAAATAAACATGAAAACAATTTTAGATCATATTGGTAATACTCCCCTAGTAAAAATTGAAGATAATATTTTTGCTAAATTAGAAGGTTTTAATCCTGGAGGATCAATTAAGGATAGAGTTGCTCTTAATATGATTAATCAAGCAGAAAAAGAAGGAATTATTGTTAAAGGAAGAGATGCTTTAATTGAACCAACTAGTGGTAATACAGGAATTGGTCTTGCCATGGTGGGAGCGATGAAAGGATACAAAGTAAAAGTTATTGTTCCTGAAACAACAAGCATTGAGAAAATAAAAATGATTAAAGCTTTTGGAGGAGAAGTTATTCTTGCTGAAAGTTTAAGATATAGAAAATTTGCTATAAATGATGCCAGAGAGATGGCAAAAAATGGAGAAGGTTTAGTTTTTTTAAATCAGTACGAAAATCTAAATAATCCTGATGCTCATTATTTTTCAACTGCTTCAGAAATAATTGATCAAATGGAAGGAAGAAAAATAGATTATTTTGTTGCCGGAATGGGAACGGGAGGAACGATTACAGGAATAGGAAAAAGATTAAAAGAATCTTATCCTAATATTAAAGTTATTGGAGTCCAGCCTGTTCAAAATCAGATTATTGAAGGATTGAGATCTCTTAAAGATGGATTTGTTCCTCCGATTATAGATTTCGATATTATTGATGAAATATATGACTTGGAAGCAATAAAAGCTCTTGAAACAAAAGAAGATTTATCGCGTAAAGGTATTCTTGTTGGTCCTAGTTCAGGGGCTGCTATGTATATTTGTAGAGAAATATGTAAAAATAATAAAGGAGTTAATGTTGTTACAATTTTCCCAGATAGAGGAGAAAGATACATTTAATAAATAAAATATGAAAATATATAATAGTTTAACAAAAAAGAAAGAAGAATTTAAGCCAATTAAGGAAAAAGAAGTTAGAATGTATGCTTGTGGACCAACAGTCTATTGGTTTGCTCATATTGGAAACTTAAGAACATATTTATTTGAAAATCTTTTAAGAAGAGTTTTAAATTATAATGGCTATAAAGTTAAATTAGTAATGAATATTACTGATGTTGGTCATTTAACTTCTGATTCAGATTCAGGTGAAGATAAGTTAGAAAAAGGAGCCAAAAAAGAAAGAAGAAGTGTTTGGGAAATAGCTCAATTCTATACAGACTTTTTTAAAAAAGATTTGGAGCTTTTAAATATTGATGAGCCTGATGTTTGGGTTAAGGCAACAGATACAATTGATGATCAAATAGAATTAATTAAAGAATTAGAGAAGAAAGGTTTTACCTATATCATTTCTGATGGAGTATATTTTGATACTTCTAAATTAGAAAAATATGGAAGACTTTGGGGAGACAGTGAAAGAAGCGAAATGAAAGGAAGAATTGAAGAAGTTAAAGAAAAAAGAAATCAAGCAGATTTTGCCTTATGGAAGTTTAGTCCTAAAGATGAAAAAAGACAGATGGAATGGGAATCTCCTTGGGGTATTGGTTTTCCTGGTTGGCATACTGAGTGTGTTGCGATGAGTGTTAAAAATTTAGGAATACCTTTTGATATTCATTGTGGAGGAATAGATCATCTTTTTATTCATCATAATAATGAAATCGCTCAAGCTGAGGCGGCTTACGGAAAACTTTTATCAAATTATTGGATGCATGGAGAATTTCTTAATTTGAAAGATTCTAAAATGAGTAAATCTTCTGGAACAATTATTACTCTTAGAACTTTAAAACAGAAAGGAGTCAGTCCTCTTGCCTATCGATATTTATGCTTGAACAATCATTATCGTTCTAAACTTACTTACAGTGAAGAAAGTATTGATTTTGCAGAAAATAGTTTGAATAAACTTTATGAAAAAGCTTTTGAATTATCTCATAGTGAAGAAACTGATTATTCAGAGAAATATAATAAGTATAAAAATGATTTCAAAGAATATATTAGTGATGACTTAAATATTCCCGGAGCTTTAGCAATGACTTGGGACATGCTTAAAGATAAAGAATTATCTGATTTTGAAAAGCATGAGTTGTTATTAGATTTTGATAAAATATTTGGATTAGATATTGCATCTATCAAATCAGAAGAGAATGATAATTCAAAATATATAATCAAAATATTTAAAAATGAGTTACCTGTTTGGACAAGCAATATAGAAGTTCTTCCTCAAGAAGTTAAATTATTAATTGAAGAAAGAGAAGAAAAGAGAAGAAATAAAGAGTGGGAAAAATCTGATGAGATTAGAGATAAAATTAATAAATTAGGATGGCAAGTTGAAGATTCTGGAGACAAAACAATTATTAAGCAAGGACTATCTATCTAGTTTCTTTATAAAACTCAAGAACTTTGTCAGCTACCTTTTCCCAAGAGTATTTTTTGACTTCTTCTAGTCCCCAATTACTCATTTCTTTTCTTAATTTCTCATTGATAATAAGGCTTTCTATTTTTAAAGATAATTCTTTTTCGTCTTTTGGTTTTGCTAAAAATTCTTCTCCTTTAGTTCCCTTTAATAATTCTTCGTATCCTGTATTAGAAAATCCGGTTATTGGTTTACCACAAGCCATTGCTTCTAATAAGACAATACCAAAACTTTCTCCAAAAATAGCAGGACTGCAATAGATATCACAAGTAGAAAAATATTGAGGAATGATTTTCCCTGTTTGACTTCCCTCCCAATAAACCTCTTTAAGATTATTTTTTTGGGCATATTCTTTGCATTCATTCTTTAGTGGTCCATCTCCGACAATAATTAATCGGATATTATCGTATTTTTCTTGAAGAATTTTATAAGCTTTTAAAAGATAAATTAATCCTTTCCTTTCCTCTATTCTTCCTAGAAATAAAATATTGATTTTATCTTTTTTAAATTTTTCTAATCTTTTAATAGAAGGATTAAACTCTTCTAAATCAATTCCATTAGGAATAACTTTTTTAGGTCCAGGATAATCTTTAAAAAAATCTAAACTAATATTAGCTACCCCAATAATTCCCGAAACTTTTTTATTGATGGGTTTATTTATCGCTTTAATCATTCCTTCAATAATAGGATTAGATTCTATATTAGCGTGAAAAGTAATAATGTTTTTACTTTTTGATTTTTCTAATATTTGTACAGCCGAAGGAGCAATAAAATTATGAAAATGAAGAATATCAAATTTTTCTTTTTCTAAGATTTTTTTTATTGCCAGAGGATTAAGATTAAAAACTAGATCTCCTTGAGTTCCAATAATATTAATAGGTATTGATGTTCCTAAAATAATGACATTGTTGCCATAATTTTCCCATATCTTTCGACGAGGAACAATTATTTTAGTTTCTATTCCTCTTTTTTCGAATTCCTTAGAGAGTCCTAAGATGTGATTCTTTACTCCTCCTGGATTGGCAAAAGAGTGGAAAGAAATAAAGCCTATTTTCATAAAATTGACGTCTTATTTTTTGTTTGCTACATTATAACTAATGAGTAAAGAAATTTCAAATATAAAGATCCCTCCTCAGGACATTGAAGCAGAGAAAAGTTTACTAGGATCTTTAATGCTTGATAAGGAAGCAATTACTAAAATTGCCGATACTTTACGTATGGAAGATCTCTACAAGAGAAGTCATCAACATATTTATCAAGTAATAGAAGATCTTTTTACTAAAGGAGATCCTATTGATTTAATTTCTGTTGCTTCTAAGCTTAAAGAAAGAAACCAGTTGGAAAATATTGGAGGAACTACCTACTTAACAGAATTAATTAATACTGTCCCTACTGCTAGTCATGTTTTGACTTATGCTAAAATAGTCCAAAAGAAAAGAATTTTAAGAGATTTAATTGAAGCTGGAACAGACATTAGTTTAATGGGATACAAAGAAGAAGAAGAAGCTGATCAACTTTTAGACACAGCCGAAAGAAGAATATTTGGGATTACTCAAAAAAACCTAACTCAATCATTTCTTCCTATTAAGCCTTATCTTGAAGAGGCTTTTGAAAGAATAGATAAAATCTCTAAACAAAGAGGAGCCTTAAGAGGAGTTTCTACAGGATTTAATTCCCTAGATTCTGTTTTGTCAGGACTTCAAAAATCTGATCTTGTTATTTTGGCGGCTAGACCATCAATGGGAAAATCAAGTTTGGCTTTAGATATTGCTAAAAATGTTGCTCTTAAAGAGAAACTTCCCGTAGGAATATTTTCTTTAGAAATGTCTAAAGATCAACTAATTGATAGACTTATTAGTTCAGAATCAAATATTGATTCTTGGAAGATAAGGCAAGGAATGCTTTCTTCTGAAGGAGAGAATAATGATTTTGTTTGTATTCAGCACGCCCTAGGAGTTCTTTCTGAGGCACCAATATTTATTGATGATGCTTCTAGTTGTAGTGTTTTACAAATGAGAGCGATGGCAAGAAGACTTCAAGCTAGTCATGGATTAGGATTAATTGTTGTCGATTATTTACAATTAATTGAACCTAATAATAAGATAATGAATAGCGTTCAACAAATTACAGAAATTTCAAGACAATTAAAAGGACTAGCTAGAGAATTAAACATTCCTGTTTTGGCCTTATCTCAACTATCAAGAGCCGTTGAACAAAGAACCCCTAAAACACCTCGACTTTCTGATTTAAGAGACTCTGGTTCAATTGAGCAAGACGCAGACGTTGTTTTGTTTATTTATCGTGAAGACGTTTACCAAGAAGAAAGTCCTAGAAAAGGAATTGCTGATATTATTATTGCTAAACACAGAAATGGACCTATCGGAAGAGTAGAATTATTTTTTGATAAACAAAGAGCCTGTTTCAGAAACATTGAAACAGGCCACGAATTCTCAGAGGGAGATATTGGTTTTTAATCTTACTTAATTTCTAGAATTTCAACTTCAGTATAGGACTGTTTGTGTCCTTTTTTAACTTTGTATCTTTTCTTTGGCTTATACTTGTAAGTCATTACTTTTGGATGTCTTCCCTGCTTTATTATTTTAGCAACAACTTTAGCTTCTTTAACTAAAGGATCTCCAATCAATAAATCTTTTTCGTTATCAACTAAAAGAACGCTATCAAAAATAATTTCTGATCCTTCTTCTTGATCAATCTTTTCTATTTTTATTTTGTCTTTAGGGGAAACTTTGTATTGTTTGCCTCCTGTTTTTATAACTGCTAACATATTTTTTAATTAATTAATACTTTGTCTTTATATCATTTTACTAAACAAGAGTCAATATTACTTGAATAGTAACTCAGCAAGAATAAAGGATATGTATATAAATAATAAGAAGACGGCTTCCTTTTTAGACACTTGCCCATCATTTCTAATAAAGATGAAGAAAAAGAATATGGCAATAAATAAGAAGACTCTAGCAACTAAAAATGAGGAAAAATTGGAAACATGTATAGGGCTAATTATAGCAACTGTTCCTGTTACCATTGTGGCACAAGAAACAACAGAACCCATTAAACCGCCTAAAATCATCCATTCTAGGCCTTTTCTAGCGGTACTGATAGCGAAGAATATTTCTGGAGCACAGTTCCCTAGTCCCAGTACAAATAATCCAATTATCATCACAGAAACATCAAAAGTTTCAGCAAAATATAAGGCAGATTTTACGATTAAATCAGAAGCAACTGCAAATATAATTAAACAAAGAATAACCTTAAAAACACTTTTAAAAGACTTCTCAAAACTTTCTTTTACTGGCTCGGTTTCTTCACAAACTTTAACAAAACGATCTTTTTTAGAAAATAACCAAAACATATAAAAAATAAAGAATCCAATAAGGACTATTCCATCCATTCTTGATAAAACTCCATCCCAAGCTAAGAGGATAGGAAGAGCGGCGGCAATTGAGGTAAAGACTAAAGAATTTTTGATAGTTCTGCTTTTAGCAGGTATGCCATTTTTAGCAAAAAGAGCAGCTAGGGCAACAGCTAAAGTCATATCAATAACATTTCCTCCAATATTATCTCCAAAAGAAAGTTCTGGTACGCCATGAAGAGCAGAAGATATTCCTACAAAAAGATTTGGTAATGAACCAATAATAGCCATGACCAAAAAAGAAACAACAAATTCTTTCCATCCTAAGAATTTAGCAATTTTACTAAAACTTTTCACAATTAGCTCTCCAGAAAAGTAAAAAGCTAGAAGAGAAATTAAGAAAGTAAAAATATAAATTATTGTATTCATTTTTTTAATTTGTGATCCCAACCGGACTCGAACCGGTGTTGCTAGATTGAGAATCTAGTGTCCTAACCACTAGACGATGGGACCTAAGATATAACAAAAATAGCATAATTATACTTATTTGTCTAAACTTTTTTCGTAGTCTGGTGGTATTTGCCAATAATCAACAATGTATTTTGCTAATTCATTAAAAATAGGAACGGCAGAATATTCAGAAGTCTTTATTTTCTTTGAATTGTCTATTTTTACTAAGATAATAAATTGAGGATCAAGAGCAGGAGCGAAACCCATAAATGTTTGCCATGTCTGATCAGAATATCCTGATTTATTTATCCCGATAGAAGTGTAAGGAACTTGAGATGTTCCTGTTTTTCCTCCAATCCAATAACCTTCAATTTTTGCTAAATGACCAAAACCATTTTCAACAACGTTGATAAGCATTTGTCTTAATTTTAAAGTTGTTTCTTTTGATACAATATTTTTTCTAATAATTTCTGTTTTAATTTCCTCATTATCAATTTTTTTAACAATCATTGGCCTGTATAGCGTTCCTCCGTTTATTATACTAGAAAAAGCTGTAATCATTTGAATTGGAGTTGAAGCTATTCCTTGTCCAAAAGAAGCTGTAGCAAAATTAACATCAATATTATTTTCTAAAGCTTTTTTAATTTCATTGTTTTTCGAAAAGACTTCTCCAGAAAGATCAATATTAGTTTTTTCAAAAAAACCAAACTTTTCTAAGTAATTATAGAATTTATCATGACCTATTTTACTTTCTGCGAAAATAACACCCGTATTAACAGATCCCTCAAGGACTTTGGTCATGCTTATTTCTCCCCATATTTTATTAGAGAAGTTAGAAACTCGATAAGTTCCAAATTGAACATATCCTAAATTGTCTTTATAAGTTGTTTCAGGGGTAACAACATTTTCGTTGATAGCCATGGCCATAGTTATCGGTTTAAAAATAGATCCAGGCTCAAATATTTTTTGAACTGATGAATTAGGGAAATAATCTATTTTTTCATTGCCATAATTATTAGGATCAAAATTAGGAGATTGAGCCATAGCAATTATTTCTCCTGTATTAGGATTCATAACAATTATTTCTCCCCCATCAGCTTCGTATTTTTCAACCCCTTCGTTTAAAATCTTTTCGGCCATAAACTGAATATTATAATCAATTGTTAATTCTAAAGAGGATCCGTTAATAGAATCTTCTCTAGAAACATTGAAGGAAAAACTGTAGGGATTCTTTTCACTTTTTTCTACAATAGATTCTCCTTTTAAAATATCATCATAATATCTTTCTATTCCATATTGACCAACTCCTTCTTGATTAATAAATCCAATAATCTGAGAAGCTGTTTTTTCTGCTGGATAATATCTTTTAATTTCGTTACCAATATACACTCCCTTTAATTTCAAATTTTTAATTTCTTTTGCCGTTTCTTCACTAATATTTTTTTCTACAATATTATAAAAACTTCCTTCTTCGCTCATTAAATCAATAAGGAATGATTCTTCTTTATTGATAACCTCGGAAAGAGTTTTAGCTGTTATCTCTTTGTCTTCTATTTCTTCTGAGGAAACAAAAAGATAAGGATTTTTCTTATTAATAGCTAAAATCTCCCCATTTTTAAAATAGACCATTCCTCTTTCCCCTTCTTCTTCGGAAAGATATACCTGTTGCCCTTGAGCGATTGCTTTATAGTAATTACCTTGATTGACTTGAAGATCGTAAAGACGATAAAAGAACAAACAACTAACTAACAAAATTATAATCGTAAGACTATTTGTTCTCCAATCGTTTGTCATTTTATTTGTTAGCTAAAGATATTTCTGGGATAACAATATAGCTGATAGTATTTGAACTTACCTTTTGAAATCCTTTTTCAATTATCTTCTCTTCGGCGTTCTTTAGATTTTTTTGTTTAGAAATAGATAATTTAAGATCAGAAACCTCTTCTCTAAGTTTTTCAAGATTAGTAGTATTTTTACCGTTGATGTAAGCTGTTTCAGAAATTTTAACCATCTGAAAAATATAAAAAACAGACAAACTTAAAACTGAAAATATAATTGAGGAAAGTATTATAAATTTTTTCTTATTTTTTTTTGTCATTTTTATATTTTTATAGCTACTCTTAATTTTGATGATCTACTTCTTGGATTTGATAATATTTCTTCTTCGCTAGGAGTTATGGGTTTTTTTGTTAATATTTTTAATTCTCCTTTGTTTTCTTTTTCTTTCATAAAGTTTTTAACAATCCTGTCTTCTAGGGAATGAAAAGAAATAATAAGCATTTTTCCTCCTACCTCAAGAACTTTTAGAGCCTGAGGAAGAGAATTTTCAATATTTCCTAACTCATCGTTCGCTTTTATTCTCAAAGCCTGAAAGGTTCTTGTTGCGAAATGTATTTTAGAATATTTAGGTTTTATCGCTGACTCTATTATTCTAACTAATTGTAAGGTGCTAATTATTCTTCTAATTTTCCTTTCTTCACAAATTTTCTTGGCAATTTTTCTACTAAATTTTTCTTCTCCATACTCTCTTAATATTTTTTCAATCTCTTCTTCTTTATAATCATTTAGAATCTCTTCAGCAGTTATTCCTTCGTTATAATTCATTATTAATGGTTCATCTTTATTAAAACTAAATCCTCTTTTGCTTGAATCAACATGGTAAGATGACATTCCTACATCAAATAAGATTCCGGAAACATGATCAAAAGATTTTTCTTCAATAATCTTTTCGAGATTAATATATGAATCATTTACAGCAATTAATCGATTATCTTTTATTGTTTTTTCAAATATCTCTTTGTCTATCTCTATTCCTAAGACTTTCCCTTCTGGTCCATTTCTTTTAAGAATTTCTTTTGTGTGCCCTCCACTACTTAAAGTGCAATCAATGTAATTCTTATTAGGTTCTGGATTTAATAAATCTATAACTTCATTTAATAAAACTGGTATGTGCATTTTATATTCCTAATTCTTTTAATCCTTCAGCAATATTCCCAACTTGAGCATCTGTTGTATCTCCATATTTTTTCCATCTCTCTTCATCCCAAATTTCAATTCTGTCATATAGTCCAGCAATAACGACTTTTTTGTCTAAATTGGCATAATCTTTTAAATAATCAGGAATTAATATTCTTCCTAGGCTATCTATTTTAACGTCCATGGCCCCAGCAATCATGACTCTAGAAAAACTTCTAGCATTTGATTGAGATAAAGGAAGTTTACTTAATTTTTCAGCTAAACTGTCCCATTCTTTTTGTGGGTACAAAAAAAGGCATCCATCTATTCCTCTTGTAAGGATGGCGCCCTTTGATAGAACACTTCTAAATTTAGTAGGAATGGTTAACCTCTTCTTTGGGTCTAGATTATAATTGTATTGGCCAATTATCATTTTTTAGCTTTCCACACTTAAAATTAATTATCCACACTTTTCCCCACTTATTTACACTGTACGACCATTTTACACCACCTGAAATTACTTGTCAACCACTAAAAAACCCTTAGAAACAAAGGCTTCTAAGGGTTTACTTAATTTGTCTTTTTTAAATTATAGAAACTTTGAAATTTTTTGAATCTATTATAATACTACTTCCATTAGGAATAGAGCTTTCAAGCATTTCCCTCGCTAAAGCATTTTCAATTTTATCTTGAATGGTTCTATTTATTTCTCTAGCTCCAAAGGTAGGATTATAACTTAATTCTACGATCTTATCTTCTAGTTCATCGGTAATGACAAGTTTTATTTTATTTTTAGATAATTTCTTATTTATCTTATTTAATTGAAGTCTAGCAATTGATTTTAATTCTTCTTTGTTTAATGATTTGAAAACAATCACACCATCAAATCTATTAATGAATTCTGGTCTAAAGGTTCCTTCAGAAAAAATCTTAGAAAGTAATTCTTTCTTCAATTCGGTCATTTCTCGATTATCTTCAATGGCTTTTAGAATAATTTCATAACCTGCATTTGAAGTTGCAATAACGATTGTGTTGATAAAGCTAACTTTTCTTCCTGTATGGTCATTAACATAACCTTCGTCTAATATTTGAAGGAAGATATTTAAAATATTAGGATGAGATTTTTCTATTTCATCTAAAAGGACTAAAGAAAAAGGATTTTCTCTAACTTTTGTAGTTAGAACTCCCTCTTGTTCGTTAGAACCGATTAATCTCCAAAGATCTTCAATATTTTGGAATTCAGACATATCAATTCTAATGATTTTTTCTTCAGAACCAAAATATGTTTCTGCGAGAGCTTTAGCTGTTTCTGTTTTTCCTACTCCTGTTGGTCCCAAGAAAAGAAAACTACCCATTGGTCCTTTCTTTGTTTTAATTCCTGATCGAGCTCTTCTTAAAGCAGAAGATATTTCTTTAATTGCTTCTTTTTGTCCAATAATTCTTTGATGAAGAATTTCTTCCATATTCAAAAGAGTTTCTTTTTCTTTGGTGTGCATTTTTCCTACAGGAATACTTGTTTTTTCTGAAAATATTTTATCAATATCTTCAGGTAAGATAACGGTGCCACTTTTTGAGACAGATGCTTCTTCTAGTAAGTTTATGGCTTTTTGAGGAAAAGGAAGATTGAAAGAATATTTTTCGCAGACATCAATAACTTCTTTTAAAGAAGTAAAAGGGATAAATTTTTCATTTTCCGCCTCTAATTGAAAAACTTTTGTTTCAATAACTTTTAGAGTTTCCTCTCTACTCATTTCTTCAACTTCTATTTTTTGAAATTGTCCTAAAATAGAAGGCTTGTTTTCTATATATTGATGAAGCCCTTTGTAAGAAGTCAAACAAATAGTTTTGAAATTGGGAGAAGCAAGATAGTTTCCAATTATTCCTGAAATATCAACAATTCCTGCTTTTTGTTTCCCTCCTAAGAAATCGTGGAAATCATTAATGATAAGAATAACATTTCTAGCATGAATAACTTCTTCAAAACATTGAGCTAAGATGTTTTCCATGTGTTCATATGAAGCAATTGAAGAAGATAAAGAGACAATATCTAATTCAATAAAACGATAACCATTTATTCCCTTAACAGATTGATTAATTAAGCTTCTTCTTATTAATCCATGAATAA
>CAZOPO010000003.1:13110-17541 GCA_964581805.1 uncultured Candidatus Saccharibacteria bacterium
TCTTTTCTTTTTTTAATGTTAAAAGAAACTCTTTCTTGCCATTCATTAATATTTTCAAAGTCTTCTTCTTTGATTTCTGATTCAGTAATAATCTTTTTAAGAATTGGTTCAAACTTAGCTAAAGAAGCAACAATGTCTCCTTCTTTAATAATACTGCCATTTCTTCTTAAGGCTATTGCCCCTGCTTCTTTTAGTATTTCTTCAAATTCTTTAGAACTGTTTTCAATTGGTTGAATATTCTTAATTCCTTTTTTAATTTCTTTGTAGTCTATTAATAAGCGAGAGAAAATAAAAACTATTTTAGGATTTTTATTATCTAAAAAGCATTTTAATATTGTAGTTGGATCGGGATAAGTATCTTTGGGAATAATTGAGAAAACTTTTTTAAAATATTTTACCGATTTAAAATTCAAAAAAGGAAATAAGTTGTATCCTTGATCAAAAGCTTCTTTTAGAGATAATTTATTTTGAGGATTTTTAACAAAATCTTTAAAAAAGCAATTTAAGTTATGAGAGATAAGTAAAATAACAAAATCAATGACTATAAAGCTAAATAAGCTACCTGTATCGATATTTTTAATAACTTGATAGATGTATAAAAAAATAAAAGCTATTAAAGAGAAAAAAGAAACTTTTTCTAATAGATTAAAACAAGAAAAAAATAGTTCCTTATTCACAGCTTTGTATATTTTGGTTTTTTTGAATCTTCTCATAGAATAGTTATTAAATATATTGCTAAGATGGGATAAGTAAGAGTAATAATAAAAATAATTGATCCTATTATTAAAATAATCGCCTCGTAAGCGATAAAAAACAAGAAAAGGAATATCCTCATAATAAAACCAATTATTCGGGAGATTATGTTAGTAGTTAGAGCTTCAAAAAATCTTGCAATGTCTATACTATTTCCATAATAAGAGATTTGCCTTCTCCAAGGAGAAAAAAGATTAAAAAAACTTTCTTTTACTGAGAAAAAATCAAATCCAAAAACTAAAAAAGTTCTAATTCTTTGTAATATTTTTTGAGGATTAAGAATAAATTGCCAATATAAATAATTTATGAAAGTAGGCATAATTAAAAAACATTTTTAACTCTTTTTCTAATTATAATCTATTTATATAAAATGTCCACAATTTAGTCTTGACAATAATGTTTCTATAATTATAATGATAACATCTCAGGAAAAAGGTCGGATGTTAGTCAATTTAAATAGTTATTTTTAATAATTAGAAGTAATTTAAAAATATAAAAATATGATTTTTGAAGAAGAAGAAACAACAACAGAAGAAGAAACAGAAATGTTTTTAGACGAAGAAGAATCTTGTGAACCTGAAGAAGTAGAAGGTTTATTAGACGATGAAGAAGTAGAAGGTCTACTAGACGACGAAGAAGAAGTAGAGGGACTATTAGATGATGAAGAAGAGGAAGAAGAAGACGAAGAAGATGATGAAGAAGAGGAAGAAGAAGACGAAGAAGACCTAGAAAGCTTTGACGACAACGAAGAAGAATAATCTTTATGATTAATGGCCCCGCTAGGCGGGGCTTTTTATTTGATTTTTATAAATTAAGTTGTTATATTATTCCTATAATAATAAATAAAAAATATGATTAATAACAAATGGAAGTTTCTATCGATAGTATTGTTAGTTATCTCAGTATCTTTACTTTTGATGATTTTAAGACCCTTAGCTCCATCACCAGAAGAGATTGCTTCTCAAGCAATAGAATATATTAATGATAATCTTTTAGTTGAAGGATTAGAAGCTACACTAGATAAAGTGGAAGATGAAAAAATTGCTCTTGTTTACAAAATGAAAATGGAAATAGGAGGACAGTCTCTTTATGCTTTCGTAGATTCTACTGGTAAATATCTTTTTGTTAACGAGCCTGTTAATATGAGTGAGCCTGTAGAAAAAGCAGAAACTCCAGAAATGTTACAAAAAGAATCTACTGATATGGAAGGAGGATTTAAAGAAATATCAGAAGTAGAAGTATGTCTTGAAGAAGATAAGCCAATATTTTACTTCTTTGGCTCTGAATCATGTCCTCATTGTACATGGGAAAAACCAATTGCTGATAAAATTGCTGAAGAATTCAAAGATTACATTTCTTATCATAAAAATTTTGATGGACAAACAGAAGGAGATGTATTGTTAAAATATGGTTCTGGATCAGTTCCTGCCTTAATTCTAGGATGTAAATATTACAGAATTGGATCAGGTGAAGCTATTGGAGAAGAAAAAGAAGAAGAAGTTTTGAGAGATATTATGTGTAAGATGACTAATAATCTTCCTGCAAGCTCTTGTAATTAATTGTTAGACCTAAAAAGCCCCTTTTAAGGGGCTTTTTTGTTATAATCGAGGAAAGGTCTTTGCAAAGAAAAACTCCGCAATCGCGGAGTCTTTTACTTATTTTAATTCTACTGTTGCACCTGCTTCAACAAACTTCTTTTTAATTTCTTCAGCTTCTTTCTTTTCAACTCCCTCTCTAATTACTTGAGGTTCAGTTGCGATAGCGTCAACTAAGTCTTTAGCTTCTTTCAATCCTTTTTGAGTTAAGTCTCTTACAACTTTAATAACTTCAATTTTCTTTTCACCTGCGCTAGATAATACGATATTGAAAGATGATTTTTCTTCAGCTGCTGCTGCTTCTCCTCCTGCAACTGGTGCTGCTGCAACCATTTGAGGTGCGGCTGATACTCCAAACTTTTCTTCAAGAACTTTAACTAGTTCAGATAAATCTAGAACTGACATTTTTTCGATTTCTTCAACTAGTTTCTTGAACTTTTCAGGAACTTCTACGATTTCTTTTTCTTCTGCCATTTTATTTTAAACACAAACTATATTAACTAATGAAAAATATTTTAATTAATTAATATATTTTAATGTATATTATTATTTATTATACTATGCTTTTTGATCTCTAATCTGAGAAATTGCAAATACTAATTTTCTCATATTTCCAGAAAGGACTCCTACTAGGTTTGTTGCTGGAGCAGAAAGTGTTCCGACAAGCATTCCCAATAATTGTTCTTTGCTTGGTAGTTGAGCTAATTTGATAATATCACCCATTTCGTAAAATGTATCTTCTAAAAATCCTCCAAGAATCTTAACGTTTTGATTCTTTTTAGAGAAATTGTAAGATAGTTTACTTGGGGCAAGTTCATCTTCGTAACCAAATACCATTGCTACCTCTCCTTCTAACTTTCTAGGATCAAAATCAATATTTTTGCTTTCTAAAGCTATCTTCATTAAGCTTTTTTTAGCAACTTTCAATTCGTTTCCTTGTTCCTTTAATGTTTCTCTGAAATCAGTTAATTCCTTAACATCGATTCCATCAAAACCTATAAAAACAAGAGATTTCTTTTTCTCGATATTTTGCTTCAAATCGGAAACAATATTGTTTTTTTGTTCTTTATTTAAGGCCATATTTATATTTAAAAAAACTGTGTTTCCACAGATAAATAAAACAGAGTTTGTTTTATTCCTCGGCAGGTCTTATAAATGCCTACTTTCTGTGGAATATTAATTATGTTTTGATTCTACCTTTTTTTATGATTTTGTCAATGCTTTAATTAAAGCATTAGAGAATTCTTCTACCGATTCTGCATTTTCTCCTGTTATAATATTTTGATCAACAATAACAGGACCCTTTTCATAAAGGACCCCATTATCTTTTAAAATCTTAATTGCTGATTTATCTAAACTAGAAGACCAAACAGTTGCTTTTTTATTTTTTAAAACTCCTGACTTAGCAAGAATAACTGGAGAAATACAAATAGCGGCTAATATTTTTCCTTCTTCTATACTAGACTTACAAATATTATAGGAAACATCATTATCTAATAATTCTATAGCTCCCGATCCTCCCACAAAAACTGTAGCATCAAAATCGTTAACTTTAAGATTCTCAATTAGATTATCTACTTTTGCCTCTCCTCCAAATTTGCCAATTGCTTCTTTTTTATCAGAAAAAGTTTTAACAATGATTTCTTTAGATTCTAATATCTCTTTAGTTATAAAATATTCTTCATCTCGGAAATCCTTTGAAGCAATAATTATAGAAACTTTAGTTTTCATTTTCTCTTTTTTCTCTTCTGATCATCATCCAATGGAAAATATACAAAGGCAAAGCAATAATTATCATTG
The DNA here is from genome assembly GCA_964581805.1 of uncultured Candidatus Saccharibacteria bacterium. Taxonomy (GTDB): domain Bacteria; phylum Patescibacteriota; class Minisyncoccia; order Minisyncoccales; family Minisyncoccaceae; genus UBA2558. The sequence goes on from CAZOPO010000003.1 coordinate 17,259, forward strand.
ATAAGGAATCTACTATTTTCTTTTCTCTTTCTGATTTATAACATGTCTCTCCGGTGTTTTTTTCTTTCCAATTTTCATAGTCTCTAATCATATTATCAATTTGTTCTAATTGTATTTCGCTCATTTCAGGAGTTTTTTCAATATTAGAATAATAGTAAGGATAATTATAGCAAACACTATAATCTCTTTTTTCTGCTTCTTTGAAGAAAGTAGCTTTAAGAGTTGTGTTTAATAAATTTCCTACCCCTACAGCTAAAAAGATTAAACTTAAAAGAGAGACAAT
>CAZOPO010000003.1:17641-32720 GCA_964581805.1 uncultured Candidatus Saccharibacteria bacterium
CTATTTCCCTCTTTTTTTATAATAAAAAACAGGAATTTCTTCCTGTTTTTTTAAAAATTTATTTAGTAACTTTTTTAGTTGCTACTTTCTTTTTTGGTTTTGCGTCTTTAACTATTTTTGCCCAGTTTTGTTTGAGATCTTCAACAACTTTTTCTAGCTCTTCCTTATCAATATTCTTAAGTTTAGAATATTTCTCAGAAACTTCGCTAACAATTTGTTGATAAATTGGTTCCGTTACTTCTTTTACTTTTTCAAACTTTTCAATAATTTCTCCTTTCATTTTAACTGCGAATCCACTTATCATTTTACGATTTTCTTTTCCTTTAGGTCCGAAAAGAAGATAAGCTGCTGCAGATGCTGCTGCAATTCCCACACCAATTCCAACTGCTGCTCCAAGAGAATTTTTTTCTTCTTTTTTCTTTGCTACCATTTTTTTAAAATATTAATTTTCTTATACTCTTATTATAATTTTTGTATTATTTATTGTCAAATAAAAAAGCAGTTTTTAGTCTTGCTTTGGACTTTAAAAGTAGCATGATAGTTACTTTATGCTCTCTATTAAAAATAGAATTTTTCTTCTTATAAAAGAAGCATCTTTTTCTAATAGTTTGGACAATGTAGGATTATCTTTATTTTCTTGAATAATCTCTATGCATTTTTCATAACTTCTGTAAGATTCTATTAATTCTTCAATAATATTAAAATCTTCTAAAGCTAATTCTTCCTCTTTTGGCACAATACTTATATAGTCTATATTTAAAATTATGTAAAATAAAAAAAAGCAGTTTTTAGTCTTGCTTTGGACTTTGTTTAGCAAATAAGATCTACGGGAGCTTTGGAGCTTCTTTTATTAAGATACTCTTCAGCATCGATGACAATGTTTTGCTCTTTGCGGATAAGATCTTCAATCTCTCTGATCTTTCTTCCGATTCTTCTTCTTGAGAAGGAGGCAAACTCTCCGTTAATGTAGAGTTCGTAGCCTTCTTCTTCGGTAGTTTTTTTAATGAACTGAGAGTAATCTTTGTAGATCTCAGTAAGATCATAAAGCTCTTTGACTGCTTCTCCGATTTCGATGATCTTTTCGTGTCCAAGATCTTTTGTTGATAAGATCTTTTCTTCTTCGCTCTTCTGAAGATCGTTCATACTTCTATTATACAATTAATGTTAAAAATGTCAATAGAAGGAGGTGGAAAACTAAATGTTCATTTGGAAACTTACGAGTTTACTAAAAGTTCCCTTTTTCTTCATTAAAGAATCAAAGTTCCCTGTTTCAATAATCTTACCATTTTCAAAAACAAAAATTCTATCAGCTTTTTTAATAGTTGATAGTCTATGAGCAATAACAATAGTAGTTCTATCCTTAATTAGATTAGAAATAGCTAATTGAATCTTATTTTCTGTCTCAGCATCAAGAGCAGAAGTTGCTTCGTCTAAAATAAGAATTGGAGCATCTTTTAATATGGCTCTAGCAATACTTAATCTTTGTTTTTCTCCTCCTGATAATTTTAAACCCCTGTCTCCTATTATCTGATTTAATCCTTTTTTATTCTTTTTAACAAGATCAAAAATATAGGCCTTCTTTAAAGCTTCTTCTATTTCTTTTTCCGTGATCTCTCTTTCATTATTAATTTTTAAATTTTCTAAAAAGCTTGCATTGAAGAAAGTGTTCTCTTGGAAAACAATAGCAATATTTTTTCTAAGAGAATCAATATTAATATTTTTTAAATTAATTCCGTCAATTAATATTTCTCCATTTTTAATTTCATAAAATCTAGAGATTAGATTAGCTGTAGTTGTTTTTCCTGAACCAGTGTGTCCAACAAAAGCAATCATTTCTCCAGGGTTGATTTTAAAAGAAATACCATTTAAAGCGCTAGAATCATTTTCATAAGAAAAATAAACATCTTTAAATTCTATTTCACCTTTTACTTTTTCCAGTTTAATAGAATCTTTACTGCTTATTATTCTTGGTTTTTCTTCCCAAATTTCAAAGAAAGAGTTGATTTTTTCTTTTTCCCAAAGAAAATCAAGAACATTCCAGAAAAGAGAGTTAAAGACGCTAATTAAAATATTAGTAAAGCCAACAAACATTATAATAGTTCCTAGTGATATTTCTCCTTTGGTGTAAAGCAAGCTCCCAATAATAAAAACCATAATTGTTAAAACAAGACCAATTCCTCCGGTTGTTCCGTTGATAAATCCCCACCACTTCAAAGCTCCTTTTTGTTTTAAATAAGCATAACGACTTTTTTCAAGGGTTTTGTCTATTATTTTATCTTTTAAAACAAAACTTTTAACTAGAAATATATTACTAATAGAGTCATAGGCGATTCCTGATAATTCAGAAGTCTCTTTATCAGCAGATTTTTGGAAGCTTACTGTCTTAGATGCTCCAATAACTACAAAAGCTATTAATAAAGGAATAGCAATGGTAATAATTAAGGCCATCTTATAATTTAAAAAGAAAATAACAGGAATTAAAATTAAAATAATAAATAAATTAATTAAGATAGTTCTAAAGAAATTTATTTGAAGAAGATATATATTATCTAATCCCCTTTCAAAGCTTCTAAGAATTGTTCCTAGTTTTTTATCTTGGAAAAAATTAACAGAAAAAGTTAGAATATGGGCAAAAGTTTTATTCCAAAGATTATAGTAAACTTTATTTGCTAAAGTTGAAGCAAGATAAGAGATAGAGACTTTAGCAAAAATATTAGCAAGAATAATTAAAGACCAAAATAGGAAGATATCAAGAATTCCTTTCAGAAAATTAGGCTCTCCCTTAAAGCTAAAAAGACTATCAACAATTTCTTTAAAAAAGAATGGTTCAATAAGTGTTAAGCAAGAAAGTATTAAGCAAACAAAGAAAAGAGAAATGGTTATTCCCTTTTCATAACTTACAAATTTTAAAGCTTTTAAATATGTTTTCATGGTGTTTCTTCTAAAGTGCAGCACATCAATGTTCCTGGGCCTACATGAGAACCGATTAGAACTCCTGTCATACTAATAAAATCTATTTTAATCTGATCTTTATATTTTTCTTCAAAGATGTTTTTTAATTTATTAGCCTCTGATAAATTATCTGCATGACTAATAGCTATTCTGTAATGTTTGCCACTTTCTAAAGATTTCTTATTTAAATCTTCAAATTGATTTAGCAAGGCATTAGCAGTATCTTTAGCATTCATTCTTAAGTTAGCAGCTTTAACTACTCCATTATCCATATGTAATATTGGTCTCATTCCAATCTTTTGCATTTGAGAAAGTAAGGTAGCTAAAACATGATTGATTCTTCCTCCTGCTTCCATTTGATTTGGATTTTCTGTCATTCCATAAAAATATGTTTTAGGGATATAAGAGTTAATTTTTTCAATTATTTCTTCGATATTATCAATTTCTTTTGTTAATTCAACAGCTTTAATTGCTAAAAGAGTTTCTGCAGCATCAATATTATTTGAATCAATGATGTGTATTTTATTTTGAATCTCTTCTTTGAATAGTTTTTTAGTTTGCATCGCTGAATTGTATGTTCCTGATATTTTAGAACTAATAGTAATACAAATTAATTCATCATTATCTTTAAGAGCTTCTTCAAAGTATTTTTTAAAAGTTCCCATTGATGGTTGAGAAGTTTTAGGAGTAGACTTTATTCCTTTTTTTTGAGCATCGCGCATCTTTTGGAAGATATTCTCTCCCTCTAACTGACTTTCTTCTGGCCAATTAGGTTTAGATTCTATTGAAATAATTCCATACTTATCAAGTATTTCTTTAGTGCTCGAAGCAAAACTGCATATAATTACGGCTATTTTTTTCATAAATTTAAATTAAAAAACAATGTATTTTGATTTTACATCAATAATCATATGTTGTATAGTCTAAGTAAGATAATAAAAATTAAATTATGAATAAAGAAGATCTTATTTATATTATTGGTCACAAATCTCCCGATACAGATACTGTTTGTTCGGCTATTGCCTACGCTGAATATTTAAACAAAAAAGGATTTAATGTTCTTCCTGCTATAACAGGAGAACTTAATTTAGAAACAAAATTTGTTTTAGATTCTTTTAATTTTGAAATTCCAGTTGTTTTAGATTCTCTTTCTCAAAAGAATGTTATTTTAGTTGATCACAACGAAGAAAGCCAAAGATTGGATGGCTTTGAGAGCGCTAATATTATAGAAGTCATTGATCATCATAAAATAAATTTTACATCATCAGAACCAATTAATTTTCAAGTTAAACCTTTGGGTTCAACAGCTAGTTTAATTGCGGAAAGAATGTTTAATGATAAAAGTTTTGAAATAAGTAAATCTTTAGCAGGAATATTAATTTCCGCTATTCTTTCTGATACGGTTGTTTTTAAATCAAATACTACTACTCCTAGAGATATTGAAATAGCAGAGACTTTAAATAAAATTGCTCAAATAGAAGATCTTCAAACTTTTGGTATAGAAATTAAAAAGAAAAAAGCTTCTTTAAAAGGACTAGATCCAGAAAAGATTATTTATTCTGACTTTAAAACTTTTGAAGCTTGTGGAAATAAGTTTGGTGTTGGTCAGATTGAAGTTGTTGATTTAAGTGAAGCTAAAGAAATGAAAAAAGATCTTTTAGAAAAGATAAATGAGATTGCAAAAAAAGAGAATCTTCTTTTTGTTATATTAATGATGACAGACATTATTAATGAAGGATCGGAATTACTAATAAGTGACAATTGTGATTGTATTGAAAAAGCTTTTAATAAAAAAGTAAATGATAATTGTGTTTATCTAGATAAAATGATGTCTAGAAAAAAAGACCTTCTTCCTGTGGTAATGAAAATCCTTGAAGCCTAACAAAAAACCACCTTTAAAGGTGGTTTTATTTTTATCTGTTAAATATTTTGAACATCCAACCAAGTAAGCTAAATCCTTTTTTAGAATCATCTAGAAGATCTTCTATCTCTTCATTAGCATTACTGATAAGTTGAATTTGTTCGTTAAGAACTTGCTTATCTTCTTCGCTAACAACTTGATTTCTAATTTCTTCCATTTGTTGGATTTGGCTACGATTTTGATTTAGTAATTCTTGAGCTTTATTAATTTCACTATAATTAGGTCCCATAATTGCTTTAGCTATTGAGCTTCTTTTTTGGACTCTAGCTAAACTCTCTTCAATATCTTCCTGGTTTCTATTTTGGTTTTGAGCTATGACTCTAATTTGTTCTCCAATGCCAGTATTTCTTTCAGCAACTTGAAGCATCTCTTGAACAGCATTAGCTACAGCACTTCTTCTTTGTTGATTATTTGAATTTGATTGAACTTGATTACTAACTTGTTCCTGGTTTTGATTTTCTTGATTTATCTGTAACTGTTCTTGAGTCCTAACTTGGCTACCGTTTTCATTAATATCTTGGTTTATCTGTAATTGCTCTTGGCTTTTAATTTGTTGTCCATTAATGCTTGCTGCATAAGTAGTGCTAACCAATAGAGCAGATAAGATGATTGTTGAAATTAAATATTTGTTCATAAGTTAATATTTTTAATTGTTATAGTTTTTAATACGCAATCTAGAGTTATTCCTATCCATTCATTGGAAGAATTAACTGCCTCACAATTTTTAGGGATAGAATAATGGGTTTCTTCATAAGACAATATATTGTTGTCGATCGTTTTAATATCATAAGAAGAATAAGGTTCTTCTAGGATTATTTTTTCTATATTATTAATTAAATTTCTGCTAATAACTTTTCCACTATTAATTGGGCCAGGTTTAGAGAATTGAGGAGATTTTTCACTTTCTTCAAGATAAACTACATTGTCATAGTTGTTATAGAAAATAGCGGAATTAGTAGCAATGAAGTTAGAATCATTTATAGGGATAATTTCTTCTGATTCTTGAGAAGGCATATTAATTATAGCAAAACCATAATCAACATCTCCTCCTCCTGCTCCTGGAGATCCCATCCAAGCATCTAAAATAATTTTTTGATTATCGCTAGTTAAATATACAGGAACAAATATCCCTCCTGAATTAGATTTTGAAATGGAATGAATTTTTCCTATATTTATACTTGATTGGTTTTCTGAATTATACTTAGTTACAATTAATTCTGTTTCTGTTCCAACATCACTACAATTTTCAGAAGAACATTTTAAATAGGTATCAATAAACTCTGTTGAAGAAAAGTTTAATGGAATTGAAGTAAGTAAAATGTAATCTGAAGAAAATAAGTTAGGTTTCTGATCTTCTAAAGTTTTAAGATTGTAAATAGCTACTAAATCTCCTTTATAATAATTGAATCTTGCTTCTTCGGCTTTGGTAAGTGTTGGGCAGGATTCAAATTGACAATCGGGACCAATTCTTCCTGTTGATGAACCATCAGGACAAATTAAAGCTTCTTCAGTGCAAATTACTGCAATTTCTTTAGGTTGCATTATTATATAAACAAAGGCTCCTAATATAGAAAATATTAGAATAATGTATATCATTGTTACGGGGTCAAATGTGTATTTCATGCTTCTATTATACTTCTAAAACAAAAAAAAGCTAGTCAACGCGTTAACTAGCTCGAAGTGAAAATTGTTTCACTTCAGTTCCCAGAATTTTTAATCTTCTAGTCACTACTCCTAAATCATTAGGAGTTGATCTTACAATGATGCAAGGATCTTCATTTGATTTAATTCTCTTGCAGGTGATACTTTTAGGATCAGCTACAACAGGACTTAAAATCAAAATGATCTTATCTTCTAATGCTTTCGATACAGCATCAGTGAATCCAACTAAGATGATTTCTGGCATTGTTACTCCAACTAAACTGTAATATAAACATTAGTATTTGTCAACATGGCAAAAAAAAGACCAATAAGAGAATTTCTCAAATTGGTTTAGAAGAATTTCCATTTTTTACTTAATAAGATGGAAACTTCTTTTTCGAAATGTAGATACAGAGATAATATCTGTATCGACCCGATTCCTAAGAAGATCGACAATAAAAGATCGTAATCATTGTAGAAGATCAGGAACACTGGAAGGAAACTTAATCCTGTAAATACAACAATTTTTGATTCGAATTTACTTCTCCCTCTTATAAGTGTTCCGTAGTTAATGGAAGTTAAGATGATTAACAGTATCAGTAGATTAAGTCCTACTTGAGGAAGGATTAAATAACCAATAAGGGTTAATATCATCCATACAAACGTTAGAATGATTGCGAACGATCCTTTTACTTCTTCAAAGCTTTTTTTGAAATTCCTTAAGGATCCCTTTTTTTCTTTTAAGAAGTAGAAAAGTTCAAACTCAATTTCTTCTTCGAAACATACAAGCAAAAAGAATGTTTGCAAGGATATAGCTGCGATGAAGATCAAGAGTAAGATACCATAGTTGATGTAGGGGACGAAAAACAGAATAATGAAGCTTGCTATGATGATCATAGAGATCTTTAATTGAGACTTATCATACGCAGCAAAAACAATCTTGTAGTGGAAGTATACTAAGACTGTCAGCAATCCAAATCCTGCTAAGCCTCCATAGATCGTAGCAGCTAATGCTCCTACCATCCATGCAATCAACAACATGACCCTGTAGATGTTTAGTACATCATAATAACAGAAATCGAAATACAAAACCTCTTTGAGAAGTTTAAAGTCTGACTTTAAATCCATTGACATGACCTCTTATAAATTTTCAATGTGCCTACCTGCACACTTTAATTATAAAATATAAGTTTATATTTGTCAATACTTAGAGGCATTCAGTAAGAGCTTCTTTAAGAATTAGTTTTAATTCTTCTGTTATTTCTTGGTTTTTAGAGTATTTAAAATAAAGATTAATCATTTCTTCTAAGCTGTAATTATCCATTACATAATCAAAGAAGCAATCGCAATTATTTTCTAAGCCAAAAGATTCGCCATACTTGCTGCATAGACTCATGAATTTATTTTTTAAAATATCTGGTTGTCCATTGCTAGTAAAACTTCCAATAATTCCATTAAGAGTTATTGAAGATTCAACATTCTTTACTATTGATTGAACTCTTTCTTCGCTTAAATTTTCTTTTGCTTCTTTGACTTGTTCTTCTATTCTTTGAATTTTTTCTTCGATAATAGGATTATTTTCAACTGGTAAAGTTTTTAATGCAGATTCCTCTTTTTCTGCTTCTTCTAATTTGATAACAGAATTTTTAATATTTGTTATTCCCTTTTCTATTTGATTTGCTATTCCTTTAGCTTCTTCGAATTGTCCATTATTAAAAGCAGATTTAGCTTGATTTATTATATTATTAAATTTTAATAATATGCTTTCTTCTAAGTTTTTTTCTAAGACCTCTTCTTTGTCTTTTTCAACTCCTTCAATGATTTTCTCAGCTTTTAATTTAGAGTCCATTTCTTCGCTGATAAGATCAATTTTTTGTTTAATAATATCTTTAGATTCGTTATAAAAGTCTTTAATATTTGTTTTTTCTTCTTTGATGGTATTTAGACTATTAATCAAATTATTAATTTCGTTTTCATTCTTTTCTGAATTAATTTTTTCAATAATAATCTCCTCTTTATTTTCTATATTATTAATATGATTATTAAAAACTTCTTCAAGTATTTGATTAGACTTTTCTAATTGACTGTCTAATTCTTTAGCTAGATTAGATACGTCATTACCTTTATCTTTTTGATTGTTAACAATATCACTAGCTTTTTTAAGGTTTTGTTGAAGTCTTTCTTGAACCTCTTCTAGTCCTACATTGTTTTCTTTGTTTAAAATACTTTTAATCTCATTAATTCTTTCATTAATAAAAGTAGTTTGAAGTTTAGCTTTAGCTTCAGAATTAAAAGTAAAGAATTCTTGTACATTTTCTGTTATTTTTTTGAGAAAATAAAAATTACTATCAGGAGTAATTGTATTATTTTCACTAGCCAAAGCAAGGTTACCAAAGGAGATCATTACAAAAATAATTAAGAGAAGTATTTTTTTCATATTTTTTAATATTAATTATTATTAATATTATATCTCAAAATAAAATAAAGAGCTACCTATGGAGCTCTTTGTTCAACTAATCTGATGTTTTTGTGAGAAAGTATCTCTTTTCCTTCCTTGTTGGTTACATAAAAGGCAATAATCCTTTTATCTTGAAAGTCAATTTTTATATCAACTTTGTTCTCCAGACTAACAGAGGTAATAATTTCCTCTTCTCTTCCAGAAAGATCGCTTGTCATTATTAGAAACCAATCATCATGATAAAGGGATAAAGCATCTAGTAATCTAGGAAAATATCCTTCTTTGATTAATAGGCGGAAAGATCTACCATCAGTTGTTTCAATGAACCATTTTTGAGAAAAGTGCATAATCGTCACCAAGAAAAAAGAGTATAGTAATTGATAAGCTTTGTCAATAAAAAAGATGAGAGACAGTGGAATTTCCAATGTCTCTATGGGGTGTGATGCGACTGTTTTTGTGAGGAAGGGCTTCAGTTTTATCACTTTTTTGCGTCGGCATTAACTGTCGACTTTGTTCAGATAGCGAATCTTTAACAGTAGCTTTAAGTTGCTAGCTTCTTGTGTGTCAAAGAATCTTTTTTCTTCGACAAATACTTTTTAACATAAGTATAAAAATTTGTCAAGTAAAAAAAGACCATTTGGTCTTATTACATTTTTATCATTAGCATGATTGAACAGCCAATATAGGAAATGACAATAATCGCTGAAACTATTATAAACAACATTCCAGTCCAAAGAATAATTCTTTTAATCATTTTTTACCAATTAATCAATAGACCCTAAGAGATATTTTGTCAATCGTAGAGATAGTCTTCTATTAGTTCCAAATCAATTAAATCTTTTTCTCTTGAAAGGAATTTTTTCCATTTGATCAAGTATTCTAATTTAACAAATGGCATATCTTCAATAATCTCTGCTTCTTTAATTAATTTTTTAACATTCCAGTTGACATACCAATCTTTCCACATTTCAATAACTAAATCATCATTAGTTAATCTTTCAAAACGATGACCGTTATTATATGTATATTTAATTTCCCATCCTGGCTTATCTAAATATTTATTAAATATTTTTTCAGTAACAATAACATCAATATCATTTATTTTTCTTAAATCTCTAATACCTATTGGTCCGCTACCAAAAATAGCATATTCCCCTATTGGCAAATTTAAACTTCTAATGTTTTGAAATAGTTTTTTATTTTCTTCAAGCATATATTATTAATTATTATATTAGATAAAAAAAGAGACCTCAATTATGGTCTTTTTTCCTAAAAATTAAGTTAAAATTTCCTTCCCCACTTGAGGTCATTTTTACTCCTCCTACTTCTGTAGAAAGGAAATCGATAATTTCTCTTGGAGTATTATCGAAAGAGAGGATATATGAATTCTCTTCTTCAATAATAGCGCAAGGGATTTCTTTAATTAATTTAGTAGTGCACATAAGAACCTTTTACATAATACAATTCTAATTTTATTTGTCAATTTTTTTCATTTTCTTTGGATAAGAAAATAAATTCTTTATCTTTTTCTTGGACCTCTTTATTTACTTTTAGAGCAGTTTCATTTATTCCTATTAACTTAATATTGTTTAATTTTTTAACTCTTGATAAAGCAACATAGCCCATTCCAGCTTCAAAAGATTTTGTAAGATCGATTTCCGCAGCATCAAGAGTCATTCCTTGGCTTTTATGAATAGTTATTGCCCAAGCTAACCTTAAGGGAAATTGACAGATAGAAGCTACGACTTGTCCTTCTCTTTCAAAGTCCCATTTCAATTTAGAAACTATAATCTCTCTATTATCGATAGTTTTAACGATAGGAAAATTATTAGAATCAAAACCGATTATTTTACCTAATGTTCCATTTACATATCCTTCATTAGGATTGTTTTTAACAAACATAACAATGGAGTCTTTTTTGAGTTTTAATCTCTCAGGAGCTAAGCAATTCTTTTTTAAAAAATCAACTACCTTTTTATTACCAGTCGAAGTCATCCCATATTCAAACAAAGGATTATTTATTTTAGAAAGTTCAAGATCATTAATTCGATCAACATCAATATTATGAGTGTATAGTTTAGTAATTTTTTCTAAACCTTCAACATCTTTATTGATTCTTCCTTTTAATTTATCTATTATTTTTTCATCAACTAAGCCACTCCTAATATTATTTAATATTTTACTTAATTGCTCATCTTTTTGTCGGTGTTGTTCTTCTAGATAGCAAACTTTAAAATGAGCTTTTTCCCAGGCTGAAGAGCTGTAGCAGAATTGTGCCCTTTCGTTAATGTCGTCATTAATAGGAGGAAGCTGAAAAAAATCTCCAGAAGCAATAATTTGAAGACCTCCAAAAGGAAGAAAGGGTTCTTTTATTATTTTACAAATTTTATCTATTAGTGATAATCTTTTAGCATCAAGCATTGATATTTCATCAATGATTAAAACTTGAGAACTTTTAATTTCTTTCCATTGGGGATTTCTTCTAGATAAGAATTTTTTAATATAAGGATCATTAATATCTTTAGATAATCCTATTCCTGCCCAAGAATGAATAGTTTTTCCTCCAATGTGTGTTGCTGCTATTCCTGTAGAAGCAGTAATACCAAAATGAACCTTATTCTTTTTAAGATGATTAATAAAACTATTAAGTAAAAAAGTTTTTCCCGTTCCTGCCGAACCAGTTAAAAATACATTTTCTCCGGACTTCATTATTTCTAAGGCTTTTTCTTGGTTCATTAATTAATATTATCTTTAAAATGAGAAATCAGCAATAAGCACTATAAATAATAAAGAATTTCTGTTATAATCATCCAATAAATATTATTTAATAAATATGGAAAAAATAGGCTTAACAATAGATTCTAAAGCTGACTTGTCAGATGATTTTATAAAAAATAACGAAATTAGTGTTATTGATTTTGCTATTGACTATGGAGAATTTGAATCAATCGAAGGAAATATTTTCGAAAAGCAAAGAGAGGGTGAAAAATTAGGAAAAAAAGGAGGAATTAAAACATCTCAACCATCTCTTCAAAAGTATTTAACAGTTTTTAAGGATAAACTTAAGAACTTTGAAAACGTTATTCATCTTTCTTTCTCTTCAGGAGCTTCAGGAGCATATAATGCAGCTATTCAGGCAACCAAATTTTTAGGAGAAGATCAAAAAAGAATTTTTATCTTAGATTCTGAAACAGGAAGTGGAGCTCATGGTTTACTAATGATGAAGATAGTAGAAGACCTTAAGAATAAATTAAATATTGATAAAATTATTGAGAATTTTAATAAGAATATTAAAAACAACTTTTTAATTTTTACTTATGATGATCCTAAGTGGTTATTTGCTGGTGGAAGAATGCCTAAAATATTACCTTATGGTTTGCAGAAAATGAAGCAGATGAAAATAGGAGTAATAATGTGTGTTAAAAATAAAACAATCAGACCTTATACAATTAAGACTAATTTTTTTGAATTAGCAACTCCCCTTTTTGATGAATTTGTTAAAAAAACTAAAGATTTTAAGGGAAAAATAAATATAATTATTTCTCATGGAGATAATCCTGAACAAGCGAATAAGCTTAAAGGGTTCTTAGAAAAAATAGAAAATGTTAATATTAACGTCAGTCTATTAGATGTTGTTTTGGGTGCCCATACTGGACCAAATACTGTAGTCTTAAGTTGGCAGTACGATATTTAAGCTAAGCTTATAATCAAATATAAAGTTCCAATTCCTAAAAGTGTTGCAATAGTTGTCCAAGCTACAGGGTGATTATGATAGCTTTCAGGAATCAAATCACTAGCTCCAATGTACAAGAAGAATCCTGAAAATAAGGCAAGGAGTAAACTTAGCATATCTTGAGATATAGCAAAGAATAAAGTAGTAATTATCCCTAAGGTGGGAGCAATTGCATCAATTATTAGCCACTTAAAAGATCTTATCTTGTCTCCCTTATTTTTTAATACAATACTAACGGTATTAATTCCGTCGGAAAAATTATGAGCAATTACTGCTAAAGCAACAATTGCCCCCAATGTCTCAGAGAATTGGAAAGCAAAACCAATACTAATTCCATCAAGAAAACTATGAATAGAAAGTGTTCCTGCTCCAAAGTTTCCTATCTTTGAACACTCTTCTTCTTTGTATCCATGAAGAAGAATTAAACGATCAATAATTAGATAAAGAGAAAATCCTAAAACAACGAGAGATAGTAAAGTTTTTACTGAATAGAAACTTTTCCCTAACTCTAGAGCTTCTGGCATAAGATCAAAAAAAGTAACTCCTAAAACTGCTCCGGCACTAAAACCAACTATAAGGTGAAGTTTATCTTTAAAGCGAAGAGCAAAAAGGCCTCCCAAAAGAGTAGAAATAAAAGTAGCGATTAAGAGTACAAAAATTGGCATATATTGAATTATATATCCAAATGAAATAAAAAAAAAGACACAATGTGTCTATCCCTCAAGTTTAATTATTCTACAGATTTCTGATTCCTCAGCTCCATCTTGCAGAGCAGAAAGAATTAATCCTTCAATAACTCGAGCATCTAATTCTTTTACTCTTGCTTTAGGGTCTTCAACATCCTCATATTCAAGATTTTTGCCAAAAACAATACCATAATATCCGACAAAACTATCGATTATTCCTTCATATTTTTTTTGGGGAGAAAAGATGGCAATGTTTTTATTTTGAACTTGATGTCTTACTTCATGAGCAGCAATTGCTAACATAATTTCTTGATAAGAAGCGTAAGGAAGTTCATCAAAATTTTTAGGAGAGCCATCTTTATTATAGATGATAATTCTCCTATTCATTTTTCTAATCTTTTCATATATACCCTTAGAAGCGACTTGATAAGATCTTTTTCCTACAACAGCAAGAACGTTTCTGTTAGTTTCTTTATAACAAAAACATATTCTTATTGTTTCATCTTCAGGAAAAACTAAATTATGGAGATAAAGAATGCAAGAGATTAGACTAATAGAAGTCTCAATATCTTTCATTTTTACGTCCCTTTCTAAAAGACTATTTTCTATATCTTCTAAATCAATTTTTTCTGAAAGAATTTCTTTACCTTTCTTTAGGGCTCTTCTGTAAACTTTTTTAACTTGTGTCATTTCAAGCAACCAATCAAGAAATAACACAAAGATGTCAAAATGTCAACAGACGCTATTCTGGAATAATTTCTATTAACCTATTGTTTTCTATTAAGAATTTTCGGGAAATAGTAATAGAAGGAAAATCAGTCATTGAGTCTTCTAATGCTCTATCTAGATAATTTACAATAATTATATTACCTTCCACTTCTATGGATTGTGGAGAAACTCTATCTCCTAAAAAAATAGATTCTACTGATTGACATTCTTTATTTCCTCCTAAGACAACTGCAAGGTAAAAGAAAGTTCCGCTTCCTCCTGTATTTTGCATAATTAAACCAGCAACATCATTTATGTTGTCGTTATTAAAATCATTATAGTTTTCAATATTAGAATAGTAAGTAATAATTTTAGAACTACTATTCGGTATTTCTATTTCTGACTTCCCTTCTATTAAATTAAAATTTTCTCCATTGATAATATAATTACAATTCAAAGGATCTATATCAACTGATTTACTTTGAGAGAAATAATAGATTATACCGATAATGACAACTAAAAAGATTGTGATTAAAATGATTTTTTTATTCATATATTAATTCTAACATATTAATTAAAAACAGTTAATCAATTAAGATTAACTGGATTGCCTTGTCGATTCTTTTTGCTAGATTTTGATAAAATAAATCGACTTCGCTGAGTTCGGTGAAAAAACAAGGTTCGTAAACAAAAATTGTTTTTTTTGCTTTGAGCATTGCATTCAATCCTAACTCTTTTTCTTCCGCAGTTCGGAAATCTGTTCGGTAGACAATAGCTCTTTTGTTTGAGCTAATAGCGATACCATATTCTACGCAAGTACCACTATCTGAATCTGATCCATCAGTATTGCCTACAAAAAGATTATTAATGTCAGAACAACAATTAGAACAACTTTCAACTATGTCGGAAACATTAAAAACCTTACCATCAAAGTGCCTTAAGGCTTCTCTTTGAGGAAGAATAACATCGTAACCTAAATC
>CAZOPO010000003.1:32820-36352 GCA_964581805.1 uncultured Candidatus Saccharibacteria bacterium
CATCAAAGTGCCTTAAGGCTTCTCTTTGAGGAAGAATAACATCGTAACCTAAATCTTTAAGAGCTTTTTCAAGATGTAAGTTGTGAAGCCTTTCTCCAGCATTAAAAAGTCCTCCAGCTAAATATATTCTTTTCATTTAGCTCAAAATGATTATAAGATAGTTAAGATCCGTTGTCAAAATATATCTTGTTAAAAACAGTAATTTATGTTAGAATAATTTTATAACGACTTCCTAACTCTTTATTAAATGAAAGTAGCTATAAATATTACTAGGGAGTCTTTAGGTGGAATAACCTCAGTTAATTTAAATCTTTTAAATTGTCTCTGCAGGTCTAATGTCTCTTTTTTAGGAATAGAATTAAATTCTTTAAGAAGGTTTAATCCTTCTGTAACATATAGACATTTACCTCCTAATTATTTTAATCACCAGATTATTAGTATCTGTGATTTTTCGATAAACAAAATAGTTAAAAACTCTAATTCTCTTAAAGAAGTTAAAGATAAATTTGAACCAATAATAGAAATTGTCAGAGAAATTATTAGAAAAGAAAAACCAGATATTTTCTTAATAAGTGGAACCTATTATGTTCCTTGGATTATTTCAATGGCTGCTAAAAAGGAAAATATTCCCGTTGTTTT
Organism: uncultured Candidatus Saccharibacteria bacterium; assembly: GCA_964581805.1. GTDB lineage: Bacteria > Patescibacteriota > Minisyncoccia > Minisyncoccales > Minisyncoccaceae > UBA2558. The sequence goes on from CAZOPO010000003.1 coordinate 33,460, forward strand.
GTGGTATGCAGGAGTTCTCAAAAAAGAAACAGAACATTTTGATGAAAAATCAAGAAGTATATTTTTAGAAATGGAAAAAGATATTATAAAAAATTCTTCAAAGATTATTTTTCCTTCTCAGATATGTAAAGAAGTTGTCTCAAGAGAAGTATCAAAATCAAAAAAAGTAAAAGATGGATCTGTTATCCCTAATCCTATTTCCCCATTATTTAAAAAGGTAAAAAGCAATAACAAATTGAATAGAATTGCTTTCATTGGAAGATATGCTCCGATTAAAAATATTGAGGCTTTTATTTCTCTTCATTTGTTATTAAATAAAAAGGGATGGAATCATGAGGCAGTAATATTAAATGGAAAAGAACATAAAGATATTAAAATACCAGAAAGCATTAAAGTTATTCCAATGATGCCAAGCAATGAAATGAAATCTTTTTATCAAAAACAAGGATTAGTTATATCTCCATCATATTTTGAAACTTTTGGTAATGTTTCTGTTGAAACAGCTTGTGTTGGTATTCCTGTTTTACTAAGTGAAAATATGGGTTGCTCAGAAGTTTTTAGAAAAGCAGGACTAGAAGAAATGATTACAAATTTTGATAATCTAGATTTAGTAGCTGATAAGATAATTAATCTTTGTGGAAAAACAATAAGTTCATCAAAAGTTAATGTTCTCAATAGTCTGGTAGATTGTAAAATTATCTCTAATAAAATTATTAAAATCTTAAAAGATTCTATTTAGGTAAAAAAATAAGGGCTAGAGAGTTTTTCTCAAGTGCCCTTTTTTTAGTTTAGAATCGTAACAACCACTCATCATTTCTTTCTTTACAAGAATGGTAAAGATAAAAGAATTTGGTTCGTCTCCATGTTGAATTGTGTTGATAACCCCTTTTACTAAGAGATATTCTGTTTTAAATTCAACAACCTTTTCATCAGCAAAAGAACTGATAATGCCCCATTTATCTGGGCCATACTTAATAGGAATAACTTTTTCGCACATAATATCCTACTATTAATATATGAAACAAATTTTAATAATTGTCAAATTAATTGACTTGAATATTGTTTTATATTATAACTTCATAAAGGTTCTTTCAAAAATATGAGACGAATGTTTAGTGGGTTTAAACCCTTTAAATATTCGTCTTATAATATTATATTGTAAGGCGATCCTTTGTTAGAAGGAATCTAACAGGTTTTAATCATGATGTTAAGTTTGTTTATGCCAAAAGTGAGAACTCCTAAAGAAGCGGAAAGTCTCTACTTAAAATCTAAGAACTCAAAAAGTAAAAACTCTATCTTAAAGCAGTGGAATGATCTTTGCCTTCCTCTTCTTAAAAAAGCAGTTGAAGATGAGAATGTTGAAGAATTCTTTAACATCGTCAGAAATATTCCCCCTAGAGGAGAAGCAATAAATTACGTTTATGAATCATTAGATTTCATGGTCTCAGTAATTAAAAATTCTCAACAAGCGAGAATTTTATACAGAATGGATAAATTCTATTCTAAAAAAATTATTGATAAGTGGAATATCCTTTCTAGAAAAGAAATGGAAAAGGCCGACTCTTTTCTTCAAAAAATATTAGTTCTTGGTAACTGCTTCTATGATAATTCATTAAATAATGTGTTCTCCGAAGAACTTATTAAGTTAATAGAAGGTTGCCAAAATTTAGAAGAGATTGAACAGCTATGTGAACAAGTATATAGAATGAAAGGTTGTCACGTTAATTATGTTATCGTAGAACTCTTTCGCGAAAAGAAGTTTTCCTTTATTTTAGGAGAGCTTCCTAGTATAAAAGATATTGACAGGATTAAATACTTTTATTCAATTACTCCTGAGAAGACGATAATTAGTCTCTTAATTTTTGAAAAATGGCTGCTCCTTTGTCAAACTCTTGAAGAAGCAAATGATGCACTCTCTAGTGCTAGAAATGAAGAAATTTGTCGGATTGAAGCCCAAGAAAGAATCAAAGAGCTCGCGCCTTAAATATAATTAATAATTTTTCCGAATATTTAAAAATGTTCGGTTTTTTTATTTTAATTATTAAAGATCTAATTCTTTTAGTTTTCTTTTAACAAATTTACCGAACTTACGATCTTTTTCTCTTTTTTCAAATTCATCCATTTCGTAATATTCAGCCTCTCTCTTTATTTTTATATAGTTTAAGTATTTTTCTTTATCTAATCGATCTTCCTTAACTGCTTTTAAAACTGCACAGCCAGATTCGTGAGTATGAGTACAATCACGGAACTTACATTCTTTAGATAAAGAGATTATTTGATCGAATATATTTTCTATTCCTTGATTAACAGAAGTCATTCCTACCCCTCTAGTTCCTGGATTATCAATTACAATTCCCCCATTATTTAGAAAATACATTTCCCTGCTTGTTGTTGTATGTTTTCCTTTTCCTGTTGCTTCACTTATTTCACTAGTTTTAATCTGATTTTCTTCTAATAATTTATTAATTAAAGAAGATTTTCCTACCCCAGAAGAACCGACAAAACAGTATGTTTTCCCTTTCTCAATATATTCTATTAATTTATCAGTTCCTTTATCGTTAAGAGTGCTGGTTAAAATAATATCAACATTATTAAATCTATTTTTAACTTCTTCTATTATCTTATTTAATTCTTCTTCTGAAATTAGATCAATCTTATTTAATATAATAGCCGGTTTTATTTTTCCTTCGTTTATTAAAACAAGATATCTTTCAAAACGATTAAGATTATAATTATTATCTAATGATTCAACAATAAAAACAGTATCAACATTGGTAGCGATAATTTGATTATCATCACGATTATTATATTTTTTACTAAGAATGGTCCTTCTTCTTAATACTTGATGAATAATGGCACTTTCTTTATCTAATATAGTTATTTTTACCCAATC
>CAZOPO010000004.1:0-24320 GCA_964581805.1 uncultured Candidatus Saccharibacteria bacterium
GGGTGTGTAGCTCAGCTGGTTAGAGCGCGTCACTGATAATGACGAGGTCCCTGGTTCGAGTCCAGGCATACCCACAGTTTTTTGAAAACAAGTAAGGGCCGATGGCTCAATTGGTAGAGCACCTCATTTGCAATGAGGGGGTTCGGGGTTCGAGTCCCCGTCGGTCCACAAACAATCTCCTGTAAAGGAGATTTTCTTGTATTGTTTAAGAAAAATAGTGTATAATTAAATCATAATAAATGTCATTATTCTTTTTAAAGAAAATGGCCAAAAAATATGACACAAACTTTATCTTCAGTTACGATGCAAGCTCTTTATGATGCTTGGAGTCAGATCTTACTTTTTATTCCTAGTTTTTTAGCGGCGATTATAGTTTTTGTTCTTGGTTTTATTGTTTCTATTTGGATTGCTAAATTAGTTTCTGGAATATTGAGTAAGCTTAAGTTTGATTCTTTATTTGATAAGTCAGGCTGGAAAGAAACTTTAGCTAGTGCTGATGTTAAAGTAGAACCATCAAATTTTATTGGAGCAATCTGTAAATGGATTTTATTAATAATATTTTTAATGATTTCTACTGATATTATGGGGTGGTCAGCTTTTACTAAAATACTAGCAAGCATTATTGCTTGGACTCCTCGATTGATTATTTCTATTATTATTTTAGTTGTCTCGATTGTGATTGCTGATATCATTGAAAAGATTGTTAAGGTTTCTGCTAAAAAAATGGGAGTAAGTTTTATTAATTTTTTAGGAACAGTTGCTAAATGGGGAATATATATCTTTGCTGGTTTAGCAGTTTTGTCTCAATTGGGAGTAGCTCCAGAAATAGTTAATGCTTTGATTTTAGGACTTGTTGCAACTTTAACAATTGCCATTGGTTTATCCTTTGGATTGGGAGGAAAAGATTACGCGTCTAAACTAATTGAAGAGGCGAGAAAAAAGATTTCTGACGAAGATTGACTTTCTCTTTTTAATTAGTTAAAAATAATATATGAACTCTCAAGAATTAAGACAAAAATTTTTAAATTTCTTTGTTGAAAAGGGGCACAAAATTGTGCCATCTTCTTCGCTTTTACCATCCGATCCAAGCGTTCTTTTTACCACTGCGGGAATGCAACAATTTTCTTTGTATTTAGCTGGTAAAAAAGATCCTCTTAAGGATTTTGGTTCTATTCATTTAGCTTCTTGTCAGAAATGTTTTAGAACTGATGATATTGAAGAAATAGGAGATGATACTCATCACACTCTTTTTGAAATGTTAGGTAATTGGTCTATCGGTCAAAATGAAAATGGCTACTTCAAAAAAGGTTCCATTAAATTTGCTTTAGAGTTTTTAGTCAATGAGTTAGGCTTAGACAAAGAAAGAATTATGGTGACTGTTTTTAAGGGAGAAGGGAATATTGAAAAAGATGAAGAAGCAATTAATATTTGGATAGAAAATGGCATTCCTCAAGAAAGGATAAAAGAATGTACTAAGAAGGATAATTTTTGGGGTCCAGTTTCTAATACTGGTCCTTGCGGTCCTTGTTCGGAAATTCACTATGACAGAGGAGAATCTTTTGGTTGTGGAAGACCAGACTGTGGTCCTAATTGTGATCATTGTAAAAGATTTGTAGAAATATGGAATTTGGTTTTTATGCAATTCTTTAAAAATGAAGCAGGAGAATATGAATTATTAAATCAAACAAATATTGATACAGGAATAGGATTTGAAAGATTGTTATCTCTATTGAATGGTAAAAATTCATCATATGAGACAGATTTATTTATTGATATAATCTCTGAAATTGAAAAAATATCTAATAAAAAATATTCAGAAAATCAGAATGCTTTTAGGATAATTTCTGATCACATAAGAAGTTCTTTATTTATTATTGAGGCAGGAGTCACTCCTGGTAATGTTGGTCAAGGGTACATCTTAAGAAGACTATTGAGAAGAATTGTTAGATATGGAAGAATTCTTGATTTAGGAAAAGGGTTTTGGAAACCTTTAGTTGATATTGTTATTAATAAATATAAAGATGTTTATCCTGAAATTTCAGGCAAAAAAGAGCAATTTATTGAAATTATCGAAAGTGAAGAAAACAAATTCTTTATTACTCTTGATAAAGGACTCAAGCATATTTTAAGTGTTGAAAAAAATATGACAGGTAAAGAAGCTTTTGATATATATCAGAGCTATGGTTTTCCTATAGAAATGATTAGAGAAGAACTTAATAAAAAAGGAATTACTGTTAATGAAGAAGAGTTTTTAGAAGAATTAAAAAAACATCAAGAAATTTCTAGGGCAGGAGCTGAAAAGAAATTCGGAGGAGTAGGAAGTAATTACAGTGAAAAAGTAATGTATTTACATACAGCTACTCATTTACTTCATTCAGCTTTAAGAAAAATATTGGGAGATGATGTTCATCAAATGGGATCAGACATTAATGATGAAAGATTAAGATTTGATTTTTCTTATAATCAAAAAATGACTGAAGAGGAAATTAAAAAAGTTGAAGATTTAATTAATTCAAAAATTCAAGAAGGGTTATTGATCAAAAAAGAAGTAATGCCTCTAGAAGAAGCTTTATCTTCTGGTGCTCTTTCTTTCTTCAAAGAGAAGTATCCTGATTCTGTTAATGTCTGGACAATATATAATGATAAAACTGGGGAAGTATTTTCTAAGGAAATTTGTATTGGACCGCACGTTTCTAATATTAACTTATTGAAATCTTTTAAAATTATTAAAGAAGAAAGTTCTAGCTCAGGAGTAAGAAGAATTAAAGCAACTATATCATGGTAAGAAAAATATACGATATTATCCCTAACGAAAAAGTAGCTAAGAAAGAAGGATTTTCTTATCAAAAAAGAAAAAAGAAAAGAAAGCCTTTTTTAATGATTTCTTTATTCTTAATAGTTTGTTTAACAGGAGTATTCTTTTTTATGCCTGGTAAGGCAGAAGTTCAAATTTATCCTTCTTCTGAAGACTTTTCAATAGAGGCTAATCTCACTGTAGACGCAATAGAAAGCATGATTGATTATGAGAATAATATTATTCCTGGAATAATATTTTCTGACACTAGAGAAGTTGTAGAAACATACCTTTCGACGGGAACTGATTCTAAAACAAAAAGAGCGACAGGGACAATAAAAGTTTTTAATAAAATAAAACCAGCTGAGGAATTAAAGATAAAAAGTGGAACAAGATTTCTTTCTGTTCCTGGTGGTTTAATATATAAATCTAGCAGTTCTTTTACTATCCCTGCTGCTAAGTCTGATGGAACCCCAGGAAGCATTGAAATTGAAGTTACGGCTGAAGAAGCGGGAACTAAGTATAATATTCCTTCTGCAACATTTTCTCTCCCTGGTCTTTCCGGTTTAGCAATATATTCAAGTATTTGGGCAGAAACAGTAACGAGTCTTTCCGGAGGAGAAGAGTCTCAAATTAAAATTGTTACCAAAGGCGACATTTCTTCATCTAAAGAAGAATTTGAAGAAAAGTATATTACTCAAGCTAAAGAGAATTTAATCAACTCTATTCCTAATAATTATGTTTATGATTCTGAATCAATAAATTCTGAAATGAAAGATTTGTATGTTAATGTTCAAGAAGGAGCGGAAGTAGAAAAATTTAATATATCAGGAAAAACAGAAAGCAGTATTCTTTCGACAAGAGAAGAAGATTTAATTAAGATGGGGGAGTTTTTAATTAAAAAAGAAATTTCAGAAATGAAAACAATTGTTCCTGATAGTATTTTTTGTGAAATTAAAGAAAGGGTAGTTAGTGAGAATAAGATTGAATTGAAAGTTGTTTTTACATCAAAAATATATTCTTTGCCAGAAGAAGAGATTGTGGAAAATAGCTTGAGAAATCAAGAAAAAGATTACGCAATTTCTGTTTTGGAAAATATGATGGAAATAGATAAAGTCGAAATAAATGTCTTCCCATTTTGGCGAACAGTTTTGCCTCAAAAAGAAGAAAGTATAAATATAGAATTGAAATTTAATAATTAATAAGACAATAGCTTTTTCTCTCTTGACCAAAAGTGAAAGTTTTGCTATTGTCTTAATATCTTTTACATGGTAAAAAAAGACGACAAGATTAAAAAAGAAGGAACTGTTCTGGAAAGTTTGCCAGATGGATTCTTCAAAGTTTTATTAGAAGACAAGTCAGAAGTCCTGGCTCATTTGGCAGGCAAGTTAAGAGTTTATAGAATTAGAATACTTCCTGGTGATAAGGTGACAGTTGAAACAACTCCTTATGACCCAAGAAGGGGTAGAATAATATTTAGAAAAAAATAGAATGAAAGTTAAACCATCAGTTAAGAAAATTTGTAAAGATTGTAAAATTGTCCGAAGAAAGGGACGCGTTCATGTTATTTGCAAAACAAATGCAAAACATAAACAAAGACAAGGAGCTTAATTAATATATATTATTATGGCAAGAATTATTGGAATTAATATTCCAGACGAAAAAAGAATAGAAATAGGATTATTACATATTTACGGAATAGGTCCAGCTTTGGCTAAAAAGATATTAACAGGATGCAATATTTCAGCAGACAAAAAAGTTAAAGATTTAACTCAAGAAGATATTAGTTTAATCAAGGAATACGTTGAAAAGAATTTTAGAGTAGAAGGAGACTTGAAGAGAGATGTCATGGTTAATATTAAAAGATTAAAAGACATTGGATCATGGAGAGGTTTAAGACATTCTAAAGGTTTACCAGTTAGAGGTCAAACTACTAGAATAAACAGTAGAACAGCAAGAGGTAATGTTAGGAGAACTGTTGGATCTGGAAGAAAAGGAGCTCCTGCACCTAAATAGAAAATAATATAATATGGGTAAAAAACACGTAATCAAAAAAACTGAAGAAGAGATGATCAAAGAGGGAGAGCAACTAGAAAAGGTTCTAAGTAAAGAGCCTAAAGTTTCTAAGTCTGCTATCAGCAAAGAAGGAAAGATCTATATCTTTAGTTCATACAACAATACAATTCTTACATTAACTGATTCTGTAGGTAATGTTCTAGCTAGCAAATCAGCCGGTAAACTTGGATTTAAGGGAAGTAAAAAATCAACACCGTTTGCTGCTTCTAAGATTGCTGAAACATTAGGAGCCGTTGCTGAAAAGATGGGATTAAAAAAAGTTCAAGTTGTAGTTAAAGGAATTGGATCAGGAAGAGAATCAGCATTAAGATCAATTGCTAATCAAGGTTTTGAAATATCATCAGTTAAAGATGTAACTCCAATTCCTCACAATGGTTGCAAACCTAAGAAACCAAGAAGATTATAAAAAATATGAAACAAGCAAAGTGTAAAATTTGTAGAAGATTAGGAGAAAAGCTTTTCCTTAAAGGTGAAAAGTGTTTGTCTCCAAAATGTGCCATGATTAAAAGGGCTTTTGCTCCTGGTCAAAAAGCAAAAAAGAGAAGATCTAATTTGACTGAATACGGCCGTGAGGTTAGAGAAAAACAGAAAGTTAAGAAATGGTACAATGTTTCAGAATCTCAGTTTAAAAAATATGTTTTCAAGGCAATGGAAGACAGAAATCCTGATTTAGATGTTTCTTCTAAGCTAGTTTCTCAACTTGAAAGTAGATTAGATAATGTTGTTTTCCGATTAGGTTGGGCAAAATCAAGAGCTCAAGCAAGATTACTTGTTACTCATGGACATTTATTAGTAAATGGTAAAAAGACAGACATTCCTTCTTACATGCTTTCTGTTAACGATGTTATTTCAATCAGAGAAGGATCAAAAGGAAAAGAAATCTTAAAGAATCTACCAGAAACTATGAAGAAGTATACTCTTCCTCAGTGGTTCTCTTATGACGCTGACAAAGTAGAAGGAAAATTATTAAGATATCCAACTATAGAAGATTTACAATTACCATCAGAATTATCTACAATCTTTGAGCATTATTCAAGGTAATAATTAATTATTAAAAACATGATTCCATTACCAACATCAATTAAAACAAAAAGTATAGCTCCTAATGACTCTATATTTGAAATAGAATCTTTGTATCCAGGATATGGAGTTACTTTGGGAAATGCAATTAGAAGAGTTGTTTTATCTTCTTTAAATGGTTCCGCTATTACAGAAGTTAAGATTAAGAATGCTCCTCATGAATTTGCAACAATAAATGGAGTCAAAGAAGATGTTTTACATATCTTAATGAATCTAAAACAATTAAGATTTAAGATGTTTACAGACGAACCTCAAATAATTACTTTGAATGTTAAGGGAGAAAAAGAAGTTACTGGCGCAGATTTTAAATTGACATCTGACCTAAAGTTAGCTAATGGAGATTTGCATATTGCAACAATAACTGATAAGAGTACTGAATTAGAGATTGAAATTAAAATAGAAAAAGGTTTAGGATATGTTTTTGAAGACAAAGAAGTAAAAAGAAGTGTTGGAGTTATTGGAATGGATGCAATATTTACTCCAATCAAAAAAGTTAACTATGTTGTTGAAAATATGAGAGTAGGAAACAGAACTGACTTTGATAAACTTTCTTTAGAAATCAAAACTGACGGAACAATTACTCCAGAAGAAGCTTTAAGTCAATCATTAGAAATTCTTTTATCTCAAATTGGTTTTATTTCAGAAAAATTTGTTATAGAAACTAAAGAAGAAGAGGAGGAAGTTGTTGTAGAAAAGAAAAAGAAGACTACAAAGAAAAAAGAAAAATAATATATGAAAAAGTTACAGAAAGGAAGAAAATTAAACAGAGAAAGAGATCAGAGGAGAGCGCTTTTAAGAACGCTAGCCACATCTTTAGTTTTAAGAGAAAAAATAACAACTACTGAAGCTAAAGCAAAAGAGCTTTCTCCTTTTATCCAAACAAAAATTACTAGAGCTAAAAAAGGTGATTTATCTTCTCGCAGATATTTATCAACACTATTTTCTCCAAGAGTAGTTAAAAAAATGGTAGATGATTTAGGTGTTAGATACAAAGAAAGAAATGGTGGATATACTAGAGTAATTAAATTAGGACAAAGAAAAAGTGATAGTGCTAAAATGGCAATTATTGAATTAGTTTAATATATTATGAAAACAGAAAAAGTAACAAATAGAGAGGTTATTAGAATAGATGCAACAGGCAAAGTTTTAGGCAGATTAGCTGCTGAGATTTCTACAATCTTACAAGGTAAAACAAGTACTGATTATGCTCCTAACAAAGAGCCTAACAATGTAGTAATTGTCTCTAACGCTAAGAAGGTGAAAATAACAGGAAATAAGCTAGAAGATAAAACTTATTTTAAAAATACAGGATATCTAGGAAATGATAAGCATACTCCTATGATTAAGATTTTTGAAAAAAGGCCAGCAGATGTTTTAATATTTGCTGTTAATGGAATGTTGCCTAAAAATAGATTAAGAGCAAAGCATTTGAAAAGGTTAAAATTTGATTAATATGGCTGAGAAAAAAATAACAAAAAAAGAAACTGAAACAAAAAAGCCTGCCAAGAAAGTTGCTAAAAAAAGCAAGGAAGTTGTTGAAGTAAAAGAAGAAAAAAAGGTAGTGGCAGAAACTGTTAATATTAGTAATGCAGATTTTGGATTACCTGAAAGATTCGACGATGACGATGACTTTGTTATAAACGAAGAAGATTTTAAAAATCTTGATGATAGATATTTTGAGGGAACAGGTAGAAGAAAAACTTCAATTGCTAGAGTTCGTCTATACACTAAAGGTGATAAGAATGTAGAAGTTAATGGAGTTGATTTTAAAAAATACTTTATGACTTCTTCTCTTCAAACAACAGTATTAGATTCTTTAGATAAAATGAAGTCACTAGGAAGATTTAAGGTAACAGTTGTTGTTAATGGAGGAGGAATTAACTCTCAAGCAGAAGCTGTTAGACACGGTATTGCTAGAGCTTTAGTGGTATTTAATCCTGAATATAGAAAGAGACTAAGAAAGGCAGGGTTCTTAACTAGAGATCCAAGAATGAAAGAAAGAAAGAAGTTCGGATTAAAGAGAGCTAGAAAAGCTCCACAATGGTCAAAACGTTAAAGATATAACACACCCTCTCGGGTGTGTTTTTTTATGGTAATATCTTGTCTTGAGAAACTAAGAAAGATTTTTGATCTAATAGAAATATTTTCTTAATGTTTCCGTCAAAGAATATTTTAGAAGTATTATCTTTATCAAGATTAAAAATATTAATATTGCTTCTGTTATCAATCTCACTAATAAAGACTTCATTATCAATAGTCAAAATAAAGTAAAATCCATTAAGCCATTTTAAATTATCTATTTTATTAGAATAGCTTGCTAATTCTATTATTTCATAGGCTTCTTTAAAGAAAGGAGAGTCTTCTTTTTTTAGAAACATTAACCATATTTTATTATCATCGTAGAATAAGATCTTATTAAAAAATGGAGTATATTTTATTTCACTTACTCCTTCTAATTTTAAATCAAAAGATTTGTTTTCTTTATTGAAAAAATAAAGATTCTTTTTATCCTCTAACAAAAATAGATAATTTTCTATATTTAATATTTCATAAAGAGAGTCTTCTTTGTAATCAAAAGAACCATCAAAAATAACTTCTTCTGGTTCAGTTAAGTCTTTTAATGAGACTATTTTCTTATTACTTAAAGCAATAATATCGTTATTCAAAATATTAAAATGATCAATTTTTTCTCGGGATATTAATTTAGGAATTTTTTCTGTTTTAGGATTAAATCGATAGACGGAATTGCCTATTTGATAAATGAAATAATCTTCATCTTTAGGATCAAAGTATATATTTTTAACTTCGCTACTAAAAGATTTAATTAAAGATATTTGATTATCAGGAGTTAATAAATAATATAATCCTGTGCTTGTTTCAATAAGGGCACTCCTATTATTAGAAAAAGTAATCTTAGAAATATTATAAGGAGTTTGTGTTTTATTAAGAATTCTTTTTAATTCTTTAGTTGATTCTTTGTATTCATATATTTCATTTGAAGAGGTTAAAAGAAGAAAGTGATTACCATCTAAAGAAGGGAAGAAGTTCTCAATATCTTCCTTTACTAAATTAAAGGGATTATCTTCTTTAAACATTGTTATGTATTTTGCTTCGGTTGCTAGACCGACTTGAACTTCAAGATTTTTTTCCCAAAAATGATATCCTTCTTTTTCTATTCTAATAAGATAATTTTGAGGTAATAAGTTTTGCATTAGAAGATCTCTAGAAAAAAAGGAAGTTTCTTTTTGTTTTTCGTTGTTTAAGAATATTGTAGCTTCTTCAGGATAAACTTTAAGATATATTGCTCCTGTTTCTACAAACATCATTTTTTTAACGTCAAATCTGTATCCTTGAGAATAAAGTATAATTGAGGGAGCAACAATTATAAAGATAATAGCCATCAAAAAGAAGAGGATGGTTCGTTGTTTTTTTGTCATATACTAAATATATACCTTAAAAACGCTCTCTTGCCAATTATGCTTTTATTATATAGAATAGTATTAAGATTATGAAAATAGGAATAGATTTAGGAACAAAAAATTCACTTGTCTTCGTCCCTAATAAGGGAGTTGTTTTAAATGAGCCTTCTGTGGTCTCAGTTTCTTTAGATGAGAATAGAATTCTTGCTGTTGGTAAGGAAGCTAAAGAAATGATCGGAAGAACTCCAGAATCAATTCAAGTTTTTAGACCTTTAAGAGATGGAGTTATTGCTGACTACAGAATAACTCAAGCAATGATTAAATATTTTATAAATAAAGTAAATACTGGATTTTCAAGATTTTTCAAACCAGAATTATTAATCGGAGTTCCAGCAGGAATAACTTCAACAGAAAAGAGAGCAGTTATAGAATCGGGAATCAGTGCGGGAGCAAAAGAAGTCTTTATTGCTAAAGAGCCAATCCTTTCAGCAATTGGAGCGGGAATACCAATTAATTCTTCTTCAGGACACTTAATTATTGATATTGGAGGAGGAACTGCCGAAGTGGCTGTTATCTCTTTAGGAGGAATTGTTTGCTCTCAATCTTTAAGGGTGGCAGGAGATAAATTAGATAGTGCTATTTCTGAATATATTAAAAATAGGCATAATTTAGCTATTGGAGATCAGACAGCAGAAGCAATTAAGATGAAAGTAGGAACAGCTCTGTTAGAGAAAGAACCAAAGTATATGGAAATAAGAGGAAGAGACTTAATTGCCGGACTTCCAAAAACAATCAAAATTTCTTCTAATGAAATTTGTGGTGCCATTAGTGAACCTCTTTCAGAAATAGTTAAATGTGTTAAAAATGTTTTGAGAGAAACACCACCGGAATTATCAGCAGACATTATGGATAAAGGAATGGTCGTTGCTGGAGGAGGAGCTTGCTTAAGAAATATTGCTTCTCTCTTATCTCAAGAGACAGGTGTTCCTTGTTTCTTAGCAGAGGAATCTCTTAATTGTGTAGCTAAAGGAACGGGAGCAGTTTTAGATAATTTAGATTTGTATAAAAAAAGTATAATGGCAAAAAAATAGTCATGACCGAGGAATCATTTTTAATTCATGGAGGTAAAAAACTAGAAGGGGAAATTGAAGTTAGAGGATCTAAGAATTCTGCTTTTCCTATTCTTGTTTCAACTATTTTAACTGACAAAGATTGCATTATTGATAACCTTCCTCTTGTAGAGGATGTTTTTAGATTAATAGAAGTTCTTGAAAGCATGAAAGTAAAAGTTGAATGGATAGGGAAAAGAAAGGTTAAGATAAATGCTAGCAAAATTGATCCTAAAAAAATTAATTCTAGTTTAGTTTTAAAATTCAGAGGTTCAGTTCTTTTATTCGGTGCCTTATTAGCTAGATTTGGAAAAGTTTCTCTTCCTCAACCAGGAGGTTGTTTAATTGGAGCTAGACCGATTGATACTCATTTAGATGCTTTTTCTCAGTTAGGGGTAACAATCAAAGAGAACAAAAAGAAATTTACTTTAATTGCTCCTAAGGAAATTAAAGATAATGTAGTTATATTAGATGAATTATCAGTTACGGCTACTTTGAATATTGCTTTATTTGCTAGTTCAATTGAAAAAGAAATTATTATTAAGATTGCGGATGGCGATTATCAAAATCAAGAGCTTGCCAAGGTTCTTAAAAAAATGGGAGTTAAAGTGAGTGGTGTTGGTAGTCATACTTTGAAAATCAAGGGACTTAAAAAACCTAAAGGATTTAAACATTTCTTAATGTATGATCCTATTGAAGCAGGAACTTTTATTATTATGGCTTTGACTTCTAGAAGTAATATTTTAGTTAAAAATGTAGAATATCCTTTTTTAGAATTTACTCTTAAGAAATTAGAAGATTGCGGAGCAAAATTTGAAATAATTAAAAGAAAAAATAATCTTGTTGATGTTAGAGTCCTTCCTTCAAAAGATATTATTATTAGAAAAATTCAAAGTTTACCTTTTCCTGGACTTCCTCCAGACTTTCTTCCTTTGATAGGAGTCTTAGCTACCAGAACTAAAGGAGCTACTCTTATTCATGATCCTTTGTACGAAGGAAGATTAAAATATATGGAAGGATTGAATAAGATGGGAGCAGATATATTCTTTTCTGATCCTCATCGAGCCATTGTGACGGGAGTTAAAAAATTATATGGAGCGGATATGGGTTCATTTGATCTAAGAGGGGGAGCTTCTTTAATTATAGCAGGACTTATTGCCGAAGGAGATACAACTATTAGAAATATTTATCAAGTTGATAGAGGCTATGAAAAATTAGAAGAAAGACTTAGAAAATTAGGAGCTAATATAGAAAGAATAAAATGATAGTGGGGAATACAAAAAAAATAGAATTTCTCAAGAAAATAAATAATATTCCTCATGCAATGCTTTTTTCTGGTCCAGAGTTAATTGGAAAAAAAAAGATTGCTCTAGAGTTTATTAAAAGTATCTTCTGTAAGGAATCTTGTCAAAATTGTTATTCTTGTAAATCTATTGATTCTAATTCTTTTCCTGATTTAAACATTGTTGAGCCTATTGAGGGGAATATAGCCATTGAAGAATTAAGAAATTTTATTCAAAAATTATCTCTTAAATCTTATAATAATGGATTAAAAGTAGGAATAATTAATGATGCTCATTTAATGAAGAAAGATGCGCAAAATGCTCTTTTGAAAACATTAGAAGAGCCAAAAGGAGGTACCTTAATTATTTTAATAAGTCATCATCCAGAAATGATTTTAAAGACTGTTCGTTCTAGACTTATTAATATGAAATTTTCTTTGGCGCCCAATAAAGAGATTGAAGATTATTTAATTTCCTTAGGAGCATCTGAAGAAAAAGCTAAAGAGATAACTTTAATTTCTTCAGGGCAAGTTGGTAAGGCAGTTAATTTTTATAATGATCCTCTAAAGGTAAATTTCTTAAGAGAATCAATAGAGGATATTATTTCTTTAACTAAATCAGAGATGTATAAAAGATTTGAATACGCTAAGAAGTTTAAAGAAGAAAATGATAAAATTGTAGAGATTTTAGAAATATGGGAAAGATTCTTTAGAAAAGAAATGATGTCAAAAATTTTTAATAATAATTCAAGCTTGAATAATTATAGTTTTGATAAAATTAAAGAGATAGTTAAAGAAATAGAGAAAACAAAATATTTAATAGAAAGTAGTAATATTAATAAAAAAATGGCTTTAGAAAATTTATTAATAAGCTTATAATAAACAATATAAAAATATGTACGAAAAAATTATAGAAAGTGTTGGTCCTAATATGGATAAAGTAATGGATTTTTTAACTAAGAAGTTAAGTAGTTTTAGAACAGGAAGAGCAACTCCTGCTTTAGTTGAAAATGTTTCTGTTGATTGTTTTGGTCAAGTAATGAAGATACAACAATTGGGAGCAATATCTCTTCCTTCAGCAAGACAAATAAGTATCCAACCTTGGGATATTTCCTATATAAGTTTAATTGAAAAAGCGATTGTAAAAGAAGTTCCAGGATTATCTCCAGTTGTTGTAGGAAATAATATTATTATCAACATGCCTCAAATGTCTGAGGAATTAAGAAAAGAGATAAGTAAAGCAGTTTCTCAAGTTAATGATGACGCTAAAAAAACAGTAAGAAAATATAGAGACGAAGCTTGGACAGAAGTTCAAGATAAAACAAGGGAAGGTCTAATAAGTGAAGATGATAAATTTAGAGCTAAAGATAAATTACAAGAAATCGTTGATAAGTATAATAAAAAAATTGACGAATTAATCAGTCGCAAAAAAGCTGAAATAGAAGGATAATATGTTTTTAATAGACTTAATAGTTTTTTTCTTAATATTAGGAATAGTAGTGATGGTTCACGAGTTTGGACATTTTATTGCTGCTAAAAAATCAGGAGTTCTAGTTGAAGAATTTGGAATAGGTTTTCCTCCTAAGATATGGAAAAAGAAAATAGGAGAAACGGAATATTTTATAGGAGCAATTCCTTTTGGAGGAATGGTAAAAATATATGGAATGGATAATGAAAATGATAAAGAAGATGATAGTCGTGCTTATGACTCCAAAAATGTTTGGCAAAAACTATTAATTTGCAGTAGTGGAATATTAATGAATTTTCTTTTTGCGGCATTCCTTTTTTACATCTTAATTATTTCTTCAGGTTTTAACTTTAAACAATCGTCAGCATTTTCAGATTATAATTTTCCTTTTGGAGAACAACATAATTATCCCTTAATTTCTAATATTCAAGAGAATACTCCAGCCTACAATTCAGAAATAGAAGTAGGAGATTATATTATTTCAATTAATGGGGAAAGTGTAAGTAATTATAATCAATTTAAAAGTATTGTTTCTGACAATAAAGGGAATGAAATTGTTCTAGAGACGGGAACTGGTAAACTAGTTCCCATTATTCCAAGAGTTGAATATTCTTCAGAAGAGGGTCCTTTAGGAGTTTCTTTAGGAGAAATAATAGTTGTTGATTATTCAAGCTTGCCTGATAAAATATTGGTAGGATTTTTACATTCTTATAATATTTTAGATTATTCTTTTTCTGCTTTAGGAAAAATATTCTCTTATGCTTTTAAAAATAACTCACCTGAAGTAATTGCTGATTCAATGGCAGGACCAGTAGGAATATTTGCTATTACAAAAGTTACTTTAACACAAGGTTTTTATCAGGTGATTAATCTAATAGCAATTCTTTCTGTTTCTATTGGTATTACTAATTTACTCCCTATACCAGTAATGGATGGAGCAAAATTAATATTTATTGTTTTACAGTCCATTAATAAAAATATATTTACAAAAAGATTGGAAGGCAAAATAGAATATTTTGGTTTCCTTTTCCTTATATTTTTAGCTTTTTTAATTATTATAAAAGACTTTTTTCAATTTAAAGATATAATACTAAAATAATATGAAACAAACAGATTTATTAGTTAAGACAATAAAAGAAAACCCTAAAGGTGAAAAAAGTATTAACGCTCAGCTTTTAGTTAGGGCTGGATTTGTAGATAAATTAGGAGCAGGTATTTATTCTTATCTTCCTTTAGGACTTCGTGTTTTAGAAAAAATTAAAAAAATAGTAAGAGAAGAGATTAATAATATTGGTGGACAAGAAGTTCTAATGCCTTCTTTATTGCCTAAAGAAAACTGGGAAAAAACAGGCAGATGGAAGGTTCCTGAAATGTATAAAATAGAAGAAGAGAAAATAGGGCTTGGTTGGACTCATGAAGAAATTGTTACACCTTTAGTTAAGAAATATATTTCTTCTGATAAAGATCTTCCTAAATATATTTATCAAATTCAATCAAAGTTTAGAAATGAACCAAGAGCTAAATCAGGATTATTAAGAGGAAGAGATTTTATAATGAAAGATTTATATTCTTTTCATAATAGTCAAGAAGATTTAGACGCTTTTTATGAAAAAGTAAAAGAAGCTTATTTCAAAATATATGAAAGGTGTGGAATAAAAGATAAAACTTTTTATACCTTAGCAACGGGAGGAGAGTTTTCTTCTAATTTTTCTCATGAATTTCAAACTATAACAGAAGCAGGAGAAGACATAATTTATATCTGTAAAAAATGTGGTGCTTCTTTTAATAAGGAAGTTTTTAAAAATGAGTGCACTTGTGGGAATAAAGATTTTGAAGAAAAAAAATCCATTGAAGTAGGCAATATTTTTAAACTAGGAGATAGGTATTCAAGTGTCTTTGATTTTAAGGATGACAACAAGAAAAATATTATCATGGGATGCTATGGTTTAGGGATTACTAGGCTTATGGGAGCGATTGTAGAGGTTTTTAATGATGAGAGGGGAATTATTTGGCCTAAGGAAATATCTCCTTTTAAAGTGCATTTAATAGCTCTTAACGTTGATGGAAAAGAGATCTATGATGTTTTACAAAAAGAGGGAATTGAAGTATTATATGACGACAGGGTTAAGAGTGCAGGAGAAAAACTAACAGATTGTGATTTGATAGGAAACTATTTAAGAATTATTGTTAGCGAGAAAACATTAAAAGAATCAAGCGTTGAAATTAAAAGAAGAAATGAAGATAAAACGCAAATGATAGAAATTAAGAATTTAATTGGATTTATTAAAAATGAATTTTAAAAACTTTTTGGGAGGATTATCTCAAGACATTGCAATAGACTTAGGAACAGCTAATTGTTTAGTCTATGTTAGAGGTAGAGGAATTATTTTGTCTGAACCATCAGTTGTTGCAATAAATAAAAAGACAGGGGCTGTTTTAGCTATTGGTCGTGAAGCAGAAAAAATGGTGGGAAGAACTCCAGGACATATTGTAGCGATTAGGCCACTTGTTAATGGTGTTATTTCTGACTTTGAAGTAACAGAACAAATGTTAAGATATTTAATTGAAAGAGCTAGACAAGATAAATTTACTTTCTTAAAACCAAGAGTTATTGTAGGGATTCCTTCAGGGGTAACTGAGGTAGAAAAGAAAGCAGTAAGAGATGCAACTAAATCAGCAGGAGCGAGAGAAGTATTCTTAATTGAAGAACCTATGGCAGCTGCTATCGGAGCAAGAATGTCGGTTCAAGATGCTTCAGGAAATTTTATCGTTGATATCGGAGGAGGTACAACTGAAGTAGCTGTTATTTCTTTAGGGGGAATTGTAGTTTCAAAAAGTTTAAGAATTGCAGGAGATAAATTAAATAATGATATCATCCAATTCTCTCAAGAAAAATATAAATTATTAATTGGAGTAAGAACAGCAGAAAAAATAAAAATAAATATTGGAGCAGTTTATTTTGAAAAAGAACCTCTAAAAGCAGAAAATAAAACCATGCCAATGAGAGGAAGAAATCTTGTTACTGGTCTTCCTGAAGAAGTTATTATTTCTCAAGTAGATGTTAAAAAAGCTTTAGAAAAATCTGCTAATCAAATTGTTGCTGAAATTAAAAATACTATTGAATTAACACCGCCAGAATTATTAGCTGATATTATGAAAAAGGGAATTGCCTTAGCGGGAGGAGGGGCTAACTTGAGAGGTCTAGATAAGTTGATTATTAAAGAGACTAATATGCCAACCTATATCATTGAAGATCCTATGACAGCTGTAGCTAGAGGGGCAGGAATGGTCTTAGAAAATCTCGATGATTTCCATGATGTCTTAATAGAAAATGAAGAATTACAGTGTCCAAAATAGAAAGCGCTAAGGCGCTTTTTTTCTTGGACTTGACATTATTTTTCAATCTGCTAAATTAATAGAGCATGATTATCAAAAAGATACATAAAATATTTAAGCGTTTTTAAATGGTTTTATTTAATCGTTTAAAAGACGCCTTAAAGAGCGTCTTTTGTTTTTATGCAGGTATCTTGAAAACAAAATAAGTATATAAGAATAAAATTATTATTTGCTAATCAAAGGTTATTTTTTTATGGGCAAATGGTGGATGCCTTGGGACCAGACGCGATGAAGGACGTGGCGTAGCTGCGATAAGCCTCGGGAAGGTGTTAGCAACCTATGAACCGGGGATTTCCGAATAGGGAAACCTAATTTCGTTTAAACGAAATTGTCGGAGTTAAATCCGATGCGAACCCGCTGAAGTGAAACATCTCAGTAGGCGGAGGAAAAGAAAACAAAAGTAATTCCCTAAGTAGCGGCGAGCGAAAGGGGAGAAGCCCAAAATCATTTGTGTTTTACATAAATGGTGGTTGTAAGGGGATAGCGTCTATTCAATTAGAGGGAGTAAATGAGTAATTTAATTAACTGAACTTCTCTGGAAAGTGAGACCATAGACGGTGAAAGTCCGGTAAGTGAAAATTAAATTGCGCTCCTTGTTATCTTTCTTGAGTACTGTCGGATCAAGATAAGTCGGCAGGAATCTAGCGGGACTACCCGCTAAGGCTAAATACAATCTGGTCACCGATAGTGAACTAGTACCGTGAGGGAAAGGTGAAAAGTAGTCCGGTGAGGACGATGAAATAGAACCTGAAACCATTATGCCTACAAGGAGTCAGAGCTGATATTTATATCAGTGATGGCGTGCTTTTTGCAGAACGAGCCAACGAGTCTCTTTTATTAATTTGTCTAAGCGCTTCTGGCGCGGAGGCACAGGGAAACCAAGTCTTAATAGGGCGAAATATAATTGATGGAGGAGGACCCGAAGCCAGACGAGCTTACCATGACCAGGATGAAGCTTCCAGAAATGGAAGTGGAGGTCCGAACCCGTTTGTCGTGCAATTCATTGGGATGAGTTGTGGTAAGGAGTGAAAAGCTAATCGAGTTTGGTAATAGCTGGTTCTTCCCGAAATAGTTTTAGGACTAGCCTCTCTGATTAAGTACTTTGGAGGTAGAGCACTGAAAGAGATACCGTGGCTTCGGCTAGGTATCTTTATCAAACTCCGAATGCCGAAGTATATGCAGAGGGAGTCAGACAGTGGGAGCGAAGTTCCATTGTCGCGAGGGGAACAGCCCAGATCGTCATCTAAGGTCCCTAAATCTAAACTAAGTGTAAGTAAGGAGGTAAAATTTCTCAGATAGCTAGGAGGTTAGCTTAGAAGCAGCTATCCTTTAAAAAGTGCGTAACAGCTTACTAGTTAAGAGATTTTGCGCCGAAGATTTCCGGGGCTAAAGTTTAGTACCGAAGATACGACTTGATATCTTTTAGATATCAGGGGTAGGGAAGCGTCTTCATTGCACTGAAGCTAAACCGTGAGGTTTGGTGGAGCGATGAGGAGTGAGAATGTTGGCATAAGTAACCACAATTGAAGTGAGATTCTTCAACACCGTAAATTCAAGGTTTCCTTGGCAATGTAGATCAACCAAGGGTTAGGCGGGCCTTAGGAGAAGCCGAAAGGTTTATCTGATGGACAGCCGGTTAATATTCCGGCCCTCTAACATTTTCTGAAGGGTGACGCGATTTAGTAGCTTGGACGGATTATTGGATTTCCGTCGAACATTTAAGGAGCAATCTAAGAATGGGCGCGAAGCTTGTTTTCGAACAAGTGAAGCTGAGTGAGCAAGTCGACAAGAAAAGCCCGCAAGGTTAAGAATGTTGGATCCGTACCAAAACCGACACAGGTGAATGGGCACAAGTGTGCTAAGGTGAACAAGTGAAAGATCCTGAAGGAACTCGGCAAAAAAGTGATCGTAACTTAGGAATAAGATCTGCCTTTCTTTGAAAGAAGAAAGGCCGCAGCAAGCGTTTCTCTAGCGACTGTTTATCAAAAACACAGGTCCCTGCTAATTCGTAAGATGAAGTATAGGGGCTGAGGCCTGACCAGTGCTGGAGTGTTAAAAGCGGCGGTTGCTTCGCTCTTGTTTCGTAAAAACGATACTGAGTTCTGTGTAAGTAATTTAGAAGTTAGTAGCAAGTAATATATAATAATTTTTCGATGTCTTTGTGTTTTTTATAGGTAAGACATTGCGATTTGATTTCAAAGGAACTCAGAATTAATTTTGCGGACCGAGAGCGGAGCAGCTGACTGCTCCAAGCCTCCGGTGAACGTCCGCGGTAACTCTGACCGTGTTAAAGTAGCGTAATCCCTTGTCGGGTAAGTTCCGACCCGCATGAAAGGCTTAACGACTGGAGAACTGTCTCCAGGATCTGCTTGGTGAAATCGCAATAGGGGTGAGAATGCCCCTTACCTGTGGCTAGACAGAAAGACCCCAGGAGCTTTACTATATCCTGGTATTGAATTTTGATACTAATTGCGTAGCGTAGGAGGGAGACTTTGAAGCTGTTCTTTCGGGAACAGTGGAGTCGCCGATGAAACACCTCTCTTTTAATATTAAGGTTCTAACTTTGTCACCTGAGGAGGGTGGCAGAAGACAGTGCTTGGTTGGTAGTTTAAGTGGGGCGCTTTTCTCCTAAAAAGTAACGGAGAAGTTTAAAGGTTGGCTAGATCCGGATGGAAATCGGATTAGTCCTGTAAAGGGAAAAGCCGGCTTAACTGCAAGACGGGTATGTCGCGCAGATGCGAAAGCAGAACTTAGTGAACCGACCATGGTTCGTAGGACCGTGGGAGATCATCAGACAAAAGCTACCCTGGGGATAACAGGCTGGTAGTGCCCAAGAGTCCATATCAACGGCACTGTTCGGCACCTCGATGTCGGCTCATCACATCCTGGGGCTGTAGAAGGTCCCAAGGGTTTGGCTGTTCGCCAATTAAAGTGGTTCGTGAGCTGGGTTCAAACCGTCGTAAGACAGGTTGGTCCATATCTACCACAGGCGTCGAGTTTTGAGGAGATTTGCCCTTTGTACGAGAGGATCAGGGTGAACCAACCTCTGGTGTATCAGTTGTCCCGCCAGGGGCATAGCTGAGTAGCTAAGTTGGGAAGGGATAAGAGCTGAAAGCATCTAAGCTCGAAGCCTACTCCAAGATTAGAACTCTTACCCAGGTTAAAGACTATGACTTTGATAGGGTGTAGGTGTAAGTTTCGTGAGGAATTTAGCCGAGCACTACTAATTGGGTATTAAACCTTTGGTTAGCAATTAATAGTTTTATTCTTAAAAAATCTTTTTATTTTTAATATGGGGATGATACTGGAAGTGCTCCACCCGATTCCATCCCGAACTCGGAAGTGAAATCTTCTAAGGCCGATGATAGTGGTATCCGCGAAAGTAGGTCGTCCCCGTATTAAAGATTGAAAGATTTTGAAGAGACTTTGTCTCTTTTTTGTTTTAGTGTATAATTTATTTATATGATTTCAAAAAAGAAAATATTGATTTTTTTGTTTGTTTTATTATTTTTTTATCTTATTAACTCCTTTTTAAAAGAAGAAGTTAAAAGTTTTTTTTATTCTCTTTCCGATAATTTACAAATTTCCTTATTGAATAATAATAGAGAAAATTATTTCTCTAGTAAGGATCAGGAAGAACTAAATAAGGATCTTATTGAAGAAAACCAAAAACTACTTTCTAATTTGGGAGAATTAGAAGAGCTAAAAGAGGAAAATCAATTCTTAAAAGATAGTTTAGGACTAAAAGATTACGAGAATATTGATCTAATTTATGGTAGAATAATTTCTAAAGATTTTTTATCAGATTCTCTTTTGATAAATTTAGGATCAAAAGATGGAATTAAAAAGGGTTTTCCCGTTGTTGTTTCCAACAATATTCTTTTAGGAGAAATATTTGAAGTTTATTCTTCTTATTCTAGAGTGTTGTTACTTTCTTCTAAAGATAATCTTACAGATGTTAAAGTTAATAATATCGTTTCTTTAGTAAAAGGATATGGTAATAGTAAAATTAATTTAGAAATGTTTCCTCGTGACAAGGAGTTAAAAGATGGAGATTTAATTTTAACTTCTCCGATTGGGGGAAACTATCCCGGAGGTCTTTTAATTGGTAAAGTTTCTAATGTTAGAAATTTAGATAACGAATCATTTCAAGAATCTGATATTGAAATTTTATTTGATCCAAAATTAATAGATAGAGTTTTTGTTTTAAAAACTTTAAAAATATTTAATGATTAAAAAAATTATTAAAATATTATTTTTAGCTTTCTTTCTTTATGCTATTTTTTTAATTGAATTAAGTTTTAATAACAGTTTTTCTGTCTTATTAATTCTTCTTTGTTTAATTAACTTGTTAGAGGATCCAAGAAATAAGTTAGGATTATTTTCAGCTTTTTTTGTAGGATTTTTTTGGGACATTTATTCTTCTAATGAGATAGGGATAATGGCCTTAAGTTTATTCCTTATATTCTCTTTATTAAAAATTATTTTATTCAAATATGTTAGGATTTCCTCGATTTCATGGATTCCAAAAATTTAAAGTAAAAAGAGATAGTAAATATATAGAGACAGAAGAAATATTTCTTGATGCTTTAGTGCACAAAAAAGATAAAGGTGCTTATTCTATGGAAACAGCCCTATCTCAAAGAATATTTCAAATAACAATAATTTTCTTTTTGTTAATAGTTTCCTTTCTATTTATTCGTTCTTTTTATTTACAGGTAATAAATTATGATTTGTATAGTTTTAAAGCCGAAAAGAATAAATATATTTCTATTGAATTAGACGCTCAAAGGGGAATTATATATGATCGTAATTTAAATCAATTAGCTTTTAACTCTCAAAATTTTGAATTGGTTTGTTTGATAGACAGTCTTCCAGAAAATGATATTTTAAAAGAAAATCAAATAAGAGAAGTTTCTAGGATCTTAAATCTTTCTTATGAAGATTTATTATCTTCAATCAACGCTGCTTCTAATAATAATTTCTCTATAGCAAAAGATATTGAAAAGGAAGAAGCTATTATCATTAAAACAAAAGAAAAAGAATTAACAGCTTTTAAGCTTTTAGAAACAAAATCAAGAGAATATTTAGACGGAACTAATGTGTCTCATATCTTAGGTTATGTTTCAGGAGATGATTTTAGTGGTCAATCGGGGATTGAAAAACAATACAATGAAGAATTAAAAGAAATTCCCGGTACTTTTACTTGGGAGAGAGATGTCTACGGAAATTTAATTGAAGGAGAAGTTGTAGAACCTTCTCAATCAGGGAATAATTTAATTTTAAATATTGATTATAATTTACAAAAGAAAGTTTCAGAATATCTAGAAGAAGTTGTTTTGAAATATGGGGCAACAGGAGGAGCAGTTATTGCTGTTAATCCAGAAACAGGAGGAGTGTTGTCTATGGCTAGTAATCCTTCTTTTGATAGTAATATTTTTTCAAAGAATCTAACAAGTCAAGAATTTAATAAATTATTA
The DNA here is from genome assembly GCA_964581805.1 of uncultured Candidatus Saccharibacteria bacterium. Classification (GTDB taxonomy): domain Bacteria; phylum Patescibacteriota; class Minisyncoccia; order Minisyncoccales; family Minisyncoccaceae; genus UBA2558. The sequence goes on from CAZOPO010000004.1 coordinate 22,105, forward strand.
AAAGATCCTAGCGTTTCTTTTTACAATAGAGCTATTTCTGGTGAATATGCTATCGCTTCAACTATTAAGCCATTACTAGGAGTAGCCGCCTTAGAAGAGGGAATTATAAGCTCAGACACTAGTTTTTATTGTGATGGAGGGATCAATTTAAAAGATGGAAGCTATAAAAGTGATTGGAAAACTCATGGCTTTACTAATTTAAAAAAAGCAATTGCTGAATCTTGCAATGTCTTCTTTTATTATGTTGGAGGGGGATATAAGGACTTTGTAGGACTAGGAATTGATAAGATTGAAAAGTATTTGAAATATTTTGGCTTAGGAGAAAAGACAAATATTGATCTTCCTCAAGAGAAAGTTGGTTTATTGCCAAATCCTCAATGGAAAGAAGAAGAAATAGGACTTTCTTGGTATCCAGGAGATACCTATAATATTTCTATTGGGCAAGGATATTTAAAAGCAACACCATTGCAATTAACAATGGCAATTAGTTCAATTGCTAATGGAGGTAAATTACTAAAACCACAAATTGTTAAAAAGATATCTGATAAAGAAGAATTCAAACCGGAAGTTGTTTTGGAGGATTTCGTTTCTCTTAACTCTCTTAATGAAATTAAAAAAAGCATGAGAGAGACAGTTTTATCTTCTGCAGGAACTGCTAGAAGTTTACAGTATTTGCCTGTTTCTTCAGCAGCAAAAACAGGAACAGCAGAGACAGGAAAATATCAAGTCTATCACAACTGGATTACAGTTTTTGCTCCTTATGAAAATCCGGAGATAGTTTTAACCGTAGTTGTGGAAAATGTTCCTAATAATATGGGGTTAGCTAACTTAATAGCTAGAGAAGTTTTAGGATACTATTTTGGAGAAAAAGAAAGAGAGCAACTGGACGAAGAGATTGTTCATGAAGCAGGCAATTAACAAATTATTGGATTTGTAGTATAGTGAATTTGGTGATTTGAATGTTAAGTGAATTTTTATTAGTCCTACCAACAATTATATTAATAATTATAATTGTTGTTCTAGGATTTTTGGCAGTATTTTTTCAATTACGCTGTATTATTCTTATAATAATACTTTACTGTAATGAAAAACTAAGCCAAGGCAACTTTTAGAAGGTTGCTCTTTTTTTCTTGATTTGTCCTGCTATTTATAGTATAATGTCCCAAACAAGAATTAATCTTTAAGATTAATTTCTTTTTTAAGATTTTAAAAATAAAAATATGAGTGAAAAATATTTAACACAAGAAGGTCTAGATAGACTTAAAAAAGAACTAGAATACCTTAAAAAACAAGGAAGAATTGATGTTTCTGAAAAATTAAAAGAAGCAATTTCTTTTGGTGACTTATCAGAAAATGCCGCTTACGATGAAGCAAAAGACAACCAAGCAATGCTTGAAGGTAAGATTGCAGAAATGGAGAGGCTTATTAATTCTGCTAAAGTAATTGAAGATAATAACAATAATGGTTGGGTTCAAGTTGGATCATATGTTACAATCAAAGAAGGTTCTAACGAAGAAAGATATCATATTGTTGGAGGAGAAGAGGCTAATCCTCTTGAGAACAGAATTAGTTTTGAGTCGCCACTAGGCAAAGCTTTAATGAATAAACCTAAGGGAGCAGAAGTTCAAATAGAAACTCCTAAAGGAAGTCTAAAATATAAAATATTAAAAATAGATTAAAAATATGTCTATTATAGACGAAATTAGGCAAAATAGGATAGAAAAGGCTCAGAAGATTAAGGATTCAGGTATAAATCCTTATCCTATTGAAATAAAAAGAACTCACGAAATTAAGAAGGCGATAGAAGAATTTGATTCATTAACAAAAGAAGAAAAAGAAGTTATTCTAGTCGGAAGAATTAGAACAATTAGAGTTCATGGATCTTTAGCTTTTATTGATTTTGAAGATGGAACTGGTAAGATTCAGGGTCTTTTTGCTAAAGATAAAATGGGGGAGAATAATTATCAAGCATTCTTAGAAATGTTTGATGTTGGTGATTTTGTTCAAATTAGAGGTACCTTATTTGAGACTAAAAGAGGAGAAAAAACAATTCAAGTTGTTGATTGTAAAATGATATCTAAAAGTTTAAGACCTTTGCCAGAAAAGTGGCATGGCTTAAAAGATGTAGAAGAAAGATATAGAAAAAGATATCTTGATTTGATATTTTCTCCAGAAGTTAAGGATAAGTTTATCATTAGAAGTAAATTTATTAAGGA
>CAZOPO010000004.1:24420-34838 GCA_964581805.1 uncultured Candidatus Saccharibacteria bacterium
GGAGTAGAGGTTCCTGATGGAGCAGATAAACCTAATATTGCCGATGAGATATATAAGAAATTTTGTCGTCCTAAAATAATTCAGCCAACATTTGTTATTCATCATCCTAAAGGTTTCCAACCTTTAGCTAAGAGTCTTGAGGGAGAGAAGTTAGCTAGTTTTGCTTTAGTCATTTCAGGAGCAGAAGTAATCAATGCTTTTTCTGAATTAAATGATTCAATGGAGCAAGAAGAAAGATTAAAAACTCAAGAAAAACTATTCTCAGGAGGATTTGAAGAGGCTCAGAGATCAGATGAAGATTTTGTAGAAGCTCTAGAATATGGAATGCCTCCAGCGGCTGGTTTTGGAATGGGAATTGATAGGATTGTTTCTATGATTACAGATTCCCAATCCTTAAGAGAGGTTATTATCTTTCCTCTAATGAAAGATAAAGATTGATTTTAAAATTTAAAATGATAAAATTACAATATGTTAGATATTAAATATATTAGGGAAAATATAGATATTGTTAAAAGCGCTTGTCAGAAAAAGAAAGTTGATTTTGATGTTGACTATTTAATTCAATTAGATGAAAAAAGAAGATCGTTGATTCAATCAATTGAAGTTAAAAATGCGATGAAGAATCAAGCTAATAAGAAAATTAAGGAAGCTCAGAATGCTGAAGATAGGGAAGCAGTCATCGCTCAAATGAGAGAGCTTGATAATAATTCTGACAATGAAGAAGAAGAATATAAAAAGATAAATGAAGAATTTGAGAATCTAATGCTCCTAGTTCCTAATATTCCTGACGAATCAGTTCCTTTAGGAGATTCTGATAACGATAATCAAGAAATTAGAAAATGGGGAGAAATTAATAATTTTAATTTTCCTGTAAAAGATCATATTCAGTTAGCTAAGGATTTAGATTTAATTGATTTTGAAAGAGGCACAAAAGTAGCAGGATTTAGAGGGTACTTTTTAAAAAGAGAAGCCTTTCAATTGTCTATGGCAATTTGGCAATATGCAACAGATCTTTTAATGAAGAAAGGTTTTATTCCTATGCAGGCTCCTTCTTTAGTTAATGCTAAAGCAATGACAGGGACTGGTTATTTACCTCAATCAAAAGATGAAGTTTACTCTACTCAAGATGGAATGTATTTGGCAGGGACTTCTGAAGTTTCGGTTATGAGTTACCATTCTGATGAAATATTGAAAGAAGAAGATTTACCAATTAAGTATATGGGATTTTCTCCTTGCTTTAGAACAGAAATTGGAAGTTATGGTAAAGATACTCAAGGAATATTTAGAGTTCACGAATTTACTAAAATTGAACAAGTAGTTTTATGTAAGTCTGACAAGGAAGAATCTATTAGACTTCACGAAGAAATAACAAAAAATTCAGAAGAAATTTTACAAGGACTAGGAATTCCTTATCATGTCGTAGTTAATTGTACAGGGGACTTAGGTCTTGGCCAAGTTAAAAAATATGATATAGAATGCTGGTCTCCTTCTCAAAATAGATATAGAGAAACACATTCAGCTTCTTACTTTTTTGATTTTCAAACAAGAAGATTAAATATTAGGTATAGAGATAAAGATGGTGAAATTAAATTTGTTCATTCTTTAAATAATACAGGAATAGCTACTCCAAGAGTTTTAATTCCTCTTATTGAAAATAATCAAAGAGAAGATGGTAGTATTGCTATACCAGAAGTATTACACAAGTATCTTAATTTTAAAGAAATTAAAAGATAGTTAATGGAAATTTTTGAATTTAAAGAAAATAAAATCAATCTTAATGGAATTGATTTATTTTATAAAACTGCAGGAGAAGGCAAAGAAATATTAGTCCTACATGGTTGGGGTGGATCTTCTTTTTCTTGGATGAGGGTAATTGATGAAATGGCTTTTAAAGGCTTTAAATTGATTATTCCTGATTTACCAGGGTTTGGAAAAACAAATCCTCCTGATAGTGTTTGGGGAGTTTCTGATTATGCTGATTTTATTTCCGACTTTATTAAAGAAATAGATCTTAAAGATTTTGTTATTATGGGACACTCTTTTGGGGGAGGTCTTGCTTTAAAATTATCAGGAGAAAAAGGCTTAGGAAAAAAAGTAATATTTTGTGATGCAGCTATAGTTAGAGAAAAGAGGTTAAGTTTTAGACAAAAAATTTCTAGTTTTGCTTCAAGAGTAGGCAAGATAATAGTATCAAAAAATTCTTTTGCTTATAGTTTTTTTGAAAAAGTAGCTTATTATGTTGCAGGAACTCGTGATTACTATTTAGCTAATCCTTTAATGAGGGAAATTTTTAAGAAAGTAATAAGCGAAGACTTAACCCCATTATTAGAAAAAGTTAAAATTCCTTCTCTTATAATTTGGGGAGAATACGATAAGGTTACGCCTATTGACGATGCTTACTTATTTAATGAAAAAATTGAAAAATCAGAATTGAAAATAGTTAAAGGGGCGGGGCATAATCCTCATAAAACTCATACCTTAGAGGTCGTTGAATCAATAATCAAATTTTTAAAATGAACATTCTTTATTTTAAAATAGCTTTTTTACTTTTATTTTCTTTAAGACAAATAAAGAATTTTTTATTTTGGACATATTTATGGCAATTAAAAAATTATCATATTGGAAGATTTTTAGCTCATTTTAATACTTATAAAGGGAAGAAGCTTATTTATAATCCAATTTTAAAAACTATTCTTTTGATTGGCTTGTTTTTAAATTCTACAATCTCTTTATTTTTACTTATTTTAATTTATTTAATAGAATTTTCTGATCTCTTTAGAAAGAAAATTATTCTTCCTCAAAAAACTTCTAAGACTTTATTTTTATCATTTTTAATCTTATTTTCTTTTTCTCTATTTTTAATATTTATATTTAATTTTGATTTATTGACATTAACAATATCAATCCTTTTATTTGATATTTTAACACCATTAATAGTTTCATTAATTATTCTTTTATTCCAACCAATAACGGTTATTTTAAGAAATAGAATAATCAATAAAGCTATTAAAAAAAGGAAATTATTTGAAAATTTATTAGTGATTGGAATCACTGGTAGTTATGGAAAAAGCTCTACCAAAGAATTTTTAAAAACAATTCTATCAAAAGAATTCAATGTTATTGCTACGGAAAAAAATGAAAATTCAGAGATGGGAATATCAAGGTGTATTCTTAACAACTTAAAAGAAGAAAATGAAATATTTATTTGTGAGATGGGAGCATATAATAGAGGGGGGATTAAGTTATTATCTAAAATAGCCTTACCTAAAATAGGAATATTAACAGGAATAAACAATCAACATTTAGCGACTTTTGGCTCTCAAGAAAATATTGTCAAAGCTAAACTTGAATTAATTAATTCTTTGCCTTTAGAGGGTTTAGCAGTTTTAAATTGGGATAATCAATACATTAAAGATAATTTTAAATCAGATGTTTCTTCTATGAAATATTCTACAATTGAAGAAAGTGATATATATGCTACAGAAATTATGGAAAACGAAGAAGGAATTTCTTTTAAAATTAACTCTAATAAAGGGGAATCGTATTTCTTAAAAACTAGAATAAAGGGAATTCAAAATGTTTCTAATCTTTTAGCTTGTATTAGTGTAGCTAAAAAATTAGGAATGACTTTTGAAGAAATAGGAGAAAGAATTGGAACAATAAATAATTCAAAAATTAAAAAAGTTAAAAACTTTGATATTATCGAATCAACTTATTCTTCTAATTTTAATGGAATTATGGCTCACTTGGAAGAAATTAAAAAATGGAAGGGTGATAAGATAATTGTAATGCCATGCTTAATAGAATTAGGATTGGAGGCTAAAAATACTCATTATGAAATAGGAAGAAAGATTGGAGAAATTTGTGATTTGGCAATTATAACTTCTAAGGATTACGAAAAAGAAATAAAAAAAGGATTTAATTTCTCTAAAAAAGATAACACTCTTTTATTTATGGAAAATGGAATAGAAATATATAAGGAAGTATTTTCTCGATCTAAAAATGATAGCGTGATATTGTTAGAGAGTAGGGTTCCTAATTCTTTAATTAAAAAAATCAATGAATAAAATTCTTTCCATCAGTTTATCTCCTAATACAGAAAAAGATGATACTTCTTTAGCTTTTAAATTGATTTTTAATCCTTTTAAATTTAAAAAGGGAAAGGACATTGAAAAACTAGAAAGACTTTTTAAAAATTATTTTGGTTTTAAAAATGCCTTTTCTTTTAATTCGGGAAGAAGCTCTTTGATGGCTATTTTAAAAGCGATGGAGATTAAATCAGGAGATGAAGTTATTTTGCAAGCTTTTACTTGTAACGCAGCCGTTAATCCTATAACTTACTTTAAAGCAAAACCAGTTTTTGTAGATATTGATGATAATCTTAATATTGATGTTGAAGATTTAGAGAAAAAAATAACGACAAAGACTAGGGCGATAATGATACAGCATACTTTTGGAAGCCCAGCAGAAATAAAAGAGATTAAAAAGATTTGTGAAGAAAGAAAAATATATTTGATTGAAGATTGTGCTCATGCCTTAGGAGCAAAATATGATAATGAATTTTGTGGTTCATTTGGTGATGCTTCTTTCTTCAGTTTCGGAAGAGATAAAATCATATCATCTGTTTATGGGGGAATGGTTGTAGTCAACGATCAATCTTTAATATCAAAAGTTTCCGATTTTCATAAAAGTCTAAACTATCCTTCTTTGTCTTGGATATTTCAACAATTATTACATCCGGTATTATTAAATAATCTCATTTTACCTTTTTATCGTTTCAAATTTGGAAGAGCTTTAATGTCTTTATCTATTAATTTAAATATTTTATCTAAAGCAGTAACAAAAAAAGAGAATGTTGGTAAAATGCCTAACTATTTTCCTAAAAAGATGCCTAACGCTCTTTCTTCTTTAGCTATTAATCAATTAAAAAAAATAGATAAATTTAATGACCATCGAAAAGAGATAGCTAATTACTATGACCTTCTTTTTTCTAATAAAAAAGAATTTGAGCCAATATTTAAAAAAGAAAAAAATAAAGATAAGGTTTATCTTAAATATCCTCTTCTTGTTTCTGATCCTTTTAGAATATTTAAAAAAATGAGAAAAAGTCATATATATCTTAATGATGGATGGACGGGATCTCCTGTTGTTCCTCCTTTAACTTCACTTAAGAATGTTTGTTATATTGAAGGTAATTGCCCTAAGGCAGAAGCTTTATCTAAGAGAATTATATCTCTTCCTACTAATATAAATATATCAAGAAGTGATGCTAAAAGGATATTTGACTCTTTATAATATTTGAGTCAAAATAAACCATAACAATAATAGAAAAAAATATGTTTGATAAATTAAAAGACTTAAAAAAATTAAAAGATTTAGATAATTCTTTAGGGAATGAAAGAATTGAAAAAGAAAAAGATGGAGTCAAAGTTGTTTCTAATGGAAGAACAGAAATTATAAGTATTTCTTTAAATGAAAATTTAAACAAAGAAGAACAGGAAAGAGCTTTAATGGATTGTATCAATAATGTTAGTAAGGAAGCTAAAATGATTATGGCTAAAAAAGCTTCTCAGATTACAGGATTTGGACTATGAAATTTTTTCCCTCTATTACAACTGGGAATAACTCTAACTGGAGAGAAAAAATAAAAGAAGCTGATTTTTTAAGGTTGGAAGAAGTTGCTATTTTTCCAACTTTTTTGGATAAGATTGAAAGAAAAAGTTTCTATGATTTAATTGAAAGATCTTCTATCAAAAGAATTCCTTTAGTTCATTTAAGAGAAGATATGACAATAGAAGAATTAGATTTTTTAGTTGATAAATATGAAACAAAAGTTTTTAACACGCACTCTTCAAGAGAATTTAATATAGAAAATCAGTGGATTGTGAAGTATGGAAAAATGATTTACATAGAAAACACTCATTCTTCTCCTTTAGATAGTGATGAAATTAAAAAATATGCAGGAATATGTTTAGACTTTTCTCATTTGGAAAATTTTAGAATACTAGATACTGAAAGATATGAAAAAGAGAGAGAAATTTTAGCAAATTTAAAAATTGGTTGTAATCATATTGCCGCAATTAAGCCAGAATTTTCTTCTAATAACTTCAAAAAAGAATTAAAAAGAGATAGCCATTATTTAGAAGATTTATCAGAGTTAGATTATTTAAAAAAGTATCCTGTAAGTTATTTTTCTAATTATTGTGCCATGGAACTTGCTAATAAATTAGAAGAACAAATTAATGCTATAAAGTATATAGAATCTTTTATGAAAGAAAGAGATAGCTTTATTAATAAAATAGTAGAATGATAATTAAAGAAATAGAAGAAAAATCTGTTTGGGATAATTTCATTTTAAATTGCCAGGAAAAAACTTTTTGCCAATCTTGGAATTGGGGAATTTTTAATTCTTTAATGGGTGATAAAATCTGGAGAATTGGTTTGTTTGATAATAATGAGATTATTGCTGTTAGCCAAATTATTAAAATCAAAGCTAAAAGAGGAGTTTTTCTCTTTGTTCCTCATGGACCGATTATTTTAAAAGGAGAAGTTAAATTAATAATTGAAGAAGTTTTAAAATACTTAAAAGAATTATCAAAAAAAGAAAAAGCATCTTTTATTCGTTTTAGTCCCATACTAGAAAAGAATGAAGAAAATATAAAAATATTTAAAGATCTTGGTTTTAGAAATGCTCCAATTCATATGCATCCAGAGTTAACTTGGGAATTAGATATTACTTCTAATGAAGAGGGTGTCCTTAAGGGGATGAGAAAAACAACTAGATATCTAGTAAAACAAGGAGAAAAAAATCAAGAAATAGAAATAATTAAAGGAATAGACGAAGAAGCTTTAAAAAGTTTTGAGGAAGTATATTTAGAAACAGCTAGTAGGCAATCTTTCACCCCCTTTCCTTTTAATTATTTAAAGAGGGAAGTAGAAGCTTTTAAAGATGATGATCAAGTTGTTATCTTTTCTGGAAAATATAATAATGAAACAGTCTCTTCAGCTATAATTATTTATTATTCTGATATTGCTTTTTATCATCAAGGAGCTTCTTCTTTGAAATATCCTAAAATTCCGGTTTCCTATCTTCTACAATGGGAGGTAATTAAAGAAGCTAAAAAAAGAGGTTGTAAATTATATAATTTTTGGGGAGTTATTCCTGAGACAAATAAGAATCATCCTTGGGCAGGTTTAAGTTTATTTAAAAAAGGCTTTGGTGGGAAAGAGAAAGAGTATGTCAAAACTCAAGATTATATTATGAGTCCAATTTATTGGTTGACTTATATTTTTGAAGAATTAAGAAAGAGAAAAAGACATCTATGAAAAAAAATAGTCTTAAAAAAAGAAGAGTTAGGAGAAGGAAAAAGAGTATTTTTTCTAATTTCTTTTTTTCTTTTTTTCTTTTTTTCTTTATTATTTTTTCTAGCGCTTTAGGTTTTCTTCTTTTTTCTCCTAGATTTCAAATTCAAGAAATGATTATAAGTGGAAATAATAATATTTCTACTGAAGACATAGAAAAAATTGCTACCGATAAATTTAAAATATCTTTCTCTTTTATGGGATTTAATATAGACACAGAAAGTATTTTTTTATCTTTTGGTAATAAAGTTAATGAAATAAAAGAAGCTTTACCGGAAATAGATAGAGTCAGCATTAAAAAGAATTTTCCTAGCGGCATATCAATAGAAATTATAGAAAAAGAACCTTTTGCTATTTGGTCTTTCAATGAAGAAAATTATTTAGTTGATAAAAACGGAAGTTTTATTAAGAATTTTTCTGATGATGAGGATTATTCTAGATTAATTAAAATAAATCAGAAAGAAGAATTCAATAATATTAATAAAAAAGAAATTTTAAATAGTTTAGATAAGATTAAATTAAAGTTAGAAGAGTATTCGATAGGAATTTCTTCTTTTGATCTCTTTAACGACAAAACAAAAGCAAATACAGACGAATCTTTTCCTATAATTTTCAATTTAGATCAAAATCTAGATTGGCAAATAGAGAAGTTAGTTATTGTTTTTGAAAAGAATAACTATCTTGATAAGTTAGGGGAGATAGAATACATTGATTTGAATTATGAAAATCAAGTTGTAATTAAATCAAATTGACTATTGACAAATGAAGCTACTTGTTTTAAGATATTAAAAGTAGCTCATTGAAAATTAAATTATACTTATCTACGGCAAATCTATCTCTTTTTATGAAGATGTGGATTTGCCGTAGAGGCAAGGAAGGTTAAAATGACAGAAAAGAAAGAGTTTAATTACAAGGTGTCTACAATTGTGCTTATAATAGTTACAATTGCAATATTGATTGCCCTTGTTGTTTTCGTAGTTAATTACGATAACTGTGTGCAGTGTAGCGAAAAAAATGTTTCTCTTGAGGAACCAAAAGATCCCTATACAGGAGAAATCTTGGGACCAGACAAGGTAGAAGTTGGTCAGAATGTTCATTATGATGCAAATCTAATGCATTACAACGAATCAGTCTCTAATTATCTTGAATGGCAGATTATTTGTATGGGTGAAGCAAAAGGCTCTTTCGAGAACAAGACTTTAAGTCCTGAAGCTCCTGGTATCATCGTAATTAAAGCTATTTTTAATAACGAGATCCTTTTCAAGAAGGTGAAAGTTGTTGAAAACGCTTCGATTAACTTAAGCATGAAGCCTTGGATCCACCCAGACAATTGGTATTCTTTAGGAATTTCTTCTGCATCAGTCGAAAACCTCGAAGTTCATCTCTATCAAGTAACATCAACTGGAAGAACTATTGAAGTTTCTTTTAGTAATGAAGGAAAATGGAGATTATTTGACAATAAAGAGATTTTGATTGAAGAGACAGGTAATTATCTGGTTGAAGTCAAGGGTAAGGCTCTTAGCGACAATAGAACAGTTTCTGCCCAAAGAGAATTGACGGTTACGTCTTTTGTTCAAAGAGGTTATCATGAGATTTCTTGGGATAATCAAAACTTGGTTGAATTCACACCAAATGATCTTGTCTCGGCAGGAATTTTCCTTAAAGAAGGGATTTTAATTGAAGATACTTTCATTAATGGAAAAGTTGTAGAAGTTGATCATATTTCTTCAGCTTACTATTATATCTACAAGGATCCATCAAGAGGAGACACAATTCTTTACCAAACAGGAGTTACTACCAACGTAGGAAAGAAGAAGCAAATGCTTTATGCTAAGACTGTAGCTAGCGATGGCAAAATCTGGCATCTTCTTTGGGACGACTTTATAGTTGTTGCCAGTAAAGAAAATCCATTTTTCTATCGAGGAATGGATACTTCAAGCGATAGTGGATCTTATTCACCTTCGCCAGCACCAGTTCCTGCTCCAGTTCCTGCTCCGATTGTGATTGTTTCACCTTCGCCACCAATTTAAGTATAGTTTAAGAACAAAAAAAGAGGAGAGAAGTAAAAACTTTTCTCCTCTAAATTCTTTATTAATAAAAGTTATTTTAGGATGATTTTTATTAGTAAACAATAATACTCTTGACAAAAATAGAATAGTTGTTATACTATAATTAATAAAATAATTAAAACTTTATGGTTTTTATATAAAAATTATAAAGTTAAATATAATAAATATGTTAACCATAAAGAACAAAAATAATTTATTTTTTCTAATATTGTTTAGCCTTGTTTTTCCAGTATCATTTATCTTTGGTGCTGAGGTTTTTAATTCAAGCGCAACAGACAATCCTCTAAGAGTAGGAAACTATACTCAAAGTTCAGGGACTCAGAATTGGCAGACATCTTTAACAGGAGTTAATCCAGGAGATAAGCTAAGATTTTCTGTATACTATCGTAACGATGGAACTAAACTTGCTAATAATGCAGTAATAAGAATAGATTTAACTCCTTCAGGAGATAGCAGTTCTTTTACCGCAACTTCAAAGATTTCAGCTACTGGTTTTACTGATTATATAAAAACAGCAAGTATTAATATTGTTAATCCAGAAAGTATTAATTTTACTAATACTGCAACATGGTATCATAATTACAATGGAAGTGTTTATCAAATTAGCACTGTTCCGGTAACAGTTTCAGGAAATACTGTTTCTTATAATCTAGGTGTTGTTAATCAAGGATATGCTCCTAATGATGGATATCTAATTTTTGATGCTTATGTTAGTCCTTTAGCAAACGCTTCTAATGATCAAACAGTTAGTGCTGGATCAAATGTAAATTTAAATGCTTCAAGTTCAATCGGTGCTTCATCATATTCATGGAATTGTCCAGGTCTTAGTCTAAGTAGTAATAATACAGTTAATCCTAGTTTTACTGCTCCTAACGTAAGTAGTGCAACAACTTATACTTGTACTTTAACAGTAACTAACTTAGCGGGGGCAACAGGAACAGATACAGTTAATATTTCTGTTAGTCCAACTGTAGTTGTTACTTCTAA
>CAZOPO010000005.1:0-7606 GCA_964581805.1 uncultured Candidatus Saccharibacteria bacterium
CAAAAAACGGACTATTGCCCGTTCTCTAATTCTTCTTTAACAATTTTCGCTACTAAACTTCCATCTGCTTTTCCTCTAGTCTGAGGAACAACTTCTTTCATTAGATGACTAATATCTTTTATTTCAATTTTTAGTAAAGATTCTTTTACTATCTTTCTTATCTCTTCTTCAGTTAATTCCTTAGGCATATACTTCATCAAAATATCAATTTCTTGTTTTTCCTTTAAAGCCAACTCATTTCTTCCCCCTTTTTCAAATTCTGCAATACTGTCTCTTCTCTTTTTAATTTCTGAAAAAATGACCCCGATGACTTCTTCATCATTTAATTTTAAACTTTCTTTTAATTCCTCTTCGGAAATATTAGGATTTGATTCTAGGATAGAAACCCTTTTTTCCATTTCTTTGTTGAATATAGCCGAAGTCACCATTCTTAGAGAAGAACTGGCTAATTCATTTTTTTCTTTTAATGAAGAAATTAAATCTTTCTTTATTTCTTCTATAATCATGTTATTTTCCTAATTTTTTAGACTTATCAAAATCTCTCTTCTTTTCTATCTTAACCAAAGTGGCTCTTTTTTCCATGGCTTTGCTTTTTGATTTTTGAACAAATCTTCTTTTTCTTGCTTCAAGCAAAATTCCACTTTTTTGAACAGCTTTAGTAAAACGATAAACTAGAGATTGTGAAGTTTCTCTTAATTGCTTCTGAATCTTCATACTATTTTTCTTTTAATATTTGTTTTAATTCTTTTACTATATCTTTTTGACTTACTTCGACCTGTTTACTTGTTTGCATATTTCTAATTAATATCATATCGTTTAAGGCTTCTTTTTGACCCAAGATAAGAACTGCTTTTACTCCTAATCTACTTGCTTTTCCCAATTGAGCCTTTAAGCCATCTTTTCCAAAACTCTCTCCCACCTCAAATCCTGATTTTCTTAATTCTTCTAAAATTGGTAAACTTTTCTTTTTAGCTAAAGGACCAATTTGAGTAAAGAAAACTTCTGGAACACTACTAAAAGGCATTTTTACCTTTGATTCTTTCATTTCACTTACAATTCTCTCAATCCCTGCGGCAGCACCACAAGCACTGACTTCCTCACCTCCTAATACTTTTGCTAGATTATCATATCTTCCTCCTCCTGCCAAGACCACTCCACAACTTTCTTCTCTAGTAGACTCTATTTCAAAAACTGTTCTTGTATAGTAATCAAGGCCTCTTACTAGCTTACTTTCTAAGCAATAAGGGATTTTTAATTCATCTAAATACTCTAAAACATCTTTTAAATGTTTTTTACATTCTTCACACAAATAATCAACACTTTGAGGAGCCTCTACTAAAACCTGTTGGCATTTTTCATTCTTACAATCTAAAACTCTTAAAGGATTTGTTTTCATTCTTTTCTGACAATCAGAGCATAAAGAATTTTTCTTTTCTCTTAAATACTTCATTAAATCCTTTCTATATATTGGACGACATTTTTCATCTCCAATAGAATTAATTTTAACAACTAAATCTTTTAATCCAATTTCTTGAAGAATACTATACATTACTAGAATAGATTGAGCATCGACAATAGCATCTTTCTCTCCAATTATTTCAATTCCTAATTGATTAAATTGTCTAAATCTTCCTGCTTGAGGTTTTTCATATCTAAAGAAAGGTCCAAAATACCAAAGTCTAACTGGTTGAGGAAGGGAAAGAAAACCATTTTCAATATATGATCTCATTATTGGAGCTGTTCCTTCTGGTCTTAAAGCAAGAAGATCTTTACCTTTTGTTTTTAAAGTAAACATTTCTTTTTCAACAATATCTGTATTCTCACCAACACTTCTCACGAAAAGATTAAAATCTTCTAAAATGGGAGTGTCTATCTTCTCAAAATCATAAAAACTAGATATTCTTTTTACTGTCTCATAAATCTTATCATAATAAGGTTGGTTATGAGGCAAAATATCATGCATGCCTGTTGGAGTTTGAAATTTAGGTTTTGCCATATTAGTATGTTGAATCTGATGAATTAATTGTATTAATTAAGATTTCTAAAGGAGAAAATCTAATAAGCATTCTGCCAATAATATTTTCTTGAGGTAAAATTCCCCATCTTCTTGAATCAGAAGAATAATTTCTATTATCCCCTAAAACAAAATATTCATTTTCTTTTAAGGTTAAGGGACCATAGTTGTTATTAACGCTCCATTTATCAATATTTTCCGAAGAAAGATAAAGACTCTCATCAACTTCTTCTGTTTGATTTATTAAAATCTTGCCATTTTCAATTTGAATAGTTTCTCCCGGTAAGGCAATAATTCTTTTTATATACTTATTAACTGGATCTAAAGGGTATTCAAAAACAATAACCTCTCCTCTTTGAGGATCTTTAAAGTTATAAGATAATTCATCAATAATTAAATAATCACCTGAACGATAGTTAGGCTCCATAGAAGATCCTTTAACAATAAAAGGCTGGAATAAAAAGGTTCTAATCGGTATAACAATAATCAAAGCGACAACTAATATCTTTAAAGAATCAAGTAAAAAGTCAACAAAATCTTTTAATTGCATTTATTTATTAATATTATTAATGTCTTGATTATACAAGAAACAGCATAATTAGACAAGAGTCTTAAAATTAGTATAATAATTATATGAAGCTAATTATTGGTTTAGGAAATTACGGTGAAGAATACGAAGAAACAAGACATAACTATGGTTTTATGGTTGTTGACGAATTTTTAAAGAGAAATAATTTCCCTGAATTTAAGTTAGACTTTTCTTCTTTATTGTCTATTAACAATAATTTGATTATTGCCAAACCTCAAACCTATATGAACAACTCTGGCAAAGCTGTTAAAGAAATATCTAATTATTATAAAATTCTTCCTGAGGATATTATTGTTATTCATGATGATGTTGATATTGAATTAGGAAAAATCAAAGAAAGCCAAGATAGAGGATCAGCAGGACATAATGGAATAAAATCAATTATAGATTCCCTAGGAACCAAAAACTTTAAAAGGATAAGAATGGGCATTAATTCTCAAGACGAATCTTTTACGGGAAGCCTAGAAAACTTAGTCTTAAAGAAGTTTAGTAAAAATGAAAAAATCTTAGTTGATGAAGCAATTGAAGATGCTATTTTAATCCT
The DNA here is from genome assembly GCA_964581805.1 of uncultured Candidatus Saccharibacteria bacterium. Taxonomy (GTDB): domain Bacteria; phylum Patescibacteriota; class Minisyncoccia; order Minisyncoccales; family Minisyncoccaceae; genus UBA2558. The sequence continues at coordinate 3,148 of CAZOPO010000005.1, forward strand.
CAATAAATTATGGAAGGAATAATTTCCCAAGAAAACGAACTATTCCCTCAAAGACTAAAAGAAAAAATAACCCTATACTATAAAGGACAAATTATTTGGAATAATCCTTGTTTAGCTATTGTTGGATCAAGAGACTGTTCTTCAGAAATCAAAAATAAAATTTTAAAAATTATTAAAGATCTTCCTCATAATATTGTCATTGTTTCTGGTCTTGCCCGAGGGATTGATTCAATCGCTCATTTGTCAGCCATTGAAACAAATAAAAGAACTATTGCTGTTTTACCCTGTGGAATTGAAAAAATATATCCTAAGGAAAATATTCCCTTAAGTAATCTTATCTTAGACAAAGGAGGACTTCTTGTTTCTGAATATTCGGGAAACTTTGGACCAACAAGAAAATCTTTTGTTTTAAGAAATAGAATCATAACTGGCCTTAGCTCTGCTGTCTTAATTGCTGAAGCTAAAATAAAATCAGGAACAATGCACACGGCTAATTTTGCTCAAAAACAAGGAAAAACAATCTTTGCTATTCCTGGATCAGAGGGAACTGATTTTTTAATTTCTAAAGGAGCCATTGATGCTTCTAATTTGCCTTCTTCTTTTAAAAATGATACTAATTAGACATGAAATCTCTAATCATCGTTGAAAGTCCGACTAAAGCTAATACTATTAAAAAGTTTTTAGACAAAGAAAAAACTGTCTTGTCTTCTTATGGACATATCCGTGATTTACCTAAAAGTACAATCGGAGTTGATGTGGATAATGATTTCGAAATAAAATACGTTATTCCTACTAAAGCAAGAAAGAATTTCAATCTTCTAAAAAAAGAAGTAGAAAAGAATGATTTTGTATATATTGCTACAGACCCTGATCGTGAAGGAGAAGCTATTGCTTGGCATTTAGTTGAAGCTCTTAAATTAGAAGAAAAGAAATATCAAAGAATTTCTTTTCATGAAATTACCAAAAAAGCTATTGAAGAAGCTTTAAATAATCCGGGAAATATAAATATTGATTTAGTTAATGCTCAACAATCAAGAAGAATTCTAGATAGAATTGTTGGATACAAGTTGTCTCCTTTTCTTTGGAAAAAAATCATGAGAGGATTATCAGCAGGAAGAGTTCAATCAGTTGCCTTAAGATTAATTGTTGATCGAGAAGAAGAAATTAAGAACTTTAAACCTGAAGAATATTGGAGTATTTCTGCTCTATTAGAAAAAGAAAAGAAAGAATTTGAAGTTATTCTAACTCAAATACAAGGTAAAAAGATTTCTAAACTAGATTTAAAAAATAAAGAACAAGTAGAAGAGATTGAAAAAAGTTTAAGAACTTCTTCTTATCAAGTTTCAACAATTGATAAAAAAGAATTAAAAAGATCTCCTTTGTCTCCTCTAACAACTTCCACTCTCCAACAAGAATGTTCAAAGAAGTTGGGATATTCTTCAAAGATGACCATGCGTTTAGCTCAAGAGCTTTATGAGAAAGGAATTATCACCTATCATCGAACTGATTCTCTAGCTCTTTCTAGTGAAGCCCTACTAATGGCCGAGGATTTTATTAATCAAAAGTTTGGAGAAAATTATTATCAAAAAAGAGTATTCAAAACTAAAGGAAGAGCTCAAGAAGCTCATGAAGCAATTAGACCAACTTTGGCTATTAATATTCCTGAAACAATACCTTTTGAAGAAAAACATAAAAAAGTTTACCGAATTATTTGGAATAGATTTATTTCTTCACAGATGAAAGAAGCTATCTTTGATTCAACTAAAATTGAAATAAAAACTAATAACGAACATACCTTACAAGCTAATGGTTCTATTTTAAAATTTGATGGATTTCTAAAAGTTTACCCGATGAAATTAGAAGATAAAGAACTTCCTTCTCTTGAAATCGGAGACAATCTTAATCTAATTAATGTTTTAGGAGAACAACATTTTACTCAACCAAAAGCTAGATACACTGAAGCTTCTTTAATTAAAGAACTAGAAGAAAATGAAATTGGCAGACCTTCCACTTACGCTCCAACTATTTCTACAATTCAATTAAGAAATTACGTAGAAAAAAATAAAGAGAAAAGATTTGAACCAACATCAATAGGAATTAGTGTTAACGAAATGCTTGTAAACAATTTCCCCGAAATAGTAGATATTAAATTTACTGCTAAAATGGAAAAAGATCTTGATAGTGTTGCTCTAGGAAAAGAAAATTGGAAAAAACTTCTAAAAGATTTTTACTTACCTTTTAATGAAAATCTAGAAAAGAAATATGAAGAAGTTGATCGAAAAACTCCTGAAGTAGAAACAACTGATAAGGTTTGCCCTAAATGTAATAAGCCAATGGTAATTAAGGTAGGAAGATTTGGAAAATTTCTTGCTTGTACAGGATTCCCAGAATGCAAACATACTGAAACGATAACTGATGAAAAGAAAAAAACAGGAGTTACCTGTCCTAATTGTCAGCAAGGAGAATTAATTCAAAAGAAATCAAAGAAAGGAAGAATATTCTATGGTTGTTCAAATTGGCCAGATTGCGATTTTGCTCTTTGGGATAAACCAACAGGAAATCTTTGTCCTAAATGTAATTCACTAATGGTAGAAAAAGGAAAAAAAGAAAAATGCTCCAATAAAAATTGTGAATAATTATTTATTCATCTTTTTAAGCCACTGATTAACTTCTTCCTCTTCTTTAAAAGTAAGACTTAAACGAATACCTTTTTTATTCTTTTCAATCTTCAAGTTTTCTATTTCTAAAAATTGCCTAATTTTTCTTTCTAGTAATTGATCAATAGATTCTAGAGGTTTTTTAATAACTTCTGTTTTAGCCTGTGCTCCTGCATTTCTTTCCTTGACCCTTCTTTCTGTCTCTCTAACAGAATAACTATTGATTATAATTTCTTCTAAAAGTTCTTTTATTAATTTAACATCTTTAGCTCCTAATAAAGCTCTAGCATGACCCTCAGAAATAGTATTATCTTTTAGGGAATTTTTAACTTCTTCAGGCAAAGTTAAAATCCTTAGACTATTAGCAACTGACTCTCTACTTGATCCTGACAATTTAGCAATATCTTTTTCTAAAAGCCCAAACTCACTTCTCAATCTTTCAAAAGCTTCTGCCTTATCAATAGGATTTAAATTCTTTCTTTGGACATTCTCAATTAAGGCTATTTCTAGCTTTTCTCGATTACTTTGTTCTTTAATTATTACGGGAACCTGTCTCAATCCAATTAATTTTGAAGCTCTCCATCTTCTCTCTCCTGCAATAATTTGATATTCATAAGAAATACCTTTTTCACTTTTCTTTTCAATTTTGCTAACTATAATCGGCTGTAACATTCCATATTTTTTGATAGAATCCGCTAAAGAACTTAAAGCTTCTTCATCAAATTCTTTTCTTGGTTGATAGGGATTTGGTCTTATCTTTTCTATTTCAATCCAAAAAATGAAATCTTTTTTTGATTTTTCTTCTGGGATTGATAAATCTTTTTTAGGTATAAGAGATTCTATTCCTTTTCCAATCATAGTTATTCACTTTTTAAAATTATTTCACGGGCTAATTCTCTAAAGGCATGAACTGCTCTAGAGTTGGGAGAATGTCTTAAAATAGTCTTACCTGTTACTGGTGATTCTGATAAAGAAACTACTCGAGGGATAACGGTATCAAAAACATAACCTGGGAAATTTCTTCTTAAATCTTTGGCAATTTTTTGACTAACCATATTTTTCTTATTATACATTGTCAAAACTGCTCCTAAAATTTTAATATTTCTTTCTAGATTCTCATTTATTAATTTAACATTGTAAAGAAGTTGTCCTAATCCTTCTAGTGCAAGATACTCGCACTGAACAGGAACCATAACTTCATCAGCGGCGATTAAAGCATTAAGAGTTAAAAGTCCTAAACTAGGAGGACAATCAATTAAAACAAAATCGTAATCTTCTTTAACAGAATCGATAACTTCTTTAAGTTTAAATTCTCTCGCTTCCATATTAACAAGTTCAATATTTGCCCCAGCTAAATTATATGACGTTGGCATAATATCAAAAGCCAGAAAAGGAGTATTTTTAATAATCTCTTTAGCTGAGACTTGTCCTAAAAGAGCTTCGTATAGAGAAGTAGAAAGATCTCTAGGTTTTATGCCTAAAGAAAAAGTAGCATTTGCCTGAGGATCAATATCAACTAGTAATACTTTTTTACCAAAAGCAGTCAAAAAAACAGGTAAATTTACAGCTATTGCTGTTTTACCTACTCCTCCCTTTTGGTTAGCGATAGCGATTACTCGTGTCATTGGGTTAATTTTATCACACAGGTTATAAATTTACAAACTACTCTATTTATGATAAATATATCTTATACATGCCGAAGTGGCGGAATTGGCAGACGCGTAGCACTCAAAATGCTATGGGAGTAATCCCGTGAGAGTTCAATTCTCTCCTTCGGCACTATTATCAATATCTTTTTCTAC
>CAZOPO010000005.1:7706-18199 GCA_964581805.1 uncultured Candidatus Saccharibacteria bacterium
ACTCCTGATTTAATAATCGTTCCTTTTTTAATAATTGCTTCTTTAGAAATATTAGCTCCTTTTTCGATAATAAAACCTTTATCTTTTTTCTGTTTAGAAAACAAATGAGAAAAAGCATTAAATAACTCCCAAGGATAAGAAGTAGGAACCCAAAAGTAAGCTTCGCAAACATGAACTTCATTTTTAACAAGGAATTTTTTAAGATAGTCTGTAAATTCATATTCTCCTCTTTCTGATTTTTCAATTTCAAAATCAAATATTTCTTTAGGCAAACAATATAATCCTGTATTCACTAAATTAGAAATAGCTTCTTTAGGTTTTTCAATAATACTTTTTAAAAAACCTTTTTCTTTAACGATCACTCCAAAAGATAAGGGATTTTGATGTTCCTTAACGAGAATTGAAGGGAAAGAATTAATTGCTTTTTTAATATCTTCTTTATTATAAAAATCATCTCCATTAAGAAGAACGAATTCATCTTTTAAAAAATCTTTAGCTAATTTAGCAGAAGATCCTGTTCCCACTATCTGATCATCATTAATATAATTTATTTTAATTTTTCCAAAAGTATTTCCAATCTTTTCTCTAATCATTTCACTCTTGTAGCCAACAATAATAAAAACTTCATCAACTAATCCCTCTAATTCAATTAGATTATGTTCTATGGTTGTTTTTCCAAAAAGACTAAAAAGAGGCTTTGGTTTACTTTTTGAAAAAGGTAAAAATCTTATTCCACTTCCTGCTGCTAAAATTATTGCTTGCATAGTTTTAATATTATTTCTGCTACTTTTTCAGGATCATGAGCTATTTCTCCTTCCTTCATTAAAAGATCTCTTCCTATAAATTTATCTTCTTGAGGAACATCGCATTTAACCATTTCTAAAAATTGAGGATTTTCTTTTCTAAATTCTTCAACTTTCTCCTTGCTAGCCATATTTGTATTGAAGATAACATAATCAAGACTATTCTTTAAGCATTCTTCTATTTCCCAAACAAAATCTTTTACTTGAAAGTTATTAGATTCTCCGTCTTTTGTCATTAAATTACAAATATATACTTTTTTGGCTTTTGTTGATTTCAAAGCTTCTATCATTCCGTCAACTAACAAAACTTGCATTAAAGAAGAAAAAATATCTCCTGGACCAATAATCACCATGTCGGCATTTTTAATTCTTTTCATCGTTTGAGGACAAGCTTTTACGGCTGGCCTAAGGAGTAACTTTTTAATTTTTAAACTAGAATCATGCTTAGGAACATCAATATTTGATTCACCAATAATTTCTTCTCCATTTTCTAGAATAGCAACTAAATCAGATTTATGAATTGTAGAAGGAAGAATTTTATGATTATTGATAAGCATACTATTCATTCTAGAAAAAAGCTTCATATATCCTTTGTTCTTTAGATAAGTTGCTACAAAAAATAGATTACCTAAATTGTGTTCTGACAAACTTCCTGAATCAAAACGAAAATCTAAAAGCTCTTTATCTTCTTTAGATAAATTGCAAAGTTCTAAAAAAGCTCTCCTGACATCTCCTGGAGAAATCGTATCGTAATCTTTTCTTAATCTTCCTGATGAACCTCCAGAATCTAAAACAGCTGAAACAACTGTTAAATTAACATTTTTGTTTTTTAATCCTCGTAGGGTAACCTTAGGCATTGCATTACCACCTCCAATACAAACAATATTTTTTTTAAAAAGATTAAACATTGGCTATTTTATTTATCTCTTCTTCAAAGCAAACTCTTTTTTCTCTATGAAAAATTCCTAAAGGAATTCTTCCCTCTCCATTATAATTCCATTCTTTAATTAATTTAATACTTTCTTCAATAGATTTTGGCTCATCAATTTCATAAACTCTTTCATTATAAAATTGAATATTGTTTAAAAAAGAAACGCAAGGTTGTAGAATTTCAACAAAGGAAAAACCTTTATGATTAATCGCTTCATTAATTATTTTTTTCATATGATCAATTTTTGAAGAATAAGTTCTAGCGATAAAAGAAGCCTTAGAAGCCATCATCAATTCTAAAGTATTTAAAGGTTCTTCAAAATTTCCTTGAGGGGTAGATTTACCTTTGAATCCTTTAGGAGAAGATGCTGTGTATTGCCCAGTAGTTAAAGCAAACAATCTATTGTTGTGTAGAATAACGGTGATATCAGAGTTCTTTTTAGCGGCATGAATTAGATGACTTATTCCTTCATTTAAAGATCCCCCGTCTCCCGTAAAGACAACTACATCTAACTTTTGATTAGCCATTTTAATTCCTGAAGCTGTAGGAATTGGTCGCCCATGAAGAGAATAAAAACTATTAACATTTATATAGTCAGCAATTTTTGAATTACATCCAATATCTGTAACAATAACTGTCTTATTTTTATCATCAATAATACTTTTAAAGGCTTGAAGGATACCAAAATTACCACATCCAGGACACCAAGTATTAGGATAATTTGTTTCTAAGTTTTTCATATTTTTTTCAATTTTAATACCAAATCTTCACTCGTAAAAGGCCTCATATCATACTTTAAAATTTGCTTATCAACTTTAATTCCTTGTCCTTTAAGAACTTCTGCCAATTGACCAGTGGAATTACATTCTACAGAAATCAATTTATTAACTCCCTTAAGAGCTTTTTTCATTTGCTTAATAGGAAATGGTTGCAAGAACAAAGGCTGAATAAGTTTTATCCCTAATTCTTCAACAGCCTCTTTAGCGGAACCTTTAACCGATCCCCAACAAATAATAGCCTTATTAGATTTTTTATTCCCATAAACTTTAACAGCTTCTAATTTATCAATTTCTTTTTTCATTTCTTCAAATTTTCTCAATCTTTTATCCTGCATTAAAACAACTAAATCGCTATCTTCTGCTGACAATCCCTTTTCGTCATGTTCATAACTTGTAGATTTTACAACCGCACTAGTTCCTGGAAAAGCTAAAGGAGATATTCCATTTTTAGATTGAGAATATCTTTTATATTCTCCCTTTTTGTCCCATAATAGTTCTTTTTCTTTTTTATTCTTTTTCTCAGGATTAAATTCAAAAGTACTTTCTGATAATTCTTTATCAGTTAATAAAATTGTTGGAGATTGATATTTCCAAGCTAAATTCAATAAAACTCCTGATAGATAATAGGCTTCATTAGCGTCTCCTGGAGAAGCAACAAATCTTACAAAATCTCCATGTCCTGAAGCTAAGGAAAATAATAAATCTGATTGTCCTCCATAAGTTGGAACTCCTGTAGCAGGACCTGACCTTTGACTGTTTACTACCAAAACTGGAACTTCAGCTTGAGCTCCTAGACTAATTCCTTCTGTCATTAAAGCAAAACCACCTCCCGAGGTAGCTGTCATTGATCTTTTTCCCGCATAAGAACTTCCGATAACAAAATTAATCGCTGATATTTCATTTTCGGCTTGAGAAACAGAAACTTTAAATTTTTTACTATTATCAGCTAAATAATGTAAAATACTTGTTGCAGGAGTCATCGGATAAGCAGAATAGATTTCTAATCCTGCATCAACTGCTCCCAAAGCAATTGCTTCGTTGCCCGTTAAAAGATTACTTTTTTTAGTTTTAAGTTTTTCTATTTTAATAAACTGATTCGTTTCACTATAAGCTTTTTTAGCGATTAATAAATTCTTTTCAATTTCTCTATTTAGCTCAGCCTTCAAAACTTTTTCTAAAATTGACCACTCGACTCCCACTGATTTAGCAAAACTACTAATCATAGCGATATTGCCCATAATAAGAGGACAACTTAAATCTTTGACCATTTGATCAATATCTAAACCAATTCCTTTTTCTGTTTTTGTTTTTTTGCTATTAAAGATTATTAAACCTTTTTTGTTCAATTTATTCTCATGCTTTAAGAATGTTTCATTATCTAGAGCTAAAATAAAATCAAGATTATTTCGATGAGTCAAAAATTCTTTTTCAGAAACTCTCACAATAGAAAAATTATGACCTCCTTTAATTAGAGATTGATAATCTTCATGGATAAAAATATTATATCCCATTTGATTAAAAATCTTAGCAATAATTAATCCTGCCTTTCTTGATCCTTGTCCGGCTTGTCCGCCTACTAAAATAGTAAAATCTTTCATTGTTTTTTATATTATTTATTCTACGGTTACACTTTTAGCTAAATTCTTTGGTTTATCAATATCCCTCTTAAGAGCTTTGGCAAAATAATAAGCAAATAAGTGAAGAGGAATGACTGACAATAATGGTGTTAACATTTCTAATGTTTTAGGAATATATATTACATCATTAACCATTTTCTTAATCTCTTCATTACCTTCAGTGGCAATAGCAATAATTGGACCTTTTCTAGCTTTTATTTCTTCTATATTAGAAATCATTTTTTCATAAACTGAATCGCTCGGACAAATAGCAATTGTAGGGAAAGATTCGTCAACTAAAGCTAAAGGACCATGTTTTAATTCTCCTCCTGCTACCCCTTCAGCATGAACATAAGAAACTTCTTTTAATTTTAATGCTCCTTCTAGAGCAATCGGATAATTATATTTTCTTCCAATAAACCAAAAGTTTTTATAGTCTTTATATTTTTCTGCTATCTTTTTGATTTCTTCTTTCTTCTCTAATATTTCTTTAGCTAATTGAGGAATTTTCTTAAGTTCTTCTAGGATTCTTTTGCCTGTCACTATCGACATATTTCTTTGTCTACCTAGATAAACTGTAATTAAAACTAAAACTGTAAGTTGCCCTAAAAAAGCTTTGGTTGAAGCAACAGCAATTTCTGGCCCTGATCGAGTATAAACTCCTGCATCAGTTTCTCTTGATTGAGAAGACCCTACAACATTAGTTACTCCTAAAGTTAAAAATCCTTTTTCTTTTACTTCTTTAAGGGAAGACAAAGTATCAGCTGTTTCTCCAGATTGAGAAACAAAAAGAATGGCACTGTCTTTTTCAATAATTGCTTTTCTATATCTAAACTCTGAGCCAATATCAACTTCCGTTGAGATATCAGCATATTCTTCAATCATATATTTACCAACTCGACAAGCGTAATGAGCAGTTCCACAACCGATTAAGAATAAATTATTAATTTTTCTTAAATCTTTTTCCACTGATTCTAATCCTCCTAATTTTGCTAATCCGTCCTCTTCTAGTATTCTTCCTCTAATAGCGTCTTCAATAGTATTAGGCTCTTCCATTATTTCTTTAAGCATAAAATGCTCATAACCTCCCTTCTCTGCCTGTTCAATATCCCAATCAATTGTTTCAATATTTTTCTTTGATTCTTTTTCCTCTTTTAAAATACGAATTCCGTCTTTTTTAAGAACAGCAATTTCTCCGTCGTCTAAATTAATAACCTGTCTAGTTCTAGCAATAATTGCTGAAGGATCAGAAGCGACTAAAAACTCATCTTCTCCTACTCCAATCATTAAAGGTGAAGACATTCTTGCTACTACCATTTTATCTGGTTCTCTAGTAGAAATTATTAATAATCCATAAGTTCCTCTAATATCTTTTAGAGCTCTTGAAACAGCTAACTCTAAAGAAGAAGTATAATATTTTTCAATCAAATGAGCGATAACTTCTGTATCTGTTTCTGATTTAAAAATATGTCCTTCTTCAATTAATTTATTTTTAAGTTCTTTATAGTTTTCAACAATACCATTATGAACGATAAATATTTCTCCCTTACAATCAGAATGAGGATGAGCGTTCTCTTCAGTGACTAAACCTGTTGTTGCCCACCTGTTATGGGAAATACAAACACTACCCTTAAAATCTTTTTCTAAAAATTCTTTTTCAGTTTTTTCTATTTTTCCCACTCTCTTAAAAAGAGAAGCCTTACCAGAATCTATAAAACAAAAACCATAGCTATCATAGCCTCTATATTCTAACCTCTTCAATCCTGACAAAACGATTGAAGCAGCTTCCTTATTTCCAATATAACCAACTATTCCGCACATAGAACAATATTAATTAATCTTTGAGGAACATAAACAATATTTTTAATTTCTTTTCCTTTGATCCACTTTTCAACATTAACACTATTTTTAGCAAGATTTTTTAAATCTTCTTCTGAAATATTAGAAGAAACTTCTATTCTGTCTCTTAATTTTCCATTAACCTGAATCATTATAAAAACCTTTTCTTCTTTGATTAATTCTTTATCAACTTCTGGCCAAGATTCTAGAGTAATACTACTTTTATGACCTAATACTTGCCAAAGTTCTTCACAAAAATGAGGAGCAAAAACAGAGAAAGAAATTAAGATTTTTTCTGCTTCTTTCTTTCCTAATTTTTTATCAGATATAAAATCTATAAACTCCATATAAAAAGCAATTGGAGTATTAAATTTCATTTTCTCTAAATTGTCACTAACTTTATTAATTAATTTATCAACATAAATTTTAACCTCTTTAGAACTTTCTCCATCTGAGTCTAAAATTATGTTCCATAATTTAATTAAAAATCTATACACTCCTTTAACCCCTTGATCGTTCCATTGAATAGCCTGATCAAAAGGACCCATAAACATTTCGTAAGTTCTTAAAGTGTCCGCTCCAAATTCTTTATTAATAACATCTGGAGAAATAACATTACCTTTTGATTTACTCATCTTCTGCCCATCAAAAGCTAAAACTAAACCAATATTTCTTAATTTGTAAAAAGGTTCTTTAGTAGAAACAACTCCTATGTCATATAGAAATTTATGCCAAAAACGAGCATATAATAAATGTAAGACTGCATGCTCTGCTCCTCCTACATATAGATCTACCGGCATCCATTTTTTTTCAATATCTTTATCAACAAAATTATTACTATTGTTTGGATCAAGATATCTAAAATAATACCAGCAAGAACCTGCCCATTGAGGCATTGTATTTGTTTCTCTTTTAGCTTTGCCTCCACACTTAGGACAAGTAATATTAACCCATTCTGAAATTCCTGCTAGAGGAGATTCTCCTGTTCCTGTTGGTTCATATTTTTCAACCTGAGGTAAAGTTAAAGGAATATTAGTTTCGGGAATTAAGCCACATTTTTCACAATGGATGATAGGAATTGGCTCTCCCCAATATCTTTGCCTAGAAAAAACCCAATCTCTTAATTTATAATTTACCTTCTTTTCTCCTTTTAAAAATTCTCCTATTTTTTCTCTTGCTTCTGCTGATTTTAATCCATCAAATTGAGAAGAATTAAAAAGAACTCCATCTTCTGTTGAAGATTGATTATCTTTTATTACTTCTATAATTTCTAAATTATATTTTTTAGCAAATTCTAAATCTCTTTCATCATGAGCAGGAACAGCCATTACAGCTCCAGTTCCATAGTGATATAAAACATAGTCTGCAACAAAAACTTTTACTTCCTTTCCATTAACAGGATTAATAGCTTTAACTCCTTTTAATTCTACTCCTGTTTTATCTTTAACATCACTGATTCTATCTCTCTCACTTTTATTTTTAGTTTTTTCTAAATAATCATCAACTTCTTCTTTGTTAGAAATATTAAGTTCTGAAATTAAAGGATGTTCTGGAGCTAAAACTAAATAGGTACAACCATATAGAGTATCTAACCTAGTTGTAAAAACAGAAACTTTTTTATCATTAATTTCAAAAGATATCTCCCATCCTTCACTTCTACCAATCCAATTCTTTTGCATTTCTTTTATCTTTTCTGGCCAATCAATATCATCTAAACCTTCTAATAATTTATCAGCATAATCTGTAATTTTTAAAACCCATTGTTCAATATTTTTTTTAGTTGTTAAGGTTCCGCATCTTTCACATTTTCCATCAACAACTTCTTCATTAGCTAAACCTGTTTTACAAGATGGACACCAGTTAATTGGTAACATCTTTTTATAGGCTAAACCATTTTCGTAAAGTTTTAGAAATATCCATTGAGTCCATTTATAATATTCTGGATCAGTGGTATTAATTTCTCTGTCCCAATCATAACTTAAACCAGAAGAAATCATCTGCTTCTTGATGTTATCTATATTTTTTCTAGTGCTTATCTCTGGATGAACTCCGTGCTTAATAGCAAAGTTTTCTGCTGGTAGGCCAAAAGCATCCCAACCAATTGGATGCATAACATTAAAACCTTTTAATCTTTTAAATCTTGAGTAAACATCAGTAGCGACATAACCTTTTAAATGTCCGACATGAATACCTTCTCCTGAAGGATAAGGAAACATATCTAAAACATACATTTTAGGTTTTTTGGAATCTATTTCTGTTCTATAGCAATTATTGTCTCTCCAATATTCTTGCCATTTTTTTTCAATTTTTTGATGATCGTATTTCATAGTAAATATAATGTTGCTAATAATCCTAAAACAATTGCCAATAATCTTCCTGTCCACCACCACAAATCTACATTAATAAATTTACCTCCCGTCAATAAGTCTTCTACAACTGTCTTAAAATACTTAAAAAACAAATTAATAGCAATTCCTACAGAAATTCCAAATAAAACAGCTCTTAAGTAATATAATATTTGAATATAATCAATCATATTTTAATGTTAACACAAAAAAAACTTCCTGTTAAGCTTATATTTTAAACAATTTTTCAGCATTTAAAGTAGTCTTTTCCATAATAAATTCCGGGGAAATATTCTTAATCTTGGAAATCTCTTCAACAATTATACTTAAAGAAAGAGGATTATTTCTTTCTTCAAAATTAGGAGGAGATAAATAAGGACAATCTGTTTCTAAAAGCACTCTTTCAATCGGAATCATTTTTAAAACTTCTAACAAATCAACTTTAAAAATAATTCCATTAAATCCTAAACAATAGCCAAGATCTAAAAGTTTTTTTGCCTCCTCTTTTGTTCCTGTAAAACAATGAATGACTCCCCGTGTCTTCCTTGATGATAAAATTTCAATTAAATCCTCAAAAGCAGAACGACAATGAATAATTATTGGTAAATTTAGTTCTTCTGCTAAATCAATTTGTTTTTGAAAAATCTCTTTCTGCTTAGAAATAAAATCAATTCTTTTATTTTTACTCTTTGGTCTATACCAATAATCAAGACCTATTTCTCCAATAGCAACTACTTTAGATAATTTAGCTATTTTTTTATAATAATCATAATCAAAAAAATCTTCTCTTTTTTCAAAAGAACCTTTAAGAGAAGAAACAATATTAGAAGGATGAAGACCTACTGCAGAAAAAACTCCCTCTTTGAAAAGAGAGCTAATTTCTATACATTTCTCTGAAGATTCTATATTTGTTCCAACATTAATAATCTTATACCCCTTATCTAAACATTTTTGAATTAATTCTTCCCTATCAGAATCAAATTCAAAGTAATTAAGGTGTGCGTGAGTATCTATAATCATATCCTAGGAAAAAGAGGTTCGCTTTTAGACATTTCTTTTATCTGTATTTCCATTTTTTCAGAAGTTTGAGGAAGAAATGGTTTTAACATTTGAGAAATATTTTTTAGAGAATATAAAAGATTAGAAAAAATAGTTTTTAATTCTTCATCGTCTTCAATTGACCATGGTTTTTTTTCTTCAATATATTTGTCGCAAAAAGAAATTAATTCCCATATTTCTGTAAGACTTTCGTTAAATTGAATATAATTATCTTTAACTTTATTAATAATTTCCTCATTCTTATTAATAAAATTACTGTCAGGATTAATTTCAAAAATTAATCCTCTTTTATTAATCATTGATAAAGTTCGAGAAAGTAAATTACCAAGACCTCCTGCCAAATCAGAATTATATCTCTTTTCAAATTTCTCAAAAGTAAAATCTCCATCTCCCAAAGCAGGAATTTCTCTTAAGAGAAAATATCTTACTCCGTCGCATCCATATTTTTTAACTAATTCTTCTGGGTCAACAACGTTTCCAATACTTTTAGACATTTTCTGATTATCAACAGTGATATAACCATGGACAAATAATGTTTTAGGCAAGCTAATTCCTGCTGATAAAAGCATGGCTGGCCAATAAATTGAATGGAATCTGTTTATTCCTTTACCAATGAAATGTATTTTTGCTTGAGACTCTTCCCAAAATTCTTTAAATTTATTTTCATCTTCACTGCCATAACCTAAAGCGTTAATATAATTAGATAAAGCATCAAACCAAACCCACATTTTTTGACTATCATCTCCAGGAACACTTATTCCCCAATCCTTAGCTCTTTCATTGGACCTAGAAATACAAAAATCTTGAAGTCCTGAATTTATAAAACTAACAATTTCGTTTTTTCTTGATTCAGGAATAATTTTAATTTCATCACTTTCAATAAGATTTTTAATTTTATCTTGATATTTGGATAATTTAAAAAAGTAATTTTCTTCTTCAATTAACTCCAATTTAGTTTTATGATCTGGACATAATCCATCAACAAGCTCCTCTTCTTTGTAAAACTCTTCACATCCTACACAATACAAACCAGAATATTTTTTCTTGTAAATATCTTTTTCACAAGCCTTCCATAATTTTTGAGCTCCTTTAAAATGTCTTTCTTCAGTTGTTCTAATAAA
>CAZOPO010000005.1:18299-25664 GCA_964581805.1 uncultured Candidatus Saccharibacteria bacterium
TCAAATATAATTCCCGCAACTGGTATCGCCAAAATAGCCCCAATTAGTCCCCATAAAACACTACCTATTAAAATAGAAATTAAAACTAATGATGTTGGCAATCCATTCATCTTTTTAGAAAGAATTGGCATCAAAATATTGCTTTCAATCTGTTGAAAAATAACTAAAGCTATTGTTACAATTATTGCTATTGGCAAGGAATCGAACAAAACAAAAGCAATCAAAGCTGCTCCTGATATTACTGGCCCAAGCATAGGGATAATATTAAGAACTCCTGCTAATATCCCCCAAAGCAAAGCAAATTTAATATTTAAGAACAAACATAATAAGAAAGTTGTGATTCCAATAAAAATACAAGATATTACTCTACTGCCAAACCAATAAACAACATGATTTTGAACTCTTGCCCATTTAGAAATAATAACATCTTCTATTTTTTTAGGAGCAATATATTTTATCCCTTTAATAATATCTAATTTTTCAATTGAGAAAAACATTGCTAAAGTTAAAACTGTTAAACCTGCAAAGATGCTGCCAAAAAAGGCTGTAAAGATATTAAAAATATTTGAAGATATTTTAATTAAGCTTTCATTAAAACCTGCCCCTAGACTAGAAAAACTTTTAATTGAATCTAACCCAAGACTACTTAAAATATTCGGTAAATTCTTAGAATACTCAACAAAAACATCTCCGAACGATTGCATTTCTACAACTAAAGGAGGAATAATTAAATAAAAACAAAGTCCACAAATTAATAATAAAGAAGCATAAACTACAACAGAAGATATTACTCGATTTATTTTTAATCCATCAATGAGAGGGTTAATAAGAATGGAAATTACTAATCCTAAAACTATCCAACCAATAATCCCACTTAAGAGATAAATTGAATAGAAAAGAACTATAGCAATAGCAACTTTTAAAATAGCTTTCCAAGAAATATCTATTTCTTCTTTCATATTTTTAAATTAAAATCTTTCTTATTTTTGAACGGACCAATTATGGCTAAATTTAATTTATCATTTTTAAAAATATCTTTAGCTACATTCATAATATCATTTGCAGTAACTTTGTCTATTCTCTTAAAAACTTCTTCTAGAGAAATAATTTCATTCTTTAGAAGTTCCTGTGTTCCATAAAAAGAAGCTTGAGCATCAGAAGATTCCATTCTTAGAACGATTTTTCCTTTTAAATATTCTTTAGCTTTTTTAAGCTCTTTAATAGAAACTTCCTTTTTTGTAAGTTTTAAATATTCTTTTAAAATTGTTTCTATTACTTTATGAATTTTGCTATTTTCAACTCCCGCTAAAGTAACTAAAGATCCTGTATCAGGATCAGTATTATTATATGTTCTTACATAATAAGCTGCACCTAATTTTTCCCTTACTTCACTAAACATTCTTGAACTCATCATTCCTCCTAATATTACAGCCATAACATCCATAGTGAACTTATTATTATGACTCATACTATATCCCCTAACTCCTAAGGCTAAATTAGTTTGATTTATATCCTTATATATTATTTCTATTTGAGGTTCTTTTTGTTCTTCTATAACTTTAACTTTTTCTCTAGGATTATTATCTTTAATTTGAGCAAAATATTTATTAACCTTTTTTATAACTTCTTCTTCATTGATTTTTCCTGCCACACAAACAATTGTATTACTAGGAGTATACTGACTATCAATATATTTTTTAATATCTTTTCTCTCTATCTTTAAAACAGTTTCTTTAGTTCCTGCGATATCCCAACCAGCTGGTTGATCCCCATAAAGAACTTTTTTCCATAAATCTCCAATATACATCATGGGATTATCCTTATACATATTGATTTCTTCAATAATCACTCCTTTTTCTTTAATCATTTCTTTTGAAGGAATTTTTGAATTAAGAAAAATATCAGAAACCCAATCTAGAGCAATATCAAAATACAAATGATTAACTTTTGCATAATATCCTGTATATTCTTCACCAGTAAAAGCATTGAATTCTCCACCAACGCTATCCAATTCTTCTGCTACAGCCAATGGACCTTTTCTCTTTTCAGTTCCCTTAAAAAGCATGTGCTCTAGAAAATGAGAAATACCAGAAATTTCTTTTGTCTCATATTTAGAACCAGTTTTAACTAAAATTAAAACTGTCGCTGTTTGAGTTTCTTTTTGAGGAACAGTAATTATTCTTAATCCGTTTTTTAAAGTTGTTTTTTTATACATTTTTTTTTAATTCTATCATCTTAGCTTCTCTATTAATGGTTAATTTAAATAATTTATCTAGCTCTTCTTCTTTTTTAATTAATTCTTTTTTATTAAAGTTTAATTCTTTTTCTAGAAAAATAGCTTTCTCTGAAATTCTATTAAATGCTTTTGAAAGATTAAACAACTCTTCGTCTAAATTTCCCGATGCAAAAACTACGATGTCATCTTTTAAGATTCTTCTAGAAATATCTTTAATTTCTCTTAAAGATTCTTTTAAATAGGAATAGGCAAATTTATATATAATAATCACCATTAATAATAATTCTAAAATTATAATTAATTGACTATTAAAATAAACAACAAAGAAGGAAAAAGGTAAAAGACTTAAAATAATAAATTTAAATCTTAAACTTATTAAATCATATTTAATGTATTCTTCATTCCTTTCTATTAATATTCTTCTACAATCCTTGACGGGAAAACTAATAGTTCTTTGACAAAAGAATAGAGAAAAAATATAAGAAATAAAAATTATCAAACTACCACTAATTAAAATTTGATTTGTAGATTGAAAGAAAAACCAACTAGTTGAAATGATTAACAATAGAACTAGAGAATTAATAACTGTTAAAGTTATAGGAATTCTTTTTGATAACTTTACAAGATAACTCAAAGTATCTTTTATTTCTTCTGTTCTAAGATCTAAACACTTGCCTTCAAAAGAAATATTCTTATTAATTAATCCAATACTTCTTCCTGGCAAAAGATCTAAGTGTCTCAAAATAAAAATTAAATAAAAAGTAAAAATATAAATTAAAGATAAAACTATTAATTTAATATCAAAGCTAGAAAATGAAAATAAAAAGGCGGAACAAAGAATAGACCAAATGATTATGGGCATCAAAAGATTAAAAGTGTATGGAATTTTAATCTTCATAAATTTTAGAAACTAAATCTTTAATTTTTATTCTTTCTTGTTCCATTGTATCTCTATTTCTTAAAGTAACATCATCATTTTCTAAACTGTCAAAATCAATTGTCACGGCAAAAGGAGTTCCTATCTCATCATGCCTTCTATATCTTCTACCAATTGCTCCTGTTTCATCATATTGGCAATTAAAATGATTTTGTAATAATTGATATATTTCTTTAGCTTTATTTGTAATTTCTACTTTATTCTTAACTAATGGTAAAACAGCAACTTTAATTGGAGCGATCTTCTTATCTATTTTTAATAAGAACTCTGTTTCTTTATTTGATTCAGTAGTTGTTGTTCTTCCTCCTTCTACTTCTTCAAATGAATCACATAAAACAGCTAAAAATGTTCTTTCTACTCCACAAGAAGGTTCGATGACATAAGGAATGTATTTTTCTTTAGTTGACTCTTCAAAATAATTCATATCTTCACCAGAAAACTTTTGATGCTGTGAAAGATCAAAATCTCCACGACTAGCAATTCCTTCTATTTCAGACCAACCAATAGGAAATTTGTATTCAATGTCAGCACAGTCTTTAGCATAATGAGCTAGTTCGTCTTTATCTTGTCTTCTTACTCTTAGGTTTTCTTTTTTAATTCCTAATTCATTAACATACCAATCCATTCTCAACTGAATCCAATTTTCAAAAGCTTCTTTTTCTTCTCCTGGCTTAACAAAATATTCCATCTCCATTTGTTCGAACTCTCTAGTTCTGAAAATAAAGTTACCTGGAGTAATTTCATTCCTAAAAGCCTTGCCTATTTGAGCAATACCAAAAGGAACTTTAACTCTTTGAGTGTTAAGAATATTTCTGTAATTAACAAATATTCCTTGTGCTGTTTCTGGTCTTAGGTAAGCAATATTAGCACTATCTTCAACTGGACCAATAAATGTTTTAAACATCAAATTAAAGTTTCTTGGCTCCATCATGCTTCCCCCACAATCAGGGCACTTAGAAGAATCTTCAAGATGATCTGATCTAAATCTTTTATGACATTCCTTACATTCAGATAAAGGATCAGAAAATGTTTCTGTATGACCTGAAGCTCTCCAAATATTTGGATTCATAATAATTGAACTATCTAGTCCTACTATGTTATCTCTTTTTTGAACCATATACTTCCACCAAGAATTTTTGATATTTTTTTTAAGCTCTACTCCTAGCGGACCGAAGTCATAAAAACCACCCAATCCACCGTAAATATCAGATGATTGAAATACGAAACCTCTTCTCTTAGCAAATGAAATTATTTTTTCAAAATTATTTTCCATATTATATTAATTAAAAACTCATCTGAGCATAAAGGAGATCAGTTTTTGCTGTTAAATTTTTGTTTGTCCATTGATCAACTCCAGATATTTGTGCAGCCCCTAAAAGAATAATCATTTCATCAGATATTTCTGGCTGAATAGAAATTTGGAAAGCACACACTTCTGAATCTTTAATTATTCCTGAACCTGCAGAAAGACTACCGATGTTGCAAACTACTTCACTAGTATTTTCATCATAAGTTATTTCTGCTCCTTTGGAGTATGATTTTTCAAAAGTAATACTTTCAGGAAGAGCAGTAACTATTTTAACATTTTCTAAATCGTTATAATAATTTTTAGGATTCCACTCTATGGTTAAATAAGTTCTAGCCCCTGTTTCTAAAGGATAAGGACCAGAATTCTCAAAATACTTATTATTAGTAAAGAACTTTTGTTCAATTCCAATAACTGAATCTATTTTTGTTAAGAAATCTTGTCTAACTTCTCCAATTGTTACAGTATTTTTAATTGTGGGATTTTTTCCTTCTAAATCTTCCATTATCCATTGAGGTAACAACTTAACGGAAAATTCTATTTTACCAACTTGCCCCACATCTAATAATTTTAAATAAGGAGAAGAATTACTTTCCCAAATAATTGAATTACCTTCGATTCTTCCTCCATCGACACTAATTGAATTTAAATCAAGATATTTACTTTCAAGTCTTGTAATTAAAGCTAAATCAGTCAAAGCATCATCTCCAACATTTTGAAAAATTAATTCGTAATTTAAAGTATCTTCTGCAAAAGTTGAATAATTAGAATCATTATTAACTCTTTGAGTAAGATAAAGAGAAGGTGAAATTATTTCAACACTTTTAATAACTTCTTTTAAAAGAATAAAATTACCATTTTGCCAAATTCCTATTCTAGCTTTAAATACTTTTTGTTCTGATGGCTCCCCATTAAGAACTCCTGAAACATCAATTCTTCCTGAGCCCGCTTCACCTAAAATTGGAATATCGAATTGGACACCATCTAATCCTTTTGGTTGAGAGTATAATAGATCAAAACCACTAGGATATTGAACATAGCAAGTTAAATCTTTTAAAGTATAGGAAACATTTGAAGAGTAACTAACTTTAAAGGAAAGGGTTTTTCCTGATCCCACTCTTGTAGGAGTCTCTAAAGAAATATTAATAGGAATTTCTCCTAAAATAGTTGTAAAGGTTGTAGAAACCTCACTTCTTGTTTTTAAATCTTTAGGTTGAAAAGAAATTCTAGCTTTAGCAATTTTAATATCTCTTTCTTTACCTAAAAGCATTGTTTTAAATTTGAAAATTCTTTCTTCTCCAGGATAAATATCTCCTCCTAAATCTTTTGCATCAACTATTGTAATTATATTACCTTCCTCTAAGACAATTGAATTTTCAGGATATTCAAAAATTAATTGAGGACTTTCTAAACGAATGTTTCCATTATTCTTAAATTTAACAATATATTCAATTTCTTCTCCAATCGTTGTTTTTTCTGGAGCCAATATTTCTATTTTTAAAATTTCTTTAGAGAAAGACATGTCTTGCCAAGACATAAAAGCAAAGATTCCTCCTGCAATTAAAATTAATAAAAATAATATAATTCTTTTTTTCATTTTATTGATTCTTTTTAATTAAATTCTCTAACCTTTCTGCAAGCATCTCTCCTGCTTTTTTTTCTCTATAATTACTATTCCACATACTATCACTTTTAATCTTACTAACTGTTTCCTTAATTTTCCCTTCATCGTAATAGGAATTTTTAAGATATTTATCCTTTAATCCTTGAATTTCTTTTTTGTAAGGATTGCCACTAAAATCTGACCAACCACTTTTTTCTTTACCAATAGCTTTCTCAATCGCTCCTTTATCTTTATATTGTCCTACACTAGAAAAAAAGTTGCTACCACTTTTAATTGGTTTAACTTCTTTTCCTACAACTTCCTTATCTCTTCTTTCTCCAAAGATAATCCCCTTTAAAATACTCCCTGTACTTTTAGACGGCTCTCTTATATTATCTCTATAACTTGAATCATTATATTTATCCATATTATATTTTTTTAATATCTAAATAAATTTTATTTTCATCAATTTCAATTTCCTTTAATTCTTCAGAAGATAAAACAAAATCATTAGCCAAAACTTCCTCTAAAATATATTCTTTATTCTTTTTGAGTATTTCTTCGAGAAAATCTGATTTATTATAATAGACAATAATTCTATCTTCAGGAACAAATTTGCTATTTTTCCTCATCTGCTGAATCTGTCTAATAATTTCTCTTACATTCCCTTCTTCTTTTAATTCTGGAGTAATTGTTAAATCTAGTTCAACACTATTTTCAATTTTTTCATCAAAAAATACTTCTTTAACATTAACCTCTTCTTTAATTAAATCAATTAATTCCTCTTTTTTAGTTTTTAAATCTTTTACTTTTAAACTAGAAAGTGCTTGTCTTACTTTAATCCCCTGTTTTGATCTTTCTGAAAGAGCAAGATTAACAACATCTCTAATCTCTACCATTTCTTTTTCTAATTCTTCATTAATTAAATCAATTTTTGGTTCTGGATAATCACATAAATGAATACTTTCTTTGTCTTCAGATCCTTTCATTTTTAAATAAATTTCTTCAGTTAAAAAAGGCGTAAATGGTGCCATTAACTTTATTAACTTAGAAAGAGAATAATTTAATATTTGAGTTGCTTCACTACTTTCTTTTTCGTTCTTAGGCTTCTGGAATCTTCTTCGAGATCTTCTAATGTACCAATTAGACAAATCATCAATGTATTCGTTAAAAAGTCTAGCTGCTTTGGTTAATTCATAATTATTCATTAATTGAATAACATCTTTATTAAGATTTTCTGTTTTAGAAATTATCCATTGATCTAAAAGGCTTTCTGTTTTTAA
>CAZOPO010000006.1:0-6328 GCA_964581805.1 uncultured Candidatus Saccharibacteria bacterium
GCCAAAGCATCTTCTGTTTTATGCTTTCTCGCTTTTTGTTCAACTTCTGTTGCTGCTCCAACTTTTAGGACAGCTACTCCTCCAGAAAGCTTAGCTAATCTTTCTTGAAGTTTTTCTTTTTCGTAATCTGATTCTTGATTAACAATCTGATTTTTAATTTGATTAATTCTCTTTTCAATTTCTGTCTTTTTGCCTTTGCCTTCAATAATAGTTGTATTGTCTTTAGTAGCAATTACCTTTCTTGCTCTACCTAAT
Organism: uncultured Candidatus Saccharibacteria bacterium; assembly: GCA_964581805.1. Taxonomy (GTDB): domain Bacteria; phylum Patescibacteriota; class Minisyncoccia; order Minisyncoccales; family Minisyncoccaceae; genus UBA2558. The sequence goes on from CAZOPO010000006.1 coordinate 256, forward strand.
TGAGACAATTCGACATCTTCCATTTTCATTCCTAAATCTTCTGAAATAACAGTTCCTCCTGTAACAATAGCAATATCTTGAAGAAGGTCTTTCTTTTTGTCTCCATAGCCTGGGTTCTTAACAGACAAAGCATTAAAAGTTCCCCTCAATTTGTTTACAATTAAAGTTGTTAGAGCATCCCCTTCTAATCCTTCGGCTACAATTAAGATATCTTTACTTCCTGTTTTAACTATTTTTTCTAGAATCGGAAGAATTTCTTGAATTGAAGCAATTTTTTTATCGGTTATTAAGATATAAGGATCTTCTAAAACAGACTCCATTCTTTCGGGGTCAGAGACCATATAAGGAGAAACATATCCTTCGTTGAATTGAAGACCTTTAACAATTTCTTTTTCAATTCCTAAAGTTTTTGATTCTTCAATTGTAATAACGCCATCTTTTCCAATTTCTGTAATTGTCTTAGCAATCAAAGCACCTAAATCTTTATCTTCAGCGGAAATTGTTGCTACTTGAGCCATTTCTTCTTCCGTAGAAATTGTTTTGGACATCTTTTTTAATTCTTTGACAACAGAGTCACAAGCCGTTTCCATTCCCCTCTTGATAGACAAAGGATCAGTTCCTGCTGTTACATTTTTTAATCCTTCTCTAATTAAAGATTGAGCCAATAGAGTAGCCGTCGTTGTTCCGTCTCCTGCCACATCATTAGCTTTTTCTGCTACCTGTTTTACAATACTAGCTCCAATGTTTTCAGCTTTATCTTCCAACTCAATCATTTTAGCAATAGAAACACCATCATTAGTAATAGTCGGAGAACCATAGCTTTCTTCTAAAACAACATTTCTCCCTTTTGGTCCTAAGGTTACTGTTACGGCGTTAGCAAGTTTATCAACGCCATCTTTTAATTTCTTTCTTGCTTCTTCTGAATAGTAAATTTGTTTTGCCATATTTTTTATTCAATTATTGCTAATACATCGTCTTCTTTTAAGACTAGATATTCTTTGTTATCAACTTTAATTTCATGAGGTCCATATTTACTAAAAAGGACTACATCTCCTTTTTTGATAGAGATAGGAATAACTTTTCCTTGAGAATTAGTTTTTCCTGGTCCGACAGCCACAACTTTTCCCTGTTGAGGCCTTTCTTTTTCAGCTGATTGAGGAAGAAGAATTCCACTTTTGGTCTTTTCTTCTTCTTTTAATTGTTCAAGAACGATATTGTTGGAAAGAGGTTTAATATTCATATTTTTTATCAATTATGTTATTAGAGTGATAATTATATTTTATTCAGAAAAAATATTTTGTCAAGATTTCTTTTTAAATTCTAAATATGAATAAACGACAATATAAATCATACCTATAAATAGAGGAAGAAATAAGAATAAAAAGGAATAGCTACCAAAGAATGCTCCAATAAAAGTAGAAATTCCGATGATTTTAAAGACGTACTCCCCTTTTTTATGTGTTTTATTCCAATTATCTTCACTCGACAAAGTCCAAGGTAATTTTATACCAATAGTATAATTCATTTTTGCTTTACTAACTAAATCTCCTATAAAGAAAAAGAAGATTCCTAAAGCAGGAAGCATGGCTACATTCATATTAAATTGGTATCCCATGTTCCAAGCAACAGTTAGAGAATAAACATAAACCATAAAGAGGTTAAAAATAACAATAAAAGACTCATATATCTTTTTGAACTCATCAATATTAGCTTTTTTAGGATCAATTTTAGGAACTAAGAATAAAGCAAAATTAAGCCCTATTAATAATAAAGGCATAAAGAATAATCCCCAGAATTTAGACATATATCCGTCAACTTCTCCAGAAAAATTCCAATGAGAAGCAATTTGGTCAGGAAGCAAAGGATAAAAATAGAAAGCAATAGCAAATGATATTAAAATAATCAAAAGACTATAGATTTTTGTTTTATTCATTTTATTGTAGTTAATTGTTATACTTCAGAATAACACAGTTGACTTTAATAGTAAATCTGTTATCATACCTATATATGAATGGACTGATAGAGAAAATCATTGCAGGAATAATAGGAATTGGCATTTCCTTATATTTTCTCTCTGAGGTAACCTCTGACGGACAAATCCAAACTATTTTACTAGTTGGAGCAGCAACAGGACTTCTAATGTTCTTTGTTAGACCAATTCTTTCTCTAGTCACCCTTCCATTAAGAATAATAACTTTGAATTTATTTTCTATTGTTATTATGATGTTCCTTGTTTGGATAATTGATGCCCTATTCCCTTCTTATCAGTTTGAAATATTAGGATTAAATGGTATTCTATTTACAACATTAATTCTTTGGGGAACTGAAAAAGTTACTTCATTAGCCTTAAAATAAAATGAACAATCAATTACTTATCGCGCAAGCAATAATTTCGTTATTAATAATAGTCTTAATTCTTCTTCAACAAAGAGGAACTGCTTTAGGTTCTGCTTTTGGGGGAGGAGGAGAAGTATATAGCACAAGAAGAGGAATGCAGAAAAAGTTCTTATACGCAACAATTGTTTTGGTAATAGCTTTTCTTACCCTCTCCTTGCTAAACTTGTTATCCTAATAAATGGATTCTAAAACATGGCCATCAAGAAAGCAGTGGCTGCAATTCTTTAAAGTTTCAGATAAGAAAGAAAAAATTGCCTTTGGCATTCTTTTTCTGATCTTTATATCTTCAATTTCTTTCCTTTTACATTCTAATTATATAAAGAATACTATTATTGTCCCTGCTGATTATGGATACATCAAAGAAGGAGTAATTGGAAATCCTCAATTTATCAATCCCCTTTACTCTTCTATATCTGATACCGATAAAGATTTGGTTGAATTAATTTTTTCTGGATTAATGACTTACAATGATCAAGGTAAAATTGTTCCTGATTTAATTGAAACATATAATATTGAAGAAAATGGTAAGTCTATTGTTTTTTCTATCAAAGAAAATGTTAAATGGCACGACGGATTACCTTTAACAATTGATGATGTTATCTTTACTATTGATCTAGTTAAAGATTCTGAATATTTAAGCCCTTTGAGAACTAATTGGCAAGGAGTAGAAATAGAAAAGATGTCTGAATATAAGGCCGTCCTTAAATTAACTCAAGTATATAGTGGATTTGAAGAATCTTTAGTTAATTTAAAGATTATGCCTAAACATATTTGGAATGGCCTTAGTGTTCAAGCAATGACAACTAATAATATTTTAAATCCTATAGGAAGTGGTCCTTATTCTGTTAAAAAAATAAATTACAATAAAGATAAAACAATTAAGTCAATTGTTCTTCAAAGTAATTTAAGTTATTACAATAGACACCCTTATATTAAATCAATTGAGTTTATCTTCTTTGACAATCAAAATGAATTAGTTAACAATCTTAAATCAGGAAAAATAGATTCGGCGATGATTAGTAAAGAATATTCTGATGATTTTGATGGTTATTCTTTAGAAACTCCTGATTACTTTACTTTATTTTTAAATAATCAAAAAAAGCCTCTTGATAATAAGAACATTAGACAGTCCCTTTCTCTTTTAACCAATAAAGAAGAAATTGCCGAAATTGCTAAAGAAGAAATAGTTAATTCCCCTTTCCTTTCAAGCTTTTATGGACTTAAAGAAGGAGAAAAAGTTTTCTCCTATAACGAAGAAGAAGGAATTAAATTATTAGAAAGTGAAGGTTACTTATTAGAAGAAGGATCAAGAATTAAAACAATTGAGAAATCAAGTGGATTCAAATTTTCCCAAGTCTTACAAGTAGGAAGCAATAATACCGAAGTTAGAAAACTTCAAGAATGTCTATCTGATGATCCAGAAATATACCCTTCAGGAAATGTCTCTGGTTACTTTGGACAAGAAACAAAAAGTGCCGTAATTCTTTTTCAAGAGAAATACAAAGAAGAAATACTTGTCCCTAATAATTTGACCAAAGGAAATGGAGTTGTTAAAGCCTCAACAATTAAAAAATTAAATGAAGTTTGTTTTGTTATTCCGGGAGAAAAAATAGAAATGTCTTTTGTTTTAAAAACAACTAACCACCCTTTACTTGTTTCTGTGGCTGAGAAAATAAAAGAACAATGGGAAAAACAAGGTATAAAAATAGAAATAAAAACATTTGATACAAATTCCATTAAAAAAGTTTTGAGAGATCGAGATTTTGATATCCTGCTTTTTGGAAAGAAACTAGGAGGAATACTTAACCCAATTCCTTTTTGGCATTCTTCCCAAAGGGTTGATCCAGGATTAAATCTTTCTCTTTATCAAAATACAAAGGCCGACACACTAATGGAAAAATCAAGAATCAGCTATAACGAAGAAGATAGATCTTCTATCTTTGAAGAATTGGAAGCATTAATAATTGAAGATGCTCCCACTATTCCGTTATATCGCTCAAGTTATATATACGTAACAAATAATAATCTTAAAGGTTTTACAGTAGAAAAAATTGCTGAACCTTCAAAAAGATTTGTCAGTATCAACAATTGGTACATAAAAGAAAAAAGAATATATGGAAAATAAAAAAAAATATTATAAAAAGAAAAAGTTTGAAAGTTACTCCCCTCCTAGCGATGAATCCTTAAGAGTTATCCCCTTAGGAGGATTAGGAGAAGTAGGAAGAAATATGATGCTTCTAGAATACAAGAAATCAATATTAGTTATTGATATGGGATTTCGTATGCCAGAAGAAGATATGCCAGGAATAGACTATATTATTCCTGATATTAGTTATCTTTTGGAGAACAAGAGATATAAAAATATTGTTGGTGTAGTAATTACTCATGGACACTATGACCACATTGGATCAATTCCTTACATCTCTAATCGAATTGGCAACCCTCCAATTTATGCCGCTCCTCTAGCCAAAGGAATTATTATTAAAAGACAAGAAGAATTTTCTGATCAACCTAAATTAGATCTTAATGAAGTTAAAGATGGTTCTATTATTAAATTAGGAGATTTTGAAGTAGAGTTTTTCAGACAAAATCATAGCATTCCTGACAATATGGGTTTAATTATTAAAACTCCTGTAGGAAATGTTGTTCACACTTCTGATTTTAAATTTGATGACTTCCCTGTTAATGAAGAACCAACTAACTTTAAAAAGTTAGAAGAAATTGGAAAAAAGGGAGTAAAGTTATTACTTTGTGATTCAACCGGAGCAGAAGAAATGGGACATTCCCTTTCCGAAAAAGACATCTTTGAAAATATGGATAAGATTTTTGCCGCTGCTAAAGGAAGAATTATCATGGCTACTTTCTCTTCATTAATAAATAGAGTACAACAAGCCATTACCCTTTCTGAAAAGCATGGACGAAAAGTTGGCTTCATTGGTCACAGCATGAAAAGTAATGTAGAAATAACTAAAAAGTTAGGATACTTAAAGGCTCAAAAAGGAACCCTTTTAAAAAAGGTTGCTGATACTAATGACTTACCTGAGAATAAAGTAACTATTCTTTGTACGGGAGCTCAAGGAGAAGAAAATGCTGGCTTAATGAAAGTTACTACAGGAGAACATCCTTCTATTTCTATTAAACCAGGAGACACCATTGTTTTCTCTTCTTCAGTTATTCCGGGAAATGAAAGAACTGTTCAAATGCTTAAAGATGACTTCATTAGACAGAAAGCTAATGTTTTTCATTACAAAATGATGGATATTCATGCGGGAGGACATGCTCACCGAGAAGAACTAAAACAAATGATTGATTTAATGAAGCCTGATTTCTTTATGCCTGTTCACGGACAATATTCTATGCTTTTCGCCAATTCAAGATTGGCTCAAGATGAATGTGGTCTTAAAGAAGAACAAACTATCATTGCTGACAATGGACAGATTATAAACGTTACTCCTGAAAAAGTAATTATTGAGAAAAAGACTATTCCTGCGGAAAACATTATGGTTGACGGATTAGGAATTGGTGATGTCGGAGAAGTCGTTATTAGAGACAGACAAATGTTATCTAAAGATGGTATCTTTGTTATTATCGCTGTTGTTAATAGAAAAACAGGAAAAGTCCAAGACTCTCCTGATATTATTTCTCGAGGTTTTGTTTATCTAAAAGAATCAAAAGA
>CAZOPO010000006.1:6428-10516 GCA_964581805.1 uncultured Candidatus Saccharibacteria bacterium
AACCACCAATCATCAAAATCAATCCTTAGTCCGTCTAAGCGGTTGATTTTTCCTTCTTTAAATTTATTTTCTATTCTTTTAATAATCCCCTCTTTATCTTCTACTTCAAAGTTAATCTCTCCTGAATGAAAATATTTTTTAAAGGGGTTAATAAGTTCTGACATTTTTTTTGTTTTAAGAGCCTTTAATATTTCAAAAATAACAAAATAAGGAGATTCAAAATAACTGTCTCCCTGTTTTAAATAATAATGCCCTGAATATTCTCCTCCAAAAAGAATATCTTCTTCTCTCATTAATTCTTTAATAAAAGAATGCCCGACTCTTGAGAGAATGGCTTGACCAGATAATTCTTCTATTGTTTCTTTAACAATAGAACTACAACGAATATCATAAAGAATTTTTTGTTGAGGATTGTTTTTTAAAATCAAAGAAGAGACAAGAGCTAAAATTAAGTCAGAAGAAACAATGTTACCTTTTTCATCAACAAAAGAAACTCTATCGCCATCTCCATCAAAAGCAATACCTAAGTCGGCCTTTGCTTCTAATACTTTTTCTTTTAAAGAAACCATGTTCTCTTCTTTGAGAGGATTAGGTTCATGATTAGGAAAACTAGGATCAAGATCCTTAAAGATATGGATAAGATTAAAATTATTGAGTAAATGAGGAACAATAATTCCTGAAGAACTATTAGCTGTATCCACAACAATTTTTAAATTGCTCTGAAACTTTTCAAAAGAATTAACATATTGATCAGTAATATCTTTGCTTACGATAGTTCCTTTTTTCTTTTGATCAAAATGATTGTTTAAAACAAGCTTTTCAATTTCTTTTAAACCATTGCTTTCACTCAAAGGAAAAGCCTTTTTATTTACCATTTTAAATCCATTGTAATTAGAAGGATTATGACTAGCTGTAATCATTATTCCTCCATCACTATTAAAAAGATTGGCAGCGAAATAGAGCATCGGAGAAGTCACTTCACCAATGTGTATAATATTTCCCCCCTGATCGATTATTCCCTTCTTTAAAGACTCAAATAAGGGCTTTGAAGACAATCTATTATCCTCTCCAATAACAATATTTTGTCCTACATAATTAACAAAAGCTTGTCCTATTTTATAGGCAATTTCTTCGTTTAACTGTTCAGGATAAATACCTCTAATGTCATAAGCTTTAAATATCATAATACTATTTTAGCATATTATAAAAATGTTGATAATATCTTGACCAAAGACGCTAAAATTGATATAGTATGACTACCTTAAATGCCTTCGCAAGCAATTATAAGGAATAAATAATTAATAACAAAATGATTTTTTACGAAATAAATTTGTTAATTTCTTCTAATCTAGGAGAAGCTGACGTTACTTCATTTGTTGAAAAACTTGAAGGAGATTTGCAAACTCATGGTAAAATAGTAAGCGAATCAAAACCAGAAAGAAAGAAGCTTTCTTACTCTATCAAGAACCAAAATGAAGCTTGGCTTTACTACTTTAATCTATTCATCGAAGAAGATAAAGATAAAAAAGCAGTTCTAGATACTGTAGAGAAATTACTTAAAGAAGATTCAAACATTCTTCGTTCCCTTTTCATTAAAAAAGATTCTAAACCAAAAAGAGTAAAAGCAGAAAGATCACCAAAGAAAGAAATTGTTGAAGAAACTGAAGAATTACCAAAAAAAGAAAGCAAAATTGATTTAGAAAAAATTGATGAAAATCTTAATGAGATTTTAGGAGAATAAGCTAAATAATTAATTTAATTAGCAAAAAATATGAATCTAAACAAGGTCATACTAATCGGAAGAGTAACAACGGATATAGAAATGCGTTCTACTCCTTCAGGTCAAAGTGTTTGTACTTTCTCACTAGCTACAAATAGAACTTGGAAAGACAAAAGTGGTCAAAAACAAGAAGAGTCTCAATTCCACAGAATTGTTTTATGGCAAAAGCTAGCTGAAATAGCTTCACAATTTCTTTCTAAAGGAGCTCTTGTAATGATTGAAGGGCGAATTCAAAATAGAAGCTGGGAAGATAAATCAGGAGTTAAAAGATATACTACTGAAATCATTGGAGAAAATATGCAAATGGGACCAAGGGTTCAAGGTTCTTCTGAAATGAAACCACAAACTTCTCAAAAAGAAGACGAAGACATCCCTATCATTGAAGATGGAGATGAAATAGATGTTAAAGATATTCCATTCTAATAATAATTAAAAATATGTATTGTTACTTTTGTAAAAGAAATATTGAAGAAATAAACTTTCGTGACACAGATAGTCTTACTAGATATATATCTAAATCAGGAAAGATTAAACCAAAAACAAAAACCGGAGCTTGTTCAAAGCACCAAAGAGAATTGGTAACTGCCATTAAGAGAGCGAGAATAATGGGATTACTACCTTTCGTAGCAAAATAAAAACCCTTTAAGGGTTTTTTATTTATTCTTATCAAGTATTGCTTTCTGTATTTCTTTTAATATTTTAGGATTTTCTTTTAAGAACTCTTTAGATTTTTCAATTCCTACTCCTAACTTTACTTCTCCAAAAGAAAAGGTAGATCCTGTTTTTTTAACAATCTCCTCTTTTACTCCTAAGTTAACTGCTTCTGAGTATCTTGATATTCCTTCATTATAATAGATATCAAATTCGGCTGTTTTAAAAGGAGCGGCTACTTTGTTTTTAACAATTTTAGACTTAACCCTATTTCCAATGATACTATCCCCTTGTTTTATCTGAGCGATTCTTCTTAATTCAATTCTAACTGAACTATAGAACTTTAAAGCAAGACCTCCCGGAGTAGTTTCTGGATTACCAAACATAATACCTATCTTCATTCTAGTTTGATTAATAAAGATAATAATTGTTTTTGTTTTAGAAACAATACTAGAAAGTTTTCTTAAAGCTTGGGACATTATTCTTGCTTGAAGACCAATCTGTAAATCTCCCATATCTCCAGCAACCTCTGCCTTAGGAACTAAAGCGGCTACTGAATCAACTACAATAACATCAACTTCTCCTGATCTGACTAGACTTTCTACAATCTGAAGACCTTGTTCGGCTGAGTCAGGTTGAGAAATTAAAAGATCATCAGTATTAACTCCAATTCTTTTAGCATAGTCTGGATCTAGAGCATGCTCAGCATCAATAAAAGCTCCCACTCCTCCTAACTTTTGAGCTTCGGCTAAAATACTTAAAGAAAGGGTTGTTTTTCCTGTACTTTCTCCTCCATATATTTCAATAATTCTTCCTCTAGGAACTCCCATTACACCTAAAGCTAAATCAATTGAAAGAGACCCTGTAGGAATAACATCAACGTTAGCCTTTTGAACATCCTTCAATTTCATTATCGCCCCTTCTCCATATTTTTCTTGAATTTCAGAGATAGCTTCGGCGAGATTAATTTTTTCTTTTTCTTCTTTTTTCTTTGCCATATTTTTTATAATTATTCTTCGCTTAAATAAACTTCTCTAGGTTTAGCTCCTTCTTGAGGACCGACTATTCCTCTTTCTTCTAATATATCCATTAACCTAGCTGCTCTAGCATAACCTATTCCTAACCTTCTTTGTAATAATGATGTTGAAGCTTTTTTAGCAGAAACAACTGTTCTTTTAGCTTCTTCATACATGGGGTCTTCTTTAGAATAGAAAGAATCCATTTGAGCTTCTGGAGATTCTGAAGACTTAGTTAGTTCTGCCATTAAAGAATTTTCTTCTTCACTATTAACCTCTTCTTCAATATAACCTTCTTCTGTATTAGCTGTTTCTTTAATAACTAGATTAGCATCTGTAATCCAATTAATAACTTTTTTAATTTCATTTTCAGAGATATAAGGACTTTGAATTCTTCTTGGTTTTGGTGAGTCTTTAGATAATAAAAGCATATCACCTTTTCCTAATAATTTCTCGGCCCCTGATCCATCAAGAATAGTTCTAGAATCAATTAAAGATCCTACCTTTAAAGCAATTCTAGAAGTAATGTTTGCTTTAATTAAACCAGTAATAACTTCTACTGATGGTCTTTGAGTCGCTAAAATTAGATGTATTCCTGTGGCTCTAGACATTTGAGCTAATCTTACTACATAGGATTCAAT
>CAZOPO010000006.1:10616-15051 GCA_964581805.1 uncultured Candidatus Saccharibacteria bacterium
GAACCAGTTGTTCCTCCTACTAACAAGTGAGGCATTTCTGCTAAATCAGCAAAGGCTGGTGTACCTTTAACATCTTTACCTAGAGCCATTAAAAGTGGGGCTGGAGAGTTTTTAAACTCATCTGTGTCCAATGACTCTCTTAATCCTACAACAGCTCTTTTTTTGTTACCAATTTCAATTCCCACAAGAGATCTTCCTGGAATAGGGGCCTCTATTCTAATTGTTGGACTAGCTAAGGCTAAGGCTAAATCATTTTGTAGAGTAGTAATTTTAGAAAGCTTAATTCCTTCCGCTGGTTTAAGAGTGTATTGAGTAACAGTCGGTCCAATATTAATTTCTGACATTTCTACAGGAATACCAAAAGTCTGTAGAGTTCTTTTTATAATAGAAGAATTATAAGAGATATCTCCCCCCTCAGGAGCTCCTCCTTTTTTAGCAAGTAAATCTAGAGGAGGATATTTGTATTCTTTACTCTCATTCTTCTTTTGTTCAAAAGTTTTAAGGTTAGTATTTTCTTTCTTTTCTTCAACTTTAGGCTCTTCTTTTTTAGGAATTATTCTTTCTAAACTAAAAGTAGGAAATTTACTTTTCTTAACTTCAACTTTAATAACTTTTTCTTTCTTTTCCTCCTCTTCTTCCTCCTCTTCTTCTTCATATTCTTCTATGACTCTTCTAAAAGGTTGAGCAATTATCCAAAGAGAAATAAGGACAGCTATAATAAACAAAGAGAAAGAAACAATATAATCAAATCCTTTAAGTATTGGCCAAGAAACAAGATATCCGATCCATCCCCCCTCTCCTGAAGAAATAAATTTAAATGATTCAGTTAAAGAAGGGTCTGTCTTAAATTCAATCAAACTGAAAATTCCTGATAATCCTAAAATTAAAATTATGGTAGAAAGAATAAGAGAATTTTTATTTTCCTTAAAAGGTTCTGGACCTTTTAAAAGGACTATTCCAAATATAGCAAAAATAATAGGTAGAATATAAATAACATTACCAATAAGAAATTGGAAAGTATTACTTAGAGATTCCCCTACTGCTCCTGCTTTTCCTGAGAAGGAAAAAAGAAAAACAATTGATAGCAAGAAGCACAAAGATGAAAACAAATATTTTTTTGTTTTTTCAGGCAAAGAAAAGCTAAAGTTCTCTAAAATATTTCTTTCAACTTTTTTAATTTTCTTAACTTTCTTTTTCTTCTTCATGACTACTTTTGCTTATTGTAGCTCAATCCTGTTCCAATTGGAAGTAGTTTACCTATGATAACATTTTCTTTTAATCCTCTTAATTTGTCTTCTTCTCCTCTTAGAGATGATTCTATTAGTACTCTTGATGTTTCTTGGAAAGAAGCGGCTGAAAGGAAACTATCAGTATTTAATGCTACTTTAGAAACTCCTAGAAGTAAATCATCTACTTCAATTTTTCTTTTTCCTGCTTTTTCAAGTTCTTCATTTTCTTCAAGCATTAAAGCTTTAGAAATAATCTCTCCTTGACTAAATCGGCTATCTCCAGAATCTTTAATTTTAACTCTTGAGAACATTTGTCTTACAATTAACTCAATATGTTTATCATGAATACCTACACCTTGAGAAATATATACTTTTTGAATTTCTTTGATGATGTAATCTTGAACTGCTTTGATACCTAAAATCTTAAATAGCTTTTTAAGATCTATTGATCCAGAACATAAAGGTTCTCCTTTCTTAACAATATCACCTTCATGAACAAGCATTTCTATTGAAGAAGAAATTGGATATTCTATAACATCATCTTCTTTAACTTTTCCATCACTCTTGAGAGTCAAAACTTTAACAATTCCTTTTTTGTCATCAATTTCAAGAACTTTTCCATCTTTAATAACAATATCAGCTTCTCCTTTCGGTGGTCTTCTTTCAAATATTTCTTCAACTCTAGGTAAACCTCTAGTAATATCAGCTTCTCCAGCTACACCTCCAGTATGGAAAGTTCTCATTGTTAATTGTGTTCCTGGTTCTCCAATTGCTTGAGCAGCAATAACTCCCACTGCTTCACCAATATTAATCATTCCTTTCCATCCTAAATCCAAACCATAACATTTCTGACAAATTCCTCTCTTACATTTACATGCTAATGGAGACCTAACCTTAACTGATTCAATGGAGGAAATTTCTTTAATCTTTTGAGCAATCTTTAAAGTAATCACTTCCCCTGATTTAAGGATAACTTCTTTTGTTTCTGGGTTTTCAATTTTTTCTAGTGAAACTCTTCCAAATATTTTATTTACAAAATCTTGGTTAATTTCACTAGCATCTTTTTTCTTAACAACAATACCTTCTTTGTCTCCACAATCTTCTTCATTGATGATAACATCATGTCCAACATCAACAAGTCTTCTTGTTAAGTATCCAGAAGTTGAAGTTCTTAAGGCAGTATCAGCTGTACCTTTTCTAGCTCCGTGAGTAGAACTAAAGTATTCCAAAACATCAAATCCTTCTTTGAAAGAGTGCTTAACAGCTAACTCAATAATCTTACCTGCTGGGTTAGCAACAAGACCTTTCATACCAGCCATTTGTACTGGTTGAGACCAAGAACCTCTAGAACCAGAATCAACGATACTGAATACTGGACTTGATGAGGATATAGCCAAAGGAACTAGTTTCTCAATTTCATTCTTTACCTTTTTCCAAACTTCAATAACTTGAGCTGTTTTCTCATCACGAGACAAGAGACCTTTTTCATAGAATCCTTCAATATTCTTAATCTTCTTTTCTGCTTCAGCCATTAAAGCTGGTTTTTCTTTAGGAACAGTTAAGTCTCCCATACCCCAAGTGATTCCTGAAAGTGTAGCATACTTAAATCCTAAGTCTTTAATTTTGTCTAGTGTTTCAACTGCTATATCTCCTTCATAAATATCAACAACTTTGTTGATCATTCTCTTAATCGCTTTAGAGTCCATTGTTTCGTTTTGATATTCAAAATCTTCTGGTAAAATATTATTAAAGATAATCCTTCCCGCAGTTGTCTCAATAATCTCTTCTCCTCTTCTAACTTTAACTAAGGCTCTAATATTAATCTTCTTTAAATTTAAAGCAATTAAAGTTTCTTCTTCTGATCCAAAAACTTTTCCCTCTCCTAAAAGCCCTGGAACAGCTTTAGTTAAGTAGTAACAACCTAAAATCATATCTTTAGTTGGAACCATAACTGGATCTCCTGTAGAAGGTTTTAATAAGTTAGCACTAGAAAGAATTCTTTCTTTAGCTTCTCTCTGAGCCTCATCTGATAAAGGAACGTGAATAGCCATTTGATCTCCATCAAAGTCAGCATTAAATGCAGTACAAACTAAAGGATGTAAACGAATAGCCTCTCCTTCAATTAAGATAGGACGAAAAGCTTGAACACCTAATCTGTGTAGAGTTGGAGCTCTGTTTAATAGAACGTATTTTTCTTTAACAACTTCTTCTAGACATTCCCATATTTCATCAGTTTCTTCTTCAATTAATCTTGAAGCTCCTCTAACGTTAAAAGCTAATTCTCTTTCTAGAATCTTTTTAATAACAAAAGGTTTAAATAGTTCAAGAGCCATTTTCTTAGGAACTCCACATTCACTCAACTTTAATTTTGGTCCCACGACAATAACACTTCTTCCTGAATAATCAACTCTTTTTCCTAAAAGATTTTGTCTAAATCTTCCATTCTTACCTTGCAACATATCTGCTAAAGATTTTAACAATCTTCTTCCTCCTGTTGAAGCTTGAGTTGTTGTACTCTTACGCATATTGTTATCAATCAAAGCATCAACTGCTTCTTGAAGCATTCTTTTTTCGTTTCTAACAATAACATCGGGAGCATTAATCTCTAATAAGTATTTTAATCTATTGTTTCTGTTAATTACTCTTCTGTATAAATCGTTTAAATCAGATGAAGCATATCTTCCTCCATCTAATTGAACCATTGGTCTTAAATCAGGTGGTAGAACTGGCAAGACATCAATAAACATCCATTCTGGTCTAACACTAGAATGAATCATGTCTTTAAAAAGTTTTAATCTTCTCAAAATAATCTTCTTCTCGTCAGCAGATTTCTTTTCTTCCATTAATTTCTCAATCTTTACTGCCTCCTTAGGTAAATCTAATTTAGAAAATAGATCTCTTAAAACTTCTGCTCCTGTCCCTGCTTCAAAAATCTCTCCGTATTTTAAAGATAATCGATGATAATCATTCTCATTTAAAACTTCTAAAGTTTTTATTGAAGCTAATTCTTGCTTAGCTTTATCTTTAGCTTTTTTAAGTTCTTCAATAGCAATATCTTGTTGCTTTTCGTTTTCAATACTTTTTCTAATATCCTTACTTTTTGATTTGAATTCTTCTTCAATTTCACTCAATATTCCTTCTTTCAACTTGTCATCAACTTTTGTAATGATATAGGAAACAAAGTAAACGATTTCTTCTATCTTATG
>CAZOPO010000006.1:15151-17591 GCA_964581805.1 uncultured Candidatus Saccharibacteria bacterium
TGAGACCAATTCAATATGTCCTGAGGAGAAGCTAATTTTATTTTAATTGATTCTAAATTAGAGACAAACATATTTTTTGTATTTTTAATTAGTCTTCTTCCTCAACTTTGCCCTTAATGATTACATTAAGAGAGAGAGCTTTTAATTCTGATAATAATAGATTAAAGGAGGCAGGAATATTTGGATTCTTAATCTTTTCTCCTTTAAGTATTGCTTCGTATGTTGCCGCACGACCACTGACATCATCCGATTTTATCGTTAACATTTCTTGTAGAGTGTAAGCTGCTCCATAACCTTCTAGTGCCCAAACTTCCATCTCTCCGAATCTTTGTCCTCCAAATTGAGCCTTTCCTCCTAAAGGTTGTTGAGTAATTAAAGAGTATGGTCCAATTGAACGCATATGGATCTTGTCTTCTACCATATGGGCCAATTTAATCATATAAATATATCCGACCGTAATTCTCTCGGGAAGGAATTCTCCTGTTTCTGGATCAACTAATTTTAATTTACCATCTTCAGGATATCCTGCTTCTTTAAGTTCGTTTCTAATATCTTCTTCAACTGCACCAGATAAAGAAGGGGTTTCAGCAATATATCCTAATTTCTGAACAGCAAGACCTAAGTGAGTCTCTAGTATTTGTCCTAGGTTCATTCTAGAAGCAACTGATAAAGGATTTAGAATAATATCTACTGGAGTACCATCTTCTAAGAAAGGCATTTCTTCAACTGGTAAGATTTTAGCAACGATACCTTTGTTTCCGTGTCTTCCTGCTAACTTATCTCCTACTTGTATTTTTCTAGCTTCAGAAATTCTTATTCTAATCTTTTTAATTACTCCTGGCTCTAAAGAATATCCTTCACTTCTAGAAAATACTTTAACATCAGTTACTCTACCTCTTTTTCCGTGTTCAACTCTTAGAGAAGTATCTTTAACTTCCTTAGCTTTTTCTCCAAAAATTGCTCTTAATAATCTTTCTTCAGCTGATAAATCAGTTTCACCTTTTGGAGAAATCTTTCCGACTAAAATATCGTTAGGGCCAACTTCCGCTCCAACTCTTACAATTCCTTCATCATCTAAATCTTTTAATTTATCTTCTCCTACATTAGGAATATCTGAAGTTGTTAATTCCGGTCCAAGTTTTGTTTCTCTAACATCACAAAAGAAGTCTTCAATATGAACAGAAGTAAAGACATCTTCTTTGACTAATTTATCAGACAAAACAATGGCATCTTCAAAAGTGTTTCCTTTCCAAGAAACAAAAGAGACTAAAAGGTTTCTTCCTAAACTTAATCTTTCATTAGAAATTGAACCTCCTTCTATTAGAGCATCTCCTTTTTTAACTACATCTCCTTTGTTGACTACTGGTCTTTGATGTAAACAAGAATATTGGTTAGTTCTATCAAAAATTCTAACGGGATAAACTTTTGTTTTGCCTGAAGAAGTTCCTTTAACTTCTACTATATTTGCATCAACTTTTGTTACTTTTCCCGCTTCTTCAGAAACAATTAATTGTCCTGAATCTCTAGCTGCCCAAGCTTCCATTCCTGTTCCTACATAAGGTGTTTCTGGGTTAACTAAAGGAATTGCTTGTCTTTGCATGTTAGAACCCATTTGAGCTCTGTTAGCATCATCATTTTGTAGAAAAGGAATAAGTCCTGTAGAAACAGATATAAATTGCTGAGGAGAAACATCCATATAATCAATTTTTTCTTTTTCAATCTCTCCTGGCTCTCCTTTAATTCTTGCTTCCACTCTTTCGTTAATAATATTATCTTTAGCATCAAGAAAAACACTAGCAGGAGCAATATTATATCTTTCTTCTTCATTAGCATCCATATAGAATGCTTCGTTGGTTAATTTTAGATCTTTAACTTTGTAATAAGGAGTATCTAAGAATCCATAAGGATTTAATCTAGCATATAGGGATAAATGAGTAACAAGTCCTACGTTTGGACCTTCTGGAGTTTGAATAGGACAAATTCTACCATAGTGAGATGGTTGAACGTCTCTAACATCAAAACCAGCTCTTTCTCTAGTTAAACCTCCCGGTCCTGTAGCAGTAAGTCTTCTCTTGTGTTCCAATTCTGATAAAGGATTTGTATTATCCATGAATTGAGAGAATTGAGAAGCCGTAAAGAACTGTGTAACTTGAGCAGAGAAAGGTCTAGGATTTATTAATTGACTAGGAGATAAATTCTCAAAATCTAATGTTGACATTCTGTCCTTTATAATTCTAGACATTCTAGCCACACCGACTCTTAATTTATTTGATAATAACTCTGATATTGTTCTAACTCTTCTATTTCCTAAGTGATCAATAACGTCAGCCACAGCTCGAGGGTCATTATTCAATCTAATCACTTCTTTCATTACAGAAACTAAATCATTAACTGATAAAACTCTATCTTCTTTAGTTATTTCTCTATCTTTCTTTGGTTT
>CAZOPO010000006.1:17691-19636 GCA_964581805.1 uncultured Candidatus Saccharibacteria bacterium
TTTCTTTTTCTGTCTATCTTAACAGTCAAAACTCCTGAAGCTTCAGTTTCAAATTCTAACCAACTTCCTCGATTAGGAATAATTTTAGCAGCAAAACATCTTTTTCCTTTATTAATATTTAAAGGAAAAAATACTCCTGGAGAACGAGTCAATTGAGAAATAACTACTCTTTCAACTCCATTTAAAATAAAAGTCCCTCTATCTGTTAATAAAGGGAAATTACCAAAAAATATCTCTTGTTCTTGAGATCTTTTTGTTTTTAAATTATTTAATTTAACATTGACCCTTAAAGGAGCTTCATAAGAATCATTGTTTTCTCTAGCAGCAAACCCTGAAGTATAATTAGGTTTTCCTAAGTCATAACTTAAGAAATCTAATTCATATTCCTTGCCTGTATAGTCTCTAATGGGAGACACCTCAGCGAAAAGATCTTTTAATTCCTCTTCCCAGAACTGTCTCCAACTTTCTTGTTGCATAAAAATAAGACTTGGCAATGGATAAGAGACCTTACTTTTAGCAAAACTTTTGGTTTTGATCTTCATAATTTTATTAAACTTATAAACTAATTAGAAACAAAAAAATACCCTTTTTTATTATTTTTTCAGGGCTTTGAAAAGATTATCAAATAAATGAATGTATTGAAATCAAAATACCAAGTAATTATCTTGCAAATTATTTCTACTCTATCACAATTAAATATCTTGTCAAGGGCTATGATTCCGTTATGATCATATTCTGTAAAATGCCCAAAGCAAGAAAAGCAAAAACGATATTATTCCCTCCATAACTGACTAAAGGTAAAGGAAGACCAATTACCGGAAGAATACCTAAATTCATTCCTATATTTATAAGCATTTGAAAAAATATGGAGATTGAAAGACCGGTAGCGAAAAGCCTAGTAAAGTTTGATCTTGCCTCCAGAGCTACTTTAAGTATTCTCCAAAACAATATACCAAAAAAACTCAAAAGAGCGGTTACTCCTACAAGACCCATTTCTTCGGCAATAACAGAAAAAATGAAATCTGTTTCTGGTTCTGGTAAAAATTTATTCTGAACTTGAGATCCCTCTCCTATACCCTTCCCCAATATTCCTCCTGAACCAATAGCAATCAAAGCTTGATCTCTGTTCCAACTTCCTTTCAAAGGATCTTCTTCTGGATTAACAAAATTAATAATTCTATCCTTTTGATAAGGCTCTAAAAGAAAAGACCAGAGGACTCCAAAAGCTATCAAACTAGCGAAACAAAGAAGAATAAAGTCCTTTAGTCTTATTCCCGAGACTAAAAGTATTCCTACCCAAATAGCAACGATTACCATCACAGAACCAAATTCTGGCTGAAGAAAGATTAAAACTGAAGGAATAAAAGCGTATATTCCCGAAAGAATAATATGTTTTATTTTATACAACTCAACATGCCTTTTACTAAAGTACTTAGCTAGAATAATAATTAATGAAATTTTTGTTATTTCAATAGGATTAAAACTTAACGACCCTATTTTATACCAAGACTTAATTCCTCTAATTTCAGGAGCAAAGAAAAAAATACCTAATAAGGCAACGATACAAAGAAAATAAAGAGTTAAAATCAAAGCAGAATTTTCTCTAATATTTCTATTATCAAAAAGACTTACAAAAATCATTAAAAAAATACTAGCGATAAAGAACCCTGCTTGTCTATATAGAAGAGAAAAGCTTTCTTCAGAAAGACCAATACTGTAAAGAGCAATCATTCCCATAACTGATAAAGCAACGGCGGAAAATATCAAAAAGAAATCTAATTTTTTAATATGATTCAATAATTTCATTTTATCATTTTTAAAAACTCTTCTTCTCTAACTATACTAACATTCAATTCCTTCGCCTTACTATATTTTGTTCCTGGATTTTCACCCAAAACTAGATAATCTGTATTTTTAGAAATAGAATCAGAGACTTCCCCACCTA
>CAZOPO010000006.1:19736-21330 GCA_964581805.1 uncultured Candidatus Saccharibacteria bacterium
AATATTTTTGATAAATCACGAGAAGTTTTTTGACCAACATTTCTAATTCCTAGAGAATAAATGAAACGAGAAAAAGGAATCTTTTTTCTCTTTTGAATATTTTCTACAACTTTCTTGGCTGATTTTTGAGCAAATCTTTCTAAAGGTAGAATATCTCCTTCTTTTAAATTAAATAAATCAGAAGGATCACTTAGCATTCCCTCCTCTAAGAATCTTTCTAATATTCTAGGACCTAATCCATCAATACTAAAAGCTCCTCTAGAAACAAAATGTTTAAACCAGCCAATCTTCCTTTTAAAACATTTATTATTAGGACATCTCCAAACAACATCTTTATCATTTTTGATTAGCTTACTTCCACAAGAAGGACAATTTTCAATCATTTTAAAGTCCTTTTCTTTACCATTCCTTAATTCAGGAAAAGATTTTATAACTTCAGGAATAACGTCTCCTGCTCTACCAACAACAACAGTGTCTCCAATTTTTAAATCTAATCTTTTAATCTCTTGATCATTATGAAGAGTCGCTCTAGTAATAACAGCTCCATTAATTGTAACTGGTTTTAAAATTGCTACTGGAGTCATTGCTCCTGTTCTTCCTACTTGAATTTTAATATCTTCAACAATTGTTGTTGATTGTTTTAAAGGAAATTTTAAAGCAATTCCTCCTCGAGGAGACTTTCCTACAATTCCTAATTTTTTAAAAATACTATTATCATTAATCAAAACAACTAAACCATCTATTTCATAAGGAAGACTCTCTCTATGCTTTTGCCAATAATCATAAAAAGTAAAAACTTCATCCATGTTTTTACATAATCTATTGTATTTGTTGTTTGTTTTAAATCCTAATTCTTCTAATATCTTATGCTCTTCCTCGTGCGTTTTCTGACCTAAATTTGAGACTAAGCTATATATATTAGCATCAAGCTTTCTTTCTTTTGTAATTGAAGGATCTAATTGTCTAATGGAACCAGCGGCTAAATTTCTTGGATTAGCATAAGGAGGTAAACTATTTTTTAATCTATCTTTATTTGTTTTTTCAAAGTCTTTTTTGTTTATCACCGCTTCTCCTCTAACAATTAAATTCTTTTCTTTAATCTTTAAAGGAATTGATTCAATTGTTTTAATATTCTGAGTAACATTTTCTCCCACCATTCCATCACCTCTAGTTGATCCAATCTTTAAAATCCCCTCTTCATATGTAAGCTCAATTGCTAAACCATCAAGTTTAGGTTCACAATAATATTCAATTTGATCTTCTTCATTTAAAAGATTCTTGTTTCTTTTTTCCCAATTATCCATATCTTCTCGAGAAAAAGCATCATTAAAAGAAAACATGATTTGATTTCTCTTCACTTTCTCAAAAAAATCTAAAGGCTTTCCCCCTATTCTTTGAGTAGGAGAATCAGATGTAACAAATTCAGGGAATTTTTCTTCTAAATCAAAAAGTTCTTTTTTAAGAGAATCTAGGGCCGACTCTGATATTTCTTCTTTATCTAGAACATGATAAAGATAGCGATGATAATTTATCAACTCTTTGAGTTTCTCAATTCTTTTTTTAGTTTCTTCTTTGTTCATTAATCTTTAACACA
>CAZOPO010000007.1:0-2872 GCA_964581805.1 uncultured Candidatus Saccharibacteria bacterium
GTTTTAGAGCTTTATTTAGTTCATAAACAAGAAGTAGTTGTCAGAAGAACACAATACGAATTGAATAAGGCTAAAGAAAGAGCCCATATTCTAGAAGGTATTTCTAAAGCACTAGATTCAATAGATGCCGTTATTGATACAATTAGAAAATCAAAAGATAAAGAAGAAGCAAAAGCAAACTTAGTTAAAAAGTTTAAACTAACTTTAATTCAAGCCGAAGCAATATTAGAGATAAAATTACATCAATTAGCTAAACTAGAAAAACAAAAAGTAGAAGAGGAGTTAGCTCAAAGATTAAAAGAAATAAAAGAATTAACAAAGATTTTAGAAAGTAAAGCCGAGCAGAAGAAATTAATGAAGAAAGAAATTAGTAATGAGGTTGAACTATATGGAGACGAAAGAAAAACTGTTGTTATGGCACATAGCCCAGAAACAATTTCAGAAGAAGATTTAGTTCCTTTAGAAGATGCAATTGTTATTCTAACAAATGGGGGATACATAAAGAGAATTAATCCTTCTGAATACAAAAAACAAAATAGAGGAGGACAAGGAATGGTAGGAATGAAAACAATGGAAGACGATGCTGTTTGCCACTTCTTTAGTGCTAAAACTCATGATTCATTATTCTTCTTTACTGATTCAGGAAAAGTTTTTCAAACTAAAGTTTATGAAGTTCCTGAAGGACAAAGAGTTAATAGAGGAAGAGGTTTATCAAACTTTTTAGAGATATCAACTCAAGATCAAGTTCTTTCAGTTTTACCGTTAGACAAAAAAGATAAAGAAGAGAATATCAAATATTTAGTAATGGTTACTAAGAATGGTGTTGTTAAGAAAACTCCTCTTTCTGATTTTGAAAATGTAAGAAGAGGTGGACTTATCGCTATTAAATTAAAACCAAATGATTCTCTTTGTAGCGTTAAGAAGATTGCTGAAGGAGATGAAGTAATTTTAGCAACTAAGAATGGACAATCAATTAGGTTTGCTGAAAAAGAGGTAAGACAAATGGGGAGACCAGCTTCAGGAATAAGAGGAATAAAAATTAAGAAAGGAGATGAAGTCATTGGAATGGAGGTAATTAAGAAAGAAAGAATTAAAGAGAAGGACTTCTTATTGGTTTTAACGGAAAATGGTTTTGGTAAAAAGACTTTAACTTCTGAATATAAAACTCAAGGAAGGGGAGGATCAGGAGTAAAGATTGCCCACATTTCTTCAAAAACGGGATCTCTAGCTAAAATAGAAATTATAACGGAAAAGGAAGACTTAATAGTTATTTCTCAAAAAGGACAGGTTATTAGAACTAAAATAACAAGTATTCCTAAATTGGGAAGAGATACTCAAGGAGTAAAAATAATGAAGATAAAGACAGGTGATAAGGTTGCTTCAGCTACTTGCGTTGAAAAAGAAGAGGAAGAATAATTTACAATTAACTTATTATTTTATATAATAACAGCATGAATGAAGGATTCCTTAACCCAGAACAAATTCTTAAAAATATTCCTTTAAGAAGTGATATGATTGCTTGTGATTTTGGTTGTGGCTCGGGAGGTTGGACAATTCCCTTAGCTAAAAAACTTAAAGATGGAACTGTTTACGCAGTAGATATTATAGAAGATACTCTTTCTATTTTAAAATCTAAAGCTTCTTCTCAAAATATACTTAATATTAAAACTGTTCTAGGAAATGTTGAAAAAGATCCCAAAGTAAAAGAGGATTATTTTGACTTGGTTTTAATAACTAATCTTCTCTTTCAATTAGAAGATAAATTAAAAGTTTTAGATTCAGCTAAAAAAGATATTAATCAAAATGGAATGATTTTAGTTATTGATTGGAAAAAAGATGCTCCAATAGGAACAAGTAGTGGAAGAGTTTCCTTAGAGGAAGTTAAAAAAATGGGAGAGGGGATTCAATTAAAAGTAGTTAAAGAATTTGAAGCAGGTAATTTTCATTGGGGTATAATTTTTAAAAAAAATGAATAAAAAAAAGATTACAATTCTATTTTCTCTAAGTTTAATTTTCCTAGTAAGCACTAATGTTCTTGCTTTTTGTAATAACATGGAAACTTTTTCAACTCTTCCTAATTGTGATTGTGAAGGGGAGATAGCTTGTTATAGTGAAAGTAAAAATAATTATATGTGTTATAGCTATTGCCCTGGAGACTATACGGCATATGTTGCTCCAGTAGAAACTCCCGAAGAAGAGCCTTACACTCCAGAGAGTGATACAGGTGAAGGCATTGGCATACCTAACCCTATTAGTTATGATAGCTTTGAAGCTCTTATTGATGCAGTTTTAGATTGGTTTATAAATATTACTTTAGTTGTTGCTCCTTTGGCAATTGTTTATGGAGGATTTTTGCATATTACCTCTGCGGGAGATCCTGGAAAATCTACGCAAGGTAAAATGGTAATATTTTATGCAGCAATTGGTTTAATAGTAGTTCTTTTAGCTAAAAGTTTAATTAGTATTATTAAAGATTTGGTGGTAGTATAAATTAAAATAAAAATATGAATAAAAAAATAAAAAATCTATTTATCTTGTCAATTTTTTTATCTTTTCCTTTTTTTGTTTCTGCTGATGCAGTCACTGATACAATAGGAAAAATTACAGATTGGATCCTTGGTATTTCTACAGCTTTAGCAGTTTTAATGTATGTTGTAGGAGGATTTTTATGGATGAGTGATGCAGGAAGCACAGAGAGAGTAAAATTGGCAAAAAGTATTATTGTTTCAACAACGATTGGATTGGTTATCATTTTAATGGCAGCTGCTATTGCAAATATTGTTAATAGTTTAGTTGTTAAAGGTTAAAGGTCGATTATTAATATAAAAAAAATAAAATGAAAAAAATATTATTAGGTTTAGGTTTAATGATG
>CAZOPO010000007.1:2972-8710 GCA_964581805.1 uncultured Candidatus Saccharibacteria bacterium
TTAATATAAAAAAAATAAAATGAAAAAAATATTATTAGGTTTAGGTTTAATGATGCTTATAGCTTTTTCATTTGTTGGTACAAGTGCTCTAGCTGCTTCAAGCCTTGATGGGTGCAATATTAAAGACATACAAAAAATGCCTGAAGGTTTATCTTGTGCTAATGATTGTTTATATTCTTATGGTGATTGTGGTATGTGTTGTTTATTTAATTCAATGTATACAATTACTGATTGGGTATTTATTATTTTAGTAGCGATTTCTTCTTTAATGATTATTTACGGGGGAATATTATTTACAATATCTTCAGGAAAACCAGAAGATGCAACAAAGGCTAGAATGTTGATTCTTTATGCAGCTGTTGGTGTTGCTGTAGCTTTATTATCAAGAGCTATCCCTTCAATTGTTAAAGTTTTGATGGGAGTTTAGTTTATTGACACTCTCTTCTTTTTATTATAGAAAAGGAGAGTGTTTAAGCCGAGGTGGCGGAATTGGCAGACGCGTATGCCTTAGGAGCATATGTCCTTGTGATGTGAGGGTTCAAATCCCTCCCTCGGCACAATAAAAAAAAGTCCCTTTTAAGGGACTTTAGTCTATAGAGATTTTTTTATTCTTAGATCTTTCGATTTTAGACATTCTTACTGTTAGAATGCCGTCTTTAATTTTAGCATCTATTCTTCCAGTGTCTATTTCTCGAGGAAGTATTATTTCTTTAGAGAATGAACCCCAATAACATTCTTCTAAAAAGTATTTTTTGATATCATCTTTACTAGGATTTTTTCTTTCTCCTTTAATGATAAGAATGTCGTTTTCTAAAGAAACGTCTATTTCGTTACTTTTAATTCCAGCAATTGCTGACTGAACAATAAGTTCTTTATCTGTTTCGTAAACATCAACAATTAATTGTCCTTTTGGGTTGTCCCAATTTTTAGATTCTATTTCTTCTGTAGCCATATTTTATAATTTACAAACGCTTTTTAAATTTTTAATTATTCTTAAACTGAAAGAGAAGATAATAAATAAAATTAAAACAATTACAAATGAATAGGGTATTGAAGAGAACCCGTATGCATCAATGTTTTGTTTAATTATAGACGATTCTGCGAAAAAGTTAAAGATGGCATGAATAAATATTGCCAAAGAAAAACCAAGAACAATTAATAATCGGCGTAGTTTAAGTTTGTAAAAAGATAAAGCTAAAAAGAATCCTATTATCCCTGAACATAAAGCATGGAGAAGGGTTGCTCCGATAAATCTAGTAAAAGTGAGAATTAAAGGATTTGCTACTATTAAAGAACTTTGATTACAGAATAAGAAAATGTTTTCAATTGTAGCGAAACCAAGAGAAGCGATAATCATATATATAGGGATATCAATTGGTTCATCAATATGAGAAGTCTTTAAAATAAAAAATCTAACTGCAAGATATTTGAACATTTCTTCTATTAAGGCAACAACGAGAATAAGTTTTAAAATTAGATATAATAAATTATCAAATTGAACGGCTTGTAAATCTTTTAAAAGCCACATCTCAAATAGAAGAACAGGAGGAGAGATCAAGACTCCTGCTAAAAAAACTCTTAATATATTTCTTTTTGGTTCAGGAGAAATGTCTTTTTTAAGAAAGTAAATAAGCCAAACGATTCCTGGTAATAGAGCTAATAGAAAGGCAATAAAAGTGTTATTCATCTATTTTTAAATTAGAATTAGGTTTTGTCTTTTGCCAATTTAATTTCTTTACATTAGGAGAATATATTGAAGCAAGTCCAATCATTGAAGCATTATCTCCGGAAAACTTTGCTGAAGGAGAATATAATTTTACTTTAGATTTCTTTTTAAATTCTTTAATAAGATTCTTATTGGCAGAAACTCCTCCTCCTAAAATTAAAGACTTGACTTTAAATTCTTCAACAGCTTTTAAGGTTTTATAGGTTAAAACTTCAACAATTGATGATTCTATTTCTTTAGACATTTCTTGAACATATTCTTCATCAATATTTTTTCTTGTTTTAAAATCATAAAGAACAGCAGTTTTTAAACCAGAAAAACTAAAATCATAATTTTTCTCTTTCATCATCGGGCGGGGAAGAGATAGATTATATTTATTAGTTTTGCATTCTTTTGCTTTTTTAGATATTTCTGGTCCTCCTGGATAATCAAGTCCTAGAAGTCTTGCTGTTTTATCAAAACATTCTCCCACAGCGTCATCGCGAGTTTCTCCTAGTATTTTATATTCTCCGATTTTTTTAATATGTATGATTTGAGTATTTCCTCCAGAAATAATTAAAGCGATAGCAGGAAAGTCTATTTTTTCAATTGGGCTTAAATAACTAGAAAAAATGTGTCCTTCGAGATGATTAACTCCTAGTAAAGGAATGTCCCAATAAAAAGAAAGAGCTTTGGCTAAATTAGTTCCTGTATAAAGACAAGGTTCAAGTCCTGGCCCAATTGTAACAGCAATTCTATTTATTTCTGGACGGTTATACTTTTTTAAAAATTCCTTAATGTCTTCAAAAAGAACTTCATTTTTTATTAAAGCTTTTTTAATCTTTAATATTTTTTTGTTATCTAATTCTGATTTGTTTTCTTTTAATAAATTAGATTGTTTAAGAGATTTGATTAATAGGGGAATTAGATTTTTTTGGTGCTCTCTTTTAGCTAGAGCAGGAAAAACTCCACCATATTGGCGATGAAGTAATATTTGAGAAGAAACTAAATTAGATAATATCTCAAAATTCTTAAAGTCTATCTTTTTGGAACTTTTAGATTCAATTATGCTAATAGCAGTATCATCACAGCTTGTTTCGATTGAAAGAGTAATCATATTAATTAATATTGTAATGTAAATAATCTATTTCAGCAAATAGCTCTTGACTTAATTCATTTTTAAGTTTATATTATATATAAATTAAAACTGTATGAGCAATAGAAAAACATCAATTTATGTATTTTTTATCTTGTTTCTAGCCATTATCGCTGGACTTTTTTGTTATCCTAATGTTTACAACAAAAAGATAGATTCTATTAATGAAAAATATAATTTAAGTATTTGGCATTTTCCAGAAACTGATTTTAAGCTAGGTCTTGATTTAAAAGGGGGAATTCACTTGGAATATGAGGCTGATTTAAGTCAAATAGGAGATAACGAAAAAGGTGATGTCATGGAAGGATTAAGAGATATTATTGAAAGAAGGGTTAATATCTATGGAGTCGCCGAACCAGTAATACAAATATATGGTTCTGATCGATTAGCAGTTGATCTTCCAGGAGTAGAGAGTATTGAGTCAGCCATTGAATGGATAGGAACAACTCCTTTACTTGAATTTGCGGAAGAGAAATCTGAAGAAGAAATAGAATTAATTAATCAAAAGAGAGAAGAACTTTCGGGATTAACAGTTGAAGAAATGCAGAATGTTGAAAATTGGTATTTAGCTTTTGAAAGTCCTTACAAAAAAACAGACTTAACAGGAAGATATTTAGATAAAGCATCTTTGTCTTTTAATGAAACAACTTTTGCTCCAGTTATTGAATTACAATTTGATGAAGAAGGTAAAAAACTTTTTGAAGAAATAACAGAAAGGAATGTTGGTAAAACTTTAGCTATTTATTTAGATGGAGAATCAATTATTGAAGTAAGTGGGGGAATATATGCTCCTAGAGTTGATGAAAAAATAAGTGGAGGAAAAGCAATCATTACAGGACAAACAGATATTAATCTTGCTAAATTAATTGTTCAAAGATTGAATCAAGGATCATTGCCTGTACCATTAGGAGAGCCTATTGTTCAAAAGAAAGTGGGTCCTACTTTAGGAGCTATTTCTTTAAACAATGCTGTGCTAGCAGGAGTTTATGGATTATTAGGAATAATTATTTTTATTTTCTTATTTTACAAGCTTCCAGGATTAATTGCTTCAATATCTTTAATTATTTATTGTTTAATTCTTTTAGCTTTAATCAAATTAATTCCTGTTACTTTAACCTTAGCAGGAATTGGAGGAATTATTTTATCGGTAGGAATGGCGGTTGACGCAAATATTCTTATCTTCTCAAGAATGAAAGAAGAGATTGCTCAAGGTAAAGATATATTAACAAGTATTGAAGAAGGATTTGTTCGTGCTTGGACATCAATTAGAGATGGTAACTTTACAACTTTAATTGTGGCTTTGATTCTGTATTTCCTAGGAACAAGTTTTATTAAAGCTTTTGCTTTTACTTTAATATTAGGAATTTTGATTAGTATTTTCTCTGCAATGGTTATCTCTAAATTATTTTTACAATTTACAGCAAAAACAGGATTTAGAAAGATTAAATGGTTATGGTTCTAAAAATATGAATTTTTTAAAATACTCAAAAATATATTTTTCTCTAGCAATTCTGACAATGGGTTTGAGTCTTTATGCGATTTTTGCTTTTGGTCTTAATTTAGGAATTGATTTTGAAGGAGGGAGCTTGATTAGTATTACTTACACAGGTGAAAGACCAAGCATGGAAGAGATTAAAGATTCTTTATCTTCAGTTGATAATTTAGGAATATTAATCCAGCCTTTAGGAGAAAATGAAATTTCTTTAAAAATTAGAGAAAAAGATATTTCTAGTAATGTCTTTTCAGAAATTATTAATCTTTTGCCAGGAGAGTTTGATCAGTCGGGAACAAGTATTGAGACAATTAGTCCTACTGTCGGCCAAGAATTGAAAGACAAGACTTTTATTGTGGTAGTGGCTGCTTTATTAGCAATGCTTGCCTATATTGCTTTAGCTTTTAGAAATGTTCCTAAGCCAATTACTCCTTTCCAATATGGTATTTCTTCAACTTTAACCTTATTTCATGACATTATTATTCCTTTAGGTTTTTTAGCTTTTGTTGGTCACTATTATGGAGTTCAAGTAAATATTCCAGTTATTACGGCTCTTTTAACAATTGTAGGATATTCTATTAATAACAATATTGTTATCTTTGATAGAATTAGAGAGAACCTTAAAAGAGATAGTAAATCTTCTTATGGAGAAATAGTGAATAAGAGTTTGAATGAAACAATCGTTCGTTGTATTAACACTTCAATTACTGTTTTGATTGCTTTAGCTGCTCTATATTACTTTTTTGCTAACGAAGAAAGTTTGAAATACTTTACTTTAATTATGGGATTAGGAGTAATCATCGGACTATACTCAGCAATATTTTTAGCAAGTCCTTCATTAGTTGCTTGGAATAATTATAGAAGAAAAAAATAATTATGAACTGTAAACAAATATCACAAGAAATTTTAAAGAATCTTAATGAGAGAACAAGATCCATTATTTCTCGTAGGTTTGCTTTGGGCAAAAATTCTAAACAAGAAACTCTTGAAGCAATTGGTAAGAATTACAAAATAACTAGAGAAAGAGTTAGACAAATCGAAAGAGATGGAATTAAAAAGGCGCAAAAATTTACTAGTTCTCCAGAAATTAAGGAACAATTCAATGAATTAATTTCTTTTTTTGAAAATGAAATAAATAAAGCGGGAGGAATTAAAAAAGAAGATAAGATCTTTATAGAAAATAATTTAGAAGAAGATAAGAATTGTATTCTATTTCTAATTTCTCTATCTAATAAAATAACTAGAGAAAAAGAAACAGATGATTTTTATGGATTTTTAGGAACAAATAAAAATAGTATTTCTCTTGCAAAAAATGTATCTTTTGATTTTGTTAAAATTTTAAAAAAGATAGGTCATCCTGAAGATATTGATAATCTTTATTCTCA
>CAZOPO010000007.1:8810-14535 GCA_964581805.1 uncultured Candidatus Saccharibacteria bacterium
TTAAAATTTTAAAAAAGATAGGTCATCCTGAAGATATTGATAATCTTTATTCTCAATATGAAGGAAAAGAAAGTAAAGAAGTTTTTTGTAATTACTTAGAAATATCTAAAGAGATATTGAAAGCTTTTGATCAAGAAAAATTAGGATTGAAAATATGGCCAGAAATAAATCCTAAAACTGTTAAAGATAAAATCAAATTAATTTTAAAAGATAAAAAAGAGCCAGTTCATTTCAAAGATATTGTAGAAATGGTAGATTCTTTAGGAGAAAGACTTCTTAAAAAAAGAAATCTTCATCCTCAGACAGTGCATAATGAACTAATTAGAAATCAAGAATTTGTTTTAGTTGGTAGAGGATATTATGCTTTGAAGGAGTGGGGATATAATCCAGGACAAGTTAGAGATGTTATTTATCAGGTTCTAAATGCTTCAGAAGGTTCACTTCCTAAAGATCAAATTCTAAACTCTGTTTTGAGTCAGAGAATAGTTAAAGAATCAACAGTTCTTCTTAATTTACAAAACAAAAAATTCTTTACTAGAGACGAAGAAGGGAAATACAAAATTAGAGAATCTTAATTTAATAATTAATGTTAGATCCGGAATTAATAATAGAAAGAATAATACCAGATATTTTAATTTTGAAAGCCTTAATACTTCAACTTTGGTGGATATTTCCTCCATTTTTAATTTATGGTCATCTTAAGTTTTACTATCTTGATTATATGGCTAATCATTGGAATGGCGATAAATCAAGAGAAAGAATCGTTCTAGAAGTTAAAATTCCTCATGAAATATTGAGACCGATAAGAGCTATGGAAAATGTTTTTAACTCTATTTGGGGAACATATGATCCTCCTAAAGATTGGAGAGCTTCTTATTTTGAAGGGAAGACAATTCTTTCTACTTCTTTTGAAATAGCAGGAATTGATGGTGTCCCACATTTTTTTATTAGACTTCCTAAAAGTAATCGAAAAATTGTAGAGTCTTCTATATACTCTCAATACCCAGAAGTAGAAATTGTAGAAGTTCCTGACTATACAAAACAAGTTCCTATGGATATACCAAATAAAGAATGGGATTTATGGGGAACAGATTTTGAAATGCTTAAGCCGGATGTTTATCCGATTAAAACTTTTGAACAATTCTTTGAAGAAAATCCAGATTCTAATAAAGAAGAAAAAAGAATTGATCCTTTGTCTTCTTTGTTTGAAATGATTACTAGAACAACAAAAGGGGAACAGATGTGGATTCAATTAACAATGTGGCCAATTAGTGTTAAAGAAGATGATTTCTATAAAAGAGGAAGAGCAGAGGTTGATAAGTTGGCTAACAGAGGGAGTAAATCAGTTTCTTTTGGTCCCATGATTAAAGATTTTTTTTCTCTTATTTTTACGGGAGAAATTCCTGAACCACCTAAAGAAAAGGAAACAATTCTTCCTCCAGAAATGAAATTAACTCAAGGAGAAAGAGATATTGTTTATGCGATAGAGAAAAAAATATCAAAAGTATGCTATAAAGGATTTATAAGATATATTTATCTTGCTAAAAGAGATGTTTTTTTTGGAGGAGCAAAGGGTTTTGGAGTAGGATTCTTTTCTCAATTTACAACTCAAAATTTAAACAATTTAAAACCTTGGAGTGAAACTACTACCAAAATTCAATCTCCTGATATTTTTACAGCAAGAAGATTATATGTAAGAAAAAGAGATATGATTGATAAGTATAGAAGAAGAGATCCTGCTTTTGATCCTTTTTCTCCTCCTGAGGCTAGATATGTTTTAAGTTGTGAAGAATTGGCAACAATGTATCATTTCCCTGGAGAGAGTTCTGTCCCAACTAAGGGATTAGAAAGAATTGAGATGAAGAAAGGCGCTCCACCAACTACTCTTCCTGTTGAAGATTAAAACTATGGAAAACAAAGACATTATATTTTTTGGTCAAACAAATTTCAGAGGAGAAAGAAAAAGGTTTGGAATTAAATCTGACGATAGAAGACGTCATGTTTATATTATCGGTAAGACAGGAATGGGTAAAACTGAACTTTTGAAAAATATGGCCATACAAGACATTAAAAATGGTCATGGTTTAGGTTTTATCGATCCTCACGGAGAAGCTTCTGAAGAATTAGTTAGATTTATTCCTCAAGAAAGAATTAAAGACGTTGTCTATTTCAATCCTTCTGATATTGAAAAGCCAATTGCTTTTAATATCATGGAAGATGTTGATCCTGATTATAGACATTTAATTGCGGGGGGAATGATGGGAGTCTTTAAAAAGATTTGGCCTGATGTCTGGTCTTCTAGAATGGAATATATTTTAAATAACGCTGTTTTGGCTCTACTAGAAATTAAAGGTTCAACTCTTTTGGGTATTAATAGATTATTATCTGATACAGAATGGAGAAAAGAAATAATCGAAAAAGTTAATGATCCCGTGGTTAAAGCTTTTTGGACAAAAGAATTTAGTAGATATAGTCAAAGATATGAGACAGAAGCAACTGCTGCTATTCAAAACAAAATTGGACAATTTATATCTTCTCCCTTGATTAGAAATATTATTGGACAAGAGAAATCAACCATAGATATTAGGAAAATTATGGATGATAAAAAGATATTAATTGTTAATCTTTCTAAAGGAAGAATAGGGGAAGACTCTTCAAGACTTTTAGGGGCATTATTAGTTACTAAGCTTCAATTATCAGCTATGTCTAGAGTGGATATTCCAGAGAATGAGAGAAATGACTTTATCCTTTATATTGATGAATTCCAAAACTTTTCCACTGATTCTTTCGCTAATATTCTTTCGGAAGCAAGAAAATATAGACTATCTTTAGTTTTAGCTCATCAATATATTGGACAAATGGAAGATAAAGTTAGAGATGCTGTTTTTGGTAACGTCGGAACGATGATTGTTTTTAGAGTCGGAGCCGAAGACGGAGAATTTTTAGAAAAAGAATTTTCTCCAGAATTCTATTCTACGGATTTAGTTAATTTATCTAAACAAAATATATATGTTAAGTTGATGATAGATGGTTTAACTTCAAGACCTTTTTCAGCAGAAACTTTGCCTCCTGCTAAAATTGAAGAAAGCTTTGAAAAGGAAATTATTGAAGAATCAAGAAGATCTTACGGAAGAGACAAAAAAGAAGTTGAAGAAAAAATATCAATATATACAGGAGCTTTGGAAGAAGAGAATAAGCAAGAAGAAGAAAAAACTCACAAAGATCTTTATGATGCTCAATGTGAAAAATGTGGCAAAAAAATTAAAGTTCCTTTTATTCCTGATCCGACTAGGCCGATTTATTGTAAAAATTGTTTGGGTAAAAATGGAAACAAAGAAGAATCTTCTATCAGCTTAGAAAGAATTTCTAAGAATTTTATTCCTCCCAAGAAAGAAAAAAAGGAAGCGATTATGAAAAAAATAGATGTTGAAGGATTGAGAGATATTATTAAGAAGGCTAAAGAAGAAAAAAACCATAAAAAAGAAGAAAGAGGGAATATTAATCCTGGAGAAACAATTAAATTTTAAACTTGTCTTTTTCTCATTTTTTTGGTATATATACTTTACTGAAGGCCCCATCGTCTAACGGTTAGGACACCAGATTTTCAATCTGGCAATCAGGGTTCGATTCCCTGTGGGGTCACAATGAATGCTAAATATTATCTAAAAGTTGGAAGAGCGGAAGACTTTAAAATCTTTAAAGAAAGAAGCTTATATCGTTTTTTGGAAATGATGGTGGGAATAATGAGTTTATTAATATTGTTTTTGGCAATATTTTTTTCTTGGAAATTTCCTGTTTTTATTGCTTTTTTTATTATCATTTATGATATTTATTGGTTGCTTAGAACAATCTATTTTGCTTTTTACTTAAAATCGGGATATTCTCGAATGAAAAAAAATGAGAAAGAAGACTGGCTTAAAAAACTAGAAGAATTAGGAGAACCTAAAAATGGAATTAATGTTAAATCTTATAAAGAAATTTATCATTTAATAATTCTTCCTACTTTTAGAGAACCAATAGAAGTGGTGGAGTCAACAATGAAGTGTCTTTCAAAAGTAGATTATCCTAAAGATAAATTAATTGTTGTTTTTGCCTGTGAAGAAGCTGACAGAGAAAATGCTGAGAAAATTGCTTTAAAAATTAAAGAAGAATACGGAAATTTATTTTTTAAGTTTTTGGTAACTTTTCATCCTAGTAATTTAATAGGAGAGATGGCTGGTCACGGAGCTAATGATGCTTGGGCAAGTAAGGAGGCTAAAAAATTAATTGATGAACTTAAAATACCTTATGAAAATATTATAGTTTCTTCTTTTGATATTGATGCTTGTACTTATCCTAAGTATTTTAGTTGTTTAACTTACTATTATTTAACTGTTGAAAAGCCTTTAAGAACTAGCTATCAGCCAGTTCCTTTGTACTTAAACAATGTTTGGCAATCTCCAGCGATATCTAGAGTTTTTTCTTTTACCTCTTCTTTTTGGCACACAATGAATCAAGAGAGGCCAGAAAAATTAATAACTTTTTCTTCTCACTCGATGCCTTTTAAGGCTTTGAATGATGTAGGATTTAAACAAAAGAATGTTATTTCTGATGATTCTAGAATTTTTTGGCAATGCTTTTTTGAATATGATGGAGATTACAAAACTCAACCAATTTATTATCCTATTTCTATGGATGCAAATTGTGCAGAGAATCTAATGACAACTTTAAAGAATATTTACAAGCAACAAAAAAGGTGGGCTTATGGAGTAGGGGAGGTTCCATTCTTTATTTTCGCTTCCTTGAAAGATAAAAAGATTTCTTTTAAAAAGAAGTTTGCCATGGGTTTTGATTTGATTGAAGGACATGTCTCTTGGGCAGTCTCTTCAATTCTTATTTTTATTCTGGGCTGGCTTCCTTTAGTGATTGGAGGTTCTCAATTTTCTCAATCTCTTTTGTCTTATAATTTGCCAAAAGTTACGGGAATGATTTTAACGGTTACAATGTCTTCTTTAATTATATCAATTTGGGCCAGTATGTTACTTTTGCCCCCTAGGCCAAAAAACTATAAAAAAACAAAATATGTTTTTATGGCTTTTGAGTGGGCAATGATTCCTTTTGTTATGATTTTCTTTAGTTCCTTACCAGCTCTTCATGCTCAGATGCATTGGCTATTTGGTAAGTATCTCGGTTTTTGGGTAACACCAAAAGTAAGGAAATAATTATTCTAAATGGATTTTTTCTTCAAATGATTCCAATCTTCTTTTTAAAAGAGGATGTTTTTCTAGAAGAGGGAATATTTCTTCCGAAGCTTCTTTAGCTTCTTTGATCATTTCGATATTATTTAATGAAGACATCATAAAATCAGGGATGCCCCATTGCCTTACTCCTGAAAAATCTCCAGGACCTCTTAACTTAAGATCTATTTCGGAAAGTTTAAATCCACTATCGTATTTAACCATGGCATTGATTCTTTCAATAGTTGTTTTGCTTTTGGAGTCAGTCAAAAGAAGACAATATGATTGTTTTTTTCCTCTTCCTACTCTTCCCCTAAATTGATGCAATTGAGCAAGACCAAATCTATCAGCGCCTTCAATCATCATAACAGTAGCATTAGGTATATCTATTCCTACTTCAATAACAGAAGTTGAAACAAGTATATCAAATTTCTTATTTTTAAAATCTTTCATTATTTTATCCTTTTCTTTGGTTTTCATTTTTCCGTGAAGCATACTTATTTTTAAAT
>CAZOPO010000007.1:14635-19694 GCA_964581805.1 uncultured Candidatus Saccharibacteria bacterium
CCCCAAATTGTTAAAGATAATGTTCGGGGGATAGGAGTAGCGGTCATTGATAAAAGATGAGGAATATTTTGAGGGGAGAGACTTGCTCTTTGTTTAACTCCGAAACGATGTTGTTCATCGATAATGATAAGCCCTAAATCTTTAAATTTAACTTTGTTATCATTTTTCTCTTTGGTAATTAAAGCTTGGGTTCCAATTAAAATATCTATTTCTCCTTTTTGAGTTTTTTCTAGTAACTTCTTTCGGGAAATTTCAATGGTATCCGATTTTAATTTTTTAGAATAATATATATCTTCTTTTCCCGTCAAAAGTCCAATATTGATATTAAAGTCTTTTAAGAGGTTAAAAAAAGTCTTAAAGTGTTGTTTAGTTAATATCTCTGTTGGAGACATTAAAACCACCTGTTTTTTGGCTTTAACAGCATTTATTGAGGCAAGTACAGCAACAACTGTCTTACCTGAACCAACGTCTCCTTGTAATAGTCTGTTCATGGGAAAACTTCTTTCCATATCTTTTAAAGCTTGCCATAAAGACTTTTTTTGACCATCGGTTAATTTAAAAGGAAGATTGTCGGTAAACCTTTTAATAATGTCTAATCTAATAGGAATAGAGGGAGCAATTTCTTTTTGAAAAGCAATTCTTTTTTTAATATTCAAAAGAGCAATTAAAAGCATTTGTTCAAAAACTAACCTCCTTCTTGCTTCTTCGGCCATCCTAATTGTCTGAGGAAAATGTATCTCAAACAATGATTGATTCAAACTTAAAAGATTATATTTTTTAAGAATTGTTTCCGGAATTGTTTCCGGAATTTTATCTTTAATCTGATTTAATAATGGCTTTAAGGCGTATCGAATCCATTTTGAAGTTATCCCTTTTGTTTCTGTATAGATAGGAATAACTCTTCCTGTATGAATAAGTTCTTTAGAGGATATTTTTTCAAAGACAGGGGAAATCATTTGAACTTGATATCGATTAATATTTATTTTTCCTGAGAGAATAATTTCATCTCCAATTTTTAAATTATTAATTAAATATGGTTGATTGAACCAAACAACTTCAATTGAGGCGCTATCGTCTTCAATTAAAGCTTTTATTAAAGACATCTTTTTAAAAGAAGTTCTTTCTTCGTTTATTTCAATTACTTTGCCTTGAATGCAATTTTCTTTGTTTAGTTTAATGTCTTTTATTTTTGATATTTGGGAAAAATCTTTGTAACTTTTAGGAAAGTTGTATAAAAAATCTCCTAAAGTTTTTATCTTTAACTTCTTTAATCTTTTTTTGTAGACTTCTCCAATATGAGGAATGTTTTCAACAGGAGTTGAGAAGTTCATTTTATAATAAATAATAATCCAGTTAAGAAGGGGAGTAGGCTAAATATTGCAATAGAGATTATGTCATTACTTCCGCTTGAGAAGAAATAAAATAATCCTAAAGCGATAAAAATCCATCCACCAATTTGAGGTTTTTTCCAGGTGAAAATAGTTATTGCTAAAATAACAAGAGTTAAGACCAAATGAGATAAAGAGTCTTGCCAATTAAAATCAGGACCAAAACCTTCAAGAATAAAAATAGCAAAAAAAGAAACGATTAATATTGATAATATTTTTGGTATTGTTTTCATAGTGCCCTCGAGAGGAATCGAACCTCTATCTTAAGCTCCGCAAGCTTATGTTCTATCCGTTGGACTACGAGGGCTTACATATACTATATATAAAAAAAGAAATTTTGACAAACAATTACATCTATTGTATAAAATAAAAAGAACCTTAAAATTGAGCAGTATTAAACCAAGGAGTAAAATTTTGTATCCAGAAAATTATATTATTAAAAGTATTCCTGATCAAATTAAAATTTTAAATTTGTTTCTAGGAAAAAGACTTGAAGTTGACTATTCTAAAATAAATCAAACTACTCTTCCTGAGGGGGCTGAAGGATTCTTCGTTATCCCTAAGATAAATGAAGATAATTACCTTAAAGAACTTAAGATAATATCAGAGAAATTAAAAATAAATTCTCTTGTTGGCAATTTAAAAAATTTTAATCGCCATTATCTTACGGTAGATTATTTTGAAGAGCTTTCTTTTGGGCAAGGTAATTGGGGAGACGTGTTTATTGTTCCCGCCCAATTTGGAATGAAGTACCAAGGGAAGCCGGTTGAAGAAGTTTTAGAAGATTTGTCTTTTGAAGAAGTTCCTTTAGGGGCATATGAAGGATTATGTATGTTTCTTACTCATCCAGCGAGGATGTATAAAGACACGCACTTATTTCTTGATTTCCCTGGAGATTATTTGAAGGGCAGTAAAAAATTTTATTTGAATTTTGATTGTCAAAAAGTTAATGTAAGAAATTCGCAAAAATCTAATTTTAATTTTGGTTCAATTACAGCTTTTTTCTAGAGGAATTAAAATTCCTCTTTCTTGTTATAAATTAATTTCTAGTTTAAGATATTATCATATGGAAAAAACAATTAAAGAAATTGAAAATAAAGCCAAAGAATATTTTAAAGGTTCTGATGGTTGTCATGATTGGAGCCATGTGGAAAGGGTTAGGGATTTATCTTTAAAAATTGGTAAAAAAGAAAAAGCTAATTTAAATGTTTTGACAATTGCTTCTTTACTTCATGATATAGGGAGAAAAGAAGAAACAATAAAGAAAGGGAAGGCTTGTCATGCAGAAATAGGAAAAAAAATAGCAGAAAGTATTTTAAAGAAATATAATAATATAAGTGAAGAAGATAAAAATAATATTCTTCATTGCATTATAACTCATCGATTTAGAAATAATAATCGTCCTGAAACAATAGAAGCTAAAGTTCTCTTTGATTCCGATAAGCTTGATTCTATTGGAGCAATTGGACTTGCTAGAGTTTTTGCTTTTGCAGGAGGAGTAGGGGGATCTAGTTGTCTTTATACAGGAAAAGAAACTTCTTTATCAAAAAAAGATAGAGCCTACACAAAAGAAGATTCAGCAATATTAGAATATGAATTTAAATTAAAAAAAATTAAAGATCTATTAATGACAAAAACAGGAAGAGAAATAGCAAAAAGCAGAGATGACTTTATGAAAGTTTTCGTTAAAAGATTTTGGGAAGAAGTAAAAGGAAAAAAATAATATGAAAAAATATTACGCATATTCAATCAATGGAGAGAATGGAATAGTTGAGACTTGGGACGAATGTAAGGAAATAGTTTCTGGAAAAAATAGTGCTAAATACAAAAGCTTTGAATCTTATGATCAAGCAGAAAGATGGCTTCAAATGGGTGCAGATTACTCTCTTAAGACAACCGCTTCAGAAGAGGGAATATATTTTGATGCAGGGACAGGAGCAGGTAAAGGAGTAGAAATAAGTGTTACTGATAAAAATGGAAAGAGTCTTTTAGGAGAAGTTTTGAAAACTAATGAAAGAGGCAACTATTTTATTGAAAACAATGTTACTAATAACTTTGGTGAGCTTTTGGCTTGTAAGTATGCCTTAGAAATAGCTCTTAAAAAAGAATGTTTAAAAATTTTTGGAGACAGTAAATTAATTATAGAGTATTGGTCAAAAGGTTACATTAAAAAAGAATTGCCTGAAGAAACAAGGGTCTTAGCTAAAGAAGTTAAAGACTTAAGGTATCAATTTGAGAAAAGAGGAGGAGAGATCAAGCATATTTCAGGAGGCAGTAATCCAGCCGACTTAGGATTTCATAAAAATTGACAATATCCCTCTTTTTATATATCATTTTACTACCACGGAGGGATGCCAGAGCGGCCGAACGGGGTAGTCTTGAAAACTACTGTGGGGAAACTCACCGAGGGTTCGAATCCCTCTCCCTCCTCCAAAATGATTTTTCATAATAGAAAATTTTTAATATTATTTGTCTTGCTCCTCATAATAGGAATATTTTTTTTAGTAGAAAAACCTAAAGAAGAAATTGTTGTTGAATATCAATCTGGTTTCAATAATGATCAAATAGAAAAATCAATCATTAATTATCTTCTAACAGAAGATTCTTTTAAATTAGAAACAGTTAAAGACAGTTTTAATTTTTGTTCTGTAGAAAACTTAGATTCTAGCAAAGAACTTTTTCCTTTAGATATTTGGGTTTATTGTGGAGAGTTTATTTTAGAAAATGATAAATTAAAAACAGTGAGCGAAATATCAATTCCTATAAAATTAGATTATCCTAATGAATTATCTTTTTATAATTTAAATAGATTTTCCTATAATCTCCTTGAAGAGGTCAAAGACTTTAATTCAGAAAATATAATTGAAAAAACAAAAGAAATTGCTTTAAATAATATTATCGCTTGGAAGGAAGCAGAAGATGCTATCAGTAAATGTGAAATTAAAAAAGTTGTGCAAAATCATAATAGGGAAGTAATTTTAACTTTTAATGATGGTAGAGAATTAAATCTTATCGAACCAAAAATTGATAAGATAATTGAAATTATTAAAGTTTCCTTATGTGAGGGGGTTCAAATAATGACTGAATAATATGAATAAAGGAATTTTATTAATAATTTTATTGCTCTCTTCTATTACGATAATTCTTGTTTTTGTTAATCAAAATAAAACAATCATTGAAGAGATAGAAAGTAGTAATATTCTATTTTTTTATAGCGAATATTGTGGTCACTGCAATAATGTTAAAGAATATATTGAAGAAAATAGGATAGAAGATAAAATCTCTTTTAAAATGATAGATAGTAATAAAAATCCTGACTTATTATTTGAAAAAGCTACTCTTTGTGGTTTAGATTTTCAAACTGTTGGAGTACCTTTTCTTTTTGATGGTAAAAGCTGTCTTATGGGAGATAAAAATATTATAGAATTTTTCAATTCAAAATTGAAATAAATTTTAATCACTTTCGAGGGGATAATTAATTTTTTTCTGCTTATTAATTTTAAAAATTAAAATTCCTAATAATATTAATCCAATTAATAGTAATAGAAACATTAAACAAAAATCGTAATTACTATAGCAAGGCAAAGAATTTGTTGGGTTTTCTATACAAGGAAAAATTCCATTAATTAATTTACCAAAAAGCATTTCAGTGTTTTCTATTTGGAAAATAA
>CAZOPO010000008.1:0-12958 GCA_964581805.1 uncultured Candidatus Saccharibacteria bacterium
AACTTTCTTGATTTTTTATTCTTGTTCTTTCAAAAAGCCAATCAAAAAACTTTTTAAATATAGTGCTTTTACGAGAAAGAAAGATTGAAACTTTTTCCAAAAAAAGAAGAAGAATTAAGGCGGCAAAAATATTTCCTAAAACAGAGAACAAAAAAGCAGACCAGACCGGAAGATTATAAACTGTTAAAGATATGGGAATAGCTCCTCTTAATTCTATAATCGGAGTCATTGCTATTAAAAATGTTTGTATTTCGTAAATCATAAAAAAAGAAGGAGCAATTTTTTTAAATATACTCCTGGTGTTCAATCCTTCTTTCTCTTGCCCAAGCATCTGCTTCAGCTAAAGCTTTTTTAGTAGCTTCTTCTGCACAAACTCTTGAGTTTGGAGAAATCTCATAACGGAGAACTTTTGATTCCATTAAAGGAACAATTGTTCTGCGAATGTTCAAGGACTTTGCTCTTCTCATCTCCCTCTTTTCTTCAGGAGAAAGTTCTTCTAGTTGAAAATCAAATGTTGCCATCTGTACCAGATACATTATAAAAATAATATTTTATTCTGTCAAGAGAATGAAACCATTTTTAGTTACTGCCACCATATCTTCAAAGTGAGCACATAAAGAATTATCTTCTGTAATATAAGATGTTCCTCTTTTTTTTATCTCATCACTTCCCATTGAAAGCATTGGTTCAATACAAAAAACCATTCCCTCTTTCATGACTGGACCATATTTTCTTTTTCCATAATTTAAAACATCTGGATCTTCATGCAATTTAGAACCTATTCCATGACCACATAAATTTTTAATAACATTAAATCCTTGCTTCTCAGAAAATCTCTCTATTGCTTCCCCTATTTGCCCAAAGGTATTTCCTTCTTTAACATGAGAGATTCCTCTCTTAAGGGCCTTTTTATTGGCTTTAACTAGCCTTTTAATCTCTAAATCAGCATCACCTATGATATAGGTTCTAGCCATATCTGTATTAAATCCATCTTTCAAATTAGGATATTTTTTGTAATCAATATTTCCTTTTAAGAAAACATTAAGAGGAAAAAATATTCCAATATCAATAGTGACAATATCTCCACTCTTTAAAATTCTTTTACTAGGAACTCCATGAACTATTTCTTCATTAATAGAAAAACAAAGACAAGATGGAAAACCATCTTGCCCTTTAAAGTTTGCTTTACCACCACTTTCTTCAATCATCTTTTCTGCTAATTTTTCTATTTCTGTATCTTTAACTCCGATATCTAATTTTTCTCCTAAAGAATCTACTACAAATTTAAGGTACTTACCACCTTCTTTCATTACCTCAATTTCTTCTTTTGTTTTAATCGTTATCATCTTTAATTGATTTGACTATATCGTTATAAACATCTTCAACTGATTGTTCTCCATTTATTTTAATAAGTCTTCCCTCATCTTCGTAATATTTTATTACTTGACCAACTTCTTCTTCAAACCATTGTAATCTTTTTTTGGTTCCTTCAATAGTATCATCTGGTCTCTTTATAAGAGTCTCTCCACATTTAGGACAAATATCAATATCTAGAGAATCTTTTGAAAACATTATAATGTTACCACATTTAGGACAAATTTTTCTTCTAGTAATTCTAGCAATTGCTTCTTCTTCAGAAACATCAATAAGAATAATTTTAATTTTTTTATCCCACTCAAACCACCCTAAAGCTTCGTCCATCAATAAAGCTTCTTTAATTTTTCGAGGAGATCCATCTATAATCAATCCGTTTTTAATATCTCCTTTATTTTTAATTTCTTCAAAAGAATCCATCCATAATTTGAAAGGAACTGGAGTAGCGATAATTCCTCCGTTATCAATAACTTCTGATATTTTTTTACCAGTAAAATCTTCTACTTTTTTTCTAGATCTTAATAAATCACCTGTTCCTATAAAATTTAAGTTTAATCTTTCTTTTAATAAATTAAGCTGTGTTCCCTTTCCTGCACC
Organism: uncultured Candidatus Saccharibacteria bacterium; assembly: GCA_964581805.1. Taxonomy (GTDB): domain Bacteria; phylum Patescibacteriota; class Minisyncoccia; order Minisyncoccales; family Minisyncoccaceae; genus UBA2558. The sequence continues at coordinate 1,972 of CAZOPO010000008.1, forward strand.
AGACTTACCAAGCAAAATTAAAACTAATGGATCTTTATTCATATTTTTAATATTAATTAATTATAGGATAAAAAACAAAAAAATAGAAGATATTTCAATCTTCTACTTTAATTTATAATATTATGAATCGTATTCTCTCATTTCAAGCTGAGAGTTAATTTGCCTCATTGTTTCTAAGGCAACGGAAACAATAATTATTAAAGCAGTTCCTCCAATCATAAAGCTAAACTCTTTAACTCCTGTAACCCCTTGAATTACTGAAGGCATCACAGCGATTAAACCAAGAGATGTTGCCCCAATAACTAAAACTTTGTTTAAGATATTTTGTAAAAATTGAGAAGTATTTTCTCCCGGTCTTATTCCTGGAATAAATCCTCCCATCTTTTGTAAATTAGTTGAAATACTTTTAGGATCAAATGTTACAGCAGTATAGAAGAATGTAAAAACAAACACTAGTATGAAATAAATCAAACCATATATCCAAGGATTATCTAAAATGCTTGTAAGCCATCCCCAGCTAAAAGCAGAAGCAAGCATTGAAGGAAGCATTAAAAAAGATAAAGCAAAGATGATAGGAATAACACCAGCTGGATTAATATTTAAAGGCAAATATGTTGATGCTCCTCCATACATTTTATTTCCTCTTACTCTCTTAGCATAAGTAACGGGAATATTTCTTCTTCCTTCGTTAATAAGTACAACTCCGGCAATAATTAAAATTGAGAGTATAAAGAATAATGCATAAGAGAATAATTGAGTTTGATCAAAAGTCAAAAGCATTGTCTGGATGTTGTTAGGAAAATCAGCAACGATACCAGCAAAAATCAAAAGTGAAACTCCATTTCCAATTCCTTTTTCTGATATTAACTCTCCTAACCACATCATAATTAATGATCCTGCGGTGATAGCAGCAACAGCAGCAATCATTATTAAAGGATCAAGAGTACTAATAGCACCTTGTGACTTTAAAAAGAAAAGCATACTGTAGCCTTGAATCATGGCAAAAGGAACGGCGGCAATTCTACAATATTGATTAAATTTTTGTTTACCCGCTTCTCCTTCTTCTTTGTATAGTTTTTCCAATTGAGGAAAAATCATTGTTAATAGTTGGAAAATAATAACTGCTGTAATATACGGTCCAAGTCCAAGCATAACTATAGAAACATTATCCATAGCTCCTCCAGTAAATAGATTCATTAAACCAAAAAATTGATTACCAGCAAAATATTGTTGAATTCTAGCGACATCTATTCCAGGGATTGGAATATTAGCCATCAACCTAAAAACAGCAAAAATAGATAAGACAAAAAGTATTTTAAATCTTAAATCTTTTGCTTTAAAAATTTCAGTAATTTTTTTGAACATAATTATTTCTCTTTAACTTTCCCTCCTGCTTTTTCTATTTTTTCTTTAGCACTTTTTGAAACTAAACAATTTTCAATATTTATAGCTTTCTTAATTTCTCCTCTTCCTAAAATTTTAATTTCTGGGATCTTTCCATCAACTCTTCTTACAATTCTTTCGTCAGTTAAAATTTTTGGAGTTACTGTTTCATTATTTTCAAAACTAGATTCTAAAACACTAACATCTATAACAGAAGCTTTACTTCTAATATTAAAATTATATCCTCTCAATTTAGGATACTTCTTAATCCAAGTTCTTATAATTGGTTGAAAAATTGCTCCAGCTCTTCCCTTTTGTCCTTTTCCTCCTGTTCCACAATAAGTACCCTTCTTGCCACCTCTGCCAACTCTTTTTTTATCTTTACAAGTGCTATTCTTTTTTAATTCGTGTAATTGCATATTATTTCTTGTTCAATTTAGATAAAGCTGCCATTGTCGCTCTAGCATTATTTAATTTATTCTTTGTTCTACTTATTGCTTTTGAAGAAATATCTTGAATTCCTGCTAAAGAACAAATTGTTCTAGCTGTTCCTCCTGCAACAAGACCTTTTCCTTTTTTTTGTGGTTTTAAAATAATAAATGATGGTCCAACTTTTCCTTCAACTTCGAAAGGAATTGTTCCTTCAAAAATAGGAATATCTTTTAAATTCTTTCTAGCAACTTTTGTTGCTTTCTCAATTGCTTGAGAAACATCTAAACCCTTAGAAACTCCTACTCCAACTTTTCCTGATTTGTTCCCAACAACCATTACAGCTCTAAATCTCATAGTCTTTCCTCCTCCAGTAACTTTAGTAACTCTAGCCAAGTCTAAAAGCTTTGAATCAAATTCGTCTTTCTCTTCTTTCTTTTTTTCAAATTTATTATTTTTCATCATAAATATATTAGAATTTTAATCCTGCTTCTCTTGCTGCTTCTGCTAAAGCTTTAACTCTTCCATGATACTTATATCCTCCTCTATCAAAAACCACTTCTACTATTTTTTTCTCAATTGCTTTTTCCGCAATTAATTTACCGATTTTTTTAGAAGAATCTACTTTGTTTTCTTTTTCTTTAATTTTACTATCATCAGCTGATAAAAGAGTCTTTCCTGATTTAGTATCAATTATCTGTGCATAAATATATTGATTGCTACGAAAAACACAAAGCCTTGGTTTATCGCTTCCTATTCTAGAGGTGATCTTCTTGTGCCTCTTTATTCTTTTTTCTTTTGTTTCTAACATATTTCAATATATATTTTATGCGGCAGCTTTCTTACCAACCTTTAATTTAATAATTTCATTAGCATATCTAATTCCTTTTCCTTTGTATGGTTCTGGTGGTCTAACTCTTCTGATTTGAGCTGAAACTTGACCTACTAATTCTTTGTCAATTCCTGAAACAGTAATCGCATTCTTTTCAACTAGGAAATCGATTCCTTCTGGAGCTAAAACTTCTATAGAGTGACTAAAGCCGACATCTAGAATTAATTTTTTTCCTTCTAGTCTAGCTTTAAAACCTACTCCATTAATTTCTAATTTCTTTTCAAATCCCTTAGAAACTCCTTCGATCATATTATTAACAAGAGTCCTTGTTAGTCCCCAATAAGCTTTTGATTTCAAATCGTCTTTCTTAGGAGAAAAGCTAATGACATTATCTTTCATTTCAACATTAATCTCTGAAAGAGTGCTCATTTTTAAAACACCTTTAGGTCCCTTAACTTCAACCTTAGATCCTTTAATCTTAACTTCTACTTGAGACGGTATTATAATTTCTTTTTTTCCTATTCTTGACATATTTTTACCAAATATCACAAATTATTTCTCCTCCTATTTTCTCTTTCCTTGCTTCCTTGTTTGTCATTAATCCTTTTGAAGTTGTAACGACAGAAAATCCGTGTCCAGATTTTACAGGTCTCATTTCTTTATATGTTGAATAAATTCTTTGTCCCTGTTTTGAAACCTTCTTTATTTTAGTTATTTTTGAAGTACCTTCTTCGTCATATTTCAAATCAACAACGATTTTTCTCTTAGAAAGTCTTCCTTTTTTTTCTATATTCTCAATAAATCCTTCTCTTTTTAAAAGTTCTAAAATAGAATATTTAAAATTAGAATAAGGATAAAAAGCCACCTGTTTCTTTCCGACAGCTTGAGCGTTGTTTATTGAACTGATCATGTCTGCTATTGGGTCCATTTTTTTGTATTAATTACCAACTACTTTTTTTAACTCCTGGCAACTCACCACGATTTGCCATTTCTCTAAAACAGATTCTACATAATCCAAACTTTCTAATGTATCCTCTGTTTCTTCCGCATTTAAAACATCTTCTAACTTCTCTTGTTGAAAATTTCGGTTCTTGATTTGATTTTGCTATTCTTGATAATTTTGCCATGTTTAAATACTTTATGACTTTAACTTTTCTTAAAAGGAAAGTCAAGTAATTTGAATAATTCTAATCCTTCATCCTTAGTCTTCGCATCAGTCACAATTGTGATTTGCATTCCTAAAATAATTGGTGATTTTTCTGGAGATATTTCTGGGAAAACTATATGCTCCTTAACTCCTAAGTTTAAGTTTCCATTATCATCAACAGCTTTTAAATTAATTCCTAAGAAGTCTCTAGAACGAGGCAAAACAATGTTTACCAATTTCTCCATAAAATCGTTCATTTTGTTACCTCTTAAGGTAACCATTGCTCCGATAATATTACCTTCTCTTAATTTAAATGTTGAAATGGACTTCCTAGCAACTGTTAAAACTGGTTTTTGACCACAAATAGCACTAATATTTTTAATAATATATTCAGCAAATTTTTTCTGTTCGTCTTTTGTCTTAGTAGAAATAATTTTTCCAAATCCAGTATTGATAACTATTTTTCTGATTCTAGGAATAGACATTACATTCTTATAACCAAACTTTTCCTTCATTTGAGGAATAGCGTTCTTCTTGTATTTTTCTTTGATGCTAATAATTGCCATATTTTTAAATTTTTGCTCCGCATTTCTTACAAATACGATACTTCTTATTATCAATAATTTCGTATCCCACTCTGGTTGCTTTTCCACACTTAGAACAGATCAATTTTACATTTGAAGAATCTATTGGTCTAGGAAGATTAGCTATCTGACCCTTTTGACCTGATTTCTTAGGTTTAAGATGTCTTTTAATTAAAGCTACTCCTTCTACAACAATTTTTTTAGCTGCAGGAAAAGACTTCAAAATTTTTCCTTTTTTACCCTTATCATTTCCTGAAATTATTAAAACTTGATCGTTCTTTTTTATTTTCATATTTTTATACTAAATTTTTTGTCATTGTTGAGATCTTTTCAAATCCTCTCTCTCTTACTTCACGAGCAACTGGTCCAATGACTCTTGTTCCTTTTGGCTCTTTTGAAGTTCCTTCAAGCATTACCACTGCATTATCATCAAATCTTATATAACTTCCATTATTTCTTCTTACAGCAGATTTTTGTCTAACGATAACAGCTTTTAAAACTTGGTGTTTTTTGACAACTTTTCTTGGTTCAGCATCTTTAACAGCAACAACAATAATATCACCTAAAGAGGCATATCTCCTTCTTGTACCACCTAAAACACGGATGCATTTTACCATCTTAGCTCCACTGTTATCAGCAACTTTTAACATTGATTCTGTCTGTATCATTTTCTTTTATTTACTTATCTTTGAAATAACTTCCCATTTTTTATCTTTTGATAAAGGAGTACATTCTCTTATAACTACCTTATCACCTTCTTTATATTCTTCACCTTGAACGTGAGCTTTATAACTCTTGTGAACTTTATATCTTCTTTTGTACTTTGGATGTTCTTTGATTCTTTCAACCTGAACGACGACAGTCTTCTGCATCTTATCGGAAACTATTAATCCAATTAATTCTTTTTTAGGCATATTATTTTTTATTTAATATCGTCAAGATTCTTGCAACATCTTTTTTATCTTCTCTTAACATTTTTGTATTTTTAATTCCACCTGAAACTGACTTAAAATAAAAATCTTTAATGCTATTTCTTTTCTCTCCTATTAACTTAATCAACTCTTCTTTATTTTTTGAAGATAAATCTTTATTTTTCATACTATTGTTTCTTAACAAATTTTGTCTTTAATGGCAACTTATCTCCTGCCTTTCTTAACGCATCTTTAGCATCTGCCTCACTAATTCCTTCTATCTCAAATAAGATTCTCCCTGGTTTAACAGGAAATACATAGTAATCTAAAGAACCTTTACCTCCTCCCATAGGAACCTCTTGTCCTTTCTTAGTAATAACTTTAGCAGGAAATATTCTAATCCAAAGCTTTCCTCCTTTCTTTAAATATCTGATAATCACTCTTCTGCAAGCTTCTATTTGATTACTTGTGATCCATTTTTCAGTAGTAGCTTTCAAACCGAAACTACCAAAATTTATATTTGTTCCTCTGCTCTCAAACAATCTTCTTGTTCCTCTACCTTTCTGATGTTTTCTATGTTTTAATTTCTTTGGGGCTAACATATTTTATTTTTCAAATTTATCTCCTTTATATATCCAAACCTTAATACCTATTGTTCCATAAGTACATCTAGCTTCTGAAAGACTATAATCAATTTGGGCTCTTATAGTTTGTCTAGGTAGTCTACCTTTTTCCAACCATTCAGTTCTAGCAATTTGAGATCCATCAAGTCTTCCTGAAACCTGAACTTTGATTCCTTTAACATCTTTATTAGCCATTACTTTTTCAATGGCTTGTTTAATAGTTTTTCTAAATGGTGTTCTTTTTTCTATTCTTTGAACAATCCATTGACCAACTAATACTGAAGATGTCCAAGGATTAGAAACCTCTCTAACTTCTAGCTTTAATCTCTTACCAAGATCGCTCCATTCTTTTAATCCTAATTTATTCTTTTTGAAAATGTCTTTTAATAGTTCTAATCTTATTTTTTCAACTCCTTCTCCTCCTCTTCCGATAATTAATCCTGGTCTTGCTGAATGAATAACAACATTAATCTTATTAGTGTATCTTTCTATTTCAACTTTCTCAAGACTTGATTCTTTTAATTTTTTAGTCAAAAAGCTTCTGATAATAAAATCTTCCTTAACATTTTTAAAAGGCACGTTGCCGTAAAAACCGTGTGACAACCAATCTTCTATTCCTCTTATTCTAAAAATTGTAGGGTGAACTTTATGACTCATTTTTTTTATTTTTAATATTTTCTTTCTCTCTTTTTACATCTAAAACTAATGTTACGTGAGACATTCTTTTCTTTATTGTTTCTCCTCTTCCTCTTGATTTTGGAAGAATTCTCTTAGCAACTGGACCTTCGTCAACAGTAATCTTAGAAATAAAAAGTTCTTTCGCTTCTGTGTTCTTGATAGTCTTAGCATTAGCTAAAGCAGAATTTAATAATTTTAAAACTGGCTCGCTAGCTTTCTTTACTGTAAAAGCTAAAATCGTTTGAGCCTCTTCCGCTTTCTTACCTCTAACCAAGTCAGCAATCAATCTTACCTTTCTTGGAGCAATATGTAAATATTTTAATTTTGCTTCAAATGCCATATTATTTTATCTTAACTGGTTCGTTTGTAGGAGCTTTGCCCTTACCCTTTTCTAATTCTTTTTGCATCTTACCTCCATGTCTTAAAAATTTGGTAGTTGGAGAAAATTCACCTAACTTATGACCAACCATTTCTTCTGTAATTTTTACTTGAAGAAAGTCTTTTCCATTGTGTACTCCAAAAGTAAAACCAATCATCTCTGGAGAAATAGTACAAGCACGAGACCATGTCTTAATAGGGGCCGTTTCGCTTGGCTTTTTTCCTTCTATTTTTTTAGTAACGTTTGGATCAATGTATGGTCCTTTTTTAAGACTTCTTGACATATTATTTTCTCTTTTTCTTAACTCTTCTATTAATAATTAATTTTGATGACTTCTTGTTCTTCTTTCTTGTTTTAACTCCTAATGCTGGTTTACCCCATGGAGTCTTAGGATGTTTCAAACCAATTCCTGTTCTTCCTTCTCCACCACCATGAGGATGGTCACAAGGATTCATTGCAGAACCTCTAACAGCTGGTCTTACTCCTTTATTTCTACTTGTTCCCGCTTTTGACCAATTGATAAATCTATATTCTGAATTAGAAACTTTTCCGATTGAAGCAAAACATTCTCCTGATATCTTTCTTATTTCTGAAGATGGCATTTTTAATTTTGCATAGCCTCCTTCATAGTTTTGAAGAATTGCTCCTGTTCCAGCTGATCTTACTAATGAACCTCCTTTATTCGGTTGTAATTCAACATTATACACTGTAGTACCTTCTGGAATATTTTTCAACCTCATTCTATTACCAACAGTAGCTTCTGCTTTGTCAGCGAAAATAATCTTATCTCCAACTTTTAATTCTTCTGGAGCAATAATATATTTCTTTTGTCCATCTTCGTATTGAATTAAAGCTAAGAAAGCATTTCTATTAGGATCATATTCTAAAGCAATTATTTCTGCAGATTCGTTAATTCTTTTTTGTGCAAACTCAACAATCCTGTAAAGCTTTCTTGCTCCACCTCCTATGTGTCTAGTTGTGATTCTTCCATCACTTCCTCTTCCACCTGTTCTCTTAATTCTAACTGTTAAACTCTTTTCTGGTTTTTTCTTAGTTAGAACAAGAAAATTTTTCATTTTTGTCTTTTTTCTTTGCATATTACTGTAAAATCATTTCTATTTTTTGTCCTTCTTTGACCTTTATAATTGCCTTCTTGTATCCATTTTTAAATCCTTCTATTCTTCCTTTCTTAACTTTCTTTCTTGGAATACTAACTGTTCTAACCTGAATAACATTCACTTTGTATTTTTCTTCAATAGCTTTTTTAATTTCAATCTTATTTGCTTCCCCATTAACTTGGAAAACATAAAAATTACCTTGCTTGGAAGCATCAACAGCTTTTTCAGTAATACAAGGAAACTTTAAAACATTCCATTTATCTTGGCTCATCATCTCCTTATTTTCAGTTTTATTCTTTGAATTTTTCATACTAAACTTTAAATGTTTCTTTAATTACTTCTACTCCTTCCTTATCTGTTAATAAATACTTTACTGAAAGCAAATCTAAACAGTTAATATCTTTTGCTTGTATAGTTTTAACCTTAGGAACATTTCTTGTTGATAATATTAAATTATCATTCATTTTTGGTAAAAGAATCAAACAAGTTTCTTTAATGTTTAAAGTGTTTAACAAGTTTATCATATTCTTTGTTTTTGCTTCTTTGAAATCAAGATTATCTGTAACAATGAATAAACCATTTCTTACTTTATCAGATAAGGCAATAAACAAAGCCTTTCTTTTCATATTCTTTGGTAATACTTTTTTAAAGTTTCTTTCTTTCCTTGGACCATGAGTGATACCTCCACCAATCCATAAAGGAGAAGTTCTTGATCCTTGTCTAGCTCTTCCAGTTCCTTTTTGTTTCCAAGGTTTAATTCCTCCTCCTCTAACTTGAGCTCTATCTTTAGCATGAGCAATAACCATTCTTCTATTAGACATTTGAGAAGTTACAACTTGATGAATTAAATCTGTATTCATCGGAACTTCAAAAATATCTTTTGGAAGATCAACTGCTATTGTTTTTACTTCTTCAGTTTTAATTTCTTTTTTTGTTGCCATAAAATTATCCTCTTATTTCCAAAAGAGTTCCTCTTCTTCCAGGAATTGCCCCCTTTAAAGCGATTATGTTATTCTTAGAATCAATCTTTATTACTTCTAGATTCTTAACTGATATTCTTTCACTTCCCATTCTTCCAGGCATTTTTTTACCCTTAATAACTCTACAAGGAGTACAACAACCTGTAGAACCTAATGTTCTGTGTTCGTGTTTATTACCATGAGTTGCAGTACCTTTTCCGGAAAATCCCCATCTCTTTACTCCTCCTTGAAACCCTTTTCCTTTAGATACTCCGGAAACTTTAATTTTATCTCCTGGTTGGAAAATTTCTAATGAAATTTTATCTCCTACTTTAAATCCTTCTACTTCACTTCTAAACTCTTTCAAATATCTGTAAGGAGTTCTTGTCTTTCTAATTTTTTTAGTAGGCAAGTTTTCATAACCAATTTTAATAGCTTCGTAACCATCTTTTTCTTTAGTTTTAACCTGGACAACATGACACTCTCCAGAGGCAACTAAAGTCACTGGAACAACTGTTCCATCTTCTTTGAAGACCTGACTCATTTCAATTTTTTTTCCTAATATAAATTTCATGTTGTTTACAATAAAAAGCTAGGCAACCAGCCTAGCAAAAAGACTAGCGTTACCAAATATTTAATTCTTACTATTTAAAACCATTAATTAATTTAAAATACTTTTAATTTCTGTATCTACTCCAGAAGGCAAGTTAAGAGACTTTAAAGATTCTACTACCTTTTGATTTGGAGACAAAACATCAATTACTCTTTTGTGTATCCTCATTTCAAACTGCTCTCTAGATGATTTGTGAACAAAAGTTGATCGATTAACAGTAAACTTATTGATCTCGATTGGTAAAGGAATTGGCCCAGCAGTTTCAACTCCGCATCTTACAGCCATATCAATTATCTGTTGAGCACTTTTATCAATCACCTTATGATCATATGCTTTCAACTTAATCCTAAGCTTTGCAGTATTTTCAGTTTTTTTTGAAGTTGCTGACATTCTATTTTATTATCTTAGTAATAACTCCTGCTCCTACTGTCTTTCCACCTTCTCTAATAGCAAATCCTTGTTTTTCTTCTAAAGCTACCGGTACGATTAACTTAACAGTAACATCAACTGTATCTCCTGGCATAACCATTTCTGTTCCTTCTGCTAAAAATACATCACCTGTAACATCAGCTGTTCTGATAAAGAATTGAGGTTTGTATCCTGTAAAGAATGGTGTATGTCTTCCTCCTTCTTCCTTAGTTAAAACGTATATCTGAGCTGTAAAATCAGTGTGAGGTGTAATTGTTCCTGGTTTAGATAGAACTTGACCTCTTTCAATATCTTCTTTTTTCAATCCTCTTAGTAAAATACCAACATTATCACCAGCTTGTCCTGTAGATAAAGATTTGTTAAACATTTCTACTGATACTGCAGTTGATTTAGCAGTTGGTCTAATTCCCACGATTTCAACTTCTTCAGCAGAGTTAACAATACCTCTTTCAATTCTACCAGTAGCAACTGTTCCTCTTCCTTCAATTGAGAAAATATCTTCAATAGCCATCAAGAAAGGTTTTTCTGTATCTCTAACTGGATCAGGAATATAAGCATCTAATTGATCCATTAAATCTAAAACTTTCTTTACCCATTCATCATCAACAGATGTTCCTTCTAGCGCTTTAAGAGCTGAACCTCTAATGACTGGAGTGTTGTCTCCATCAAACTCGTATTTCTTCAATAATTCTCTTACTTCATCTTCAACTAAGTCAATCATTTCAGCATCTTCAACCATATCACATTTGTTCAAGAAAACTACGACTGAAGGTAGTCCAACTTGTTTAGCCAATAAGATATGTTCTCTTGTTTGAGGCATAGGACCATCAGTAGCAGCAACTACTAAAATAGCTCCATCCATTTGAGCAGCACCTGTAATCATGTTCTTAATGTAGTCAGCG
>CAZOPO010000008.1:13058-15019 GCA_964581805.1 uncultured Candidatus Saccharibacteria bacterium
AATAGCTCCATCCATTTGAGCAGCACCTGTAATCATGTTCTTAATGTAGTCAGCGTGACCAGGACAATCAATGTGAGCATAGTGTCTCTTTTCTGTTTCGTACTCTAAGTGAGAAATGTTAATAGTAACACCTCTTGCTTTTTCCTCAGGAGCTGAGTCAATTTGATCAACTGATTTTTCAGCAGTTGATCCATTTCTCAATGCTAAAGAATGTAATATTGCTGCACTTAAAGTTGTTTTACCGTGGTCAACGTGGCCAATTGTTCCAACGTTTAAGTGAAGTTTTGTTCTTGTAAACTCTGCCATATTTTTATATTATTTATTTTTTATTTTAATTTTTTGTTAACAAATCTATTCTAGCTAAATTTTGAAAAAAGTCAATAACTAGTTAAAAGGAAGATCATCAATTCTTAAAGAATCTTTTTCTACTTCTCTTGTTGAAGTTGAATTTTTTGGTTCTGGCTTCTTGTAATTATTTATTTTACCATTTCTATAATCATCAAGAGTCATAATAATAATTGTTGGACCATTTTCTCCAGGAATTATTATTTTACCACCTTCTTCCTCTATTATTTTTTTAATTTCGTTAATGTTCATTATTTTCTTTTACCTTCAATTATTTCTTGAGAAATATTTCCAGGAACTTTTTCGTAGTGATCGAATTCCATTGAAGATGTTCCTCTGCCTTGAGTCAATGATCTTAAAGAAGTAGCATATCCAAACATTTCTGATAAGGGAATTTTTGCATAAACAACTTTAACTCCTGGTCTATCTGTTGTTTCATCAATCTGACCTCTTCTTGAAGATAAATCTCCAATTACATCTCCTAAATAATCTGGTGGAATAACAACTTCCATTTTCATTATCGGTTCTAGAATATATGCTCCTGCTTTCTTTGCACCTTCTTGTAGGGCCATTGAACCAGCAATCTTAAAGGCCATTTCTGAAGAATCAACTTCATGGAATGATCCATCGTATAAAATTACTTTTGTATCTACTAAAGGATAGCCTGCAACAATTCCTTTTCCCATTGCTTCCTTAATTCCTTTCTCAACAGCAGGAATATATTCTCGAGGAATAACTCCACCTTTAATATCATTAACAAATTCAAATCCTTCTCCCCTATTTTTAGGTTCAATTTTTATCTTAACATGTCCGTATTGTCCCTTTCCTCCAGTTTGCTTAATGTATTTACATTCAGCTTCAGAATTTCTTTCCACTGTTTCTCTGTATGAAACTTGAGGTCTTCCTACATTAGTTTCAACATTAAATTCTCTTTTTAATCTATCAATAATAATATCTAAATGAAGTTCACCCATACCAGATAAAATTGTTTCTCCTGTCTCTTGATTTGTTTCCATTCTAAAAGTAGGATCTTCTTCTTGTAATTTCTTTAATGAGTATCCCATTTTTTCTTGATCGTCTTTCGCTTTTGGTTCAACTTGAATAGAAATAACTGGTTCTGGGAAAACTATTTTTTCTAAAACGATTTGATTCTTTTCATCGCAAAGAGTATGTCCTGTAGAAGTATTTTTTAATCCAACAAAAGCAACAATGTCTCCTGCAAAAACTTCATCAACTTCTTCTCTTTCATTAGAGTGCATTCTTAGAATTCTTCCAATTCTTTCTCTTTCTCCTGTAACAGTATTTAATAAATAGCCTCCTTTAGAAAATTTTCCTGAATAAGCTCTAATATATGTTAAGGTTCCTACGAAAGGATCAGTAGCAACTTTAAAAGCTAAAGCAGCAAAAGGTTCTTCATCGCTAGGATGTCTTTCTATTTTAACTTCTTCATCATTAACATCTGATCCAATAATTGCTGGAACATCCATTGGACTTGGTAAGTAATAAGTTACAGCGTCTAAAACTAACTGAACCCCTTTATTCTTTAAAGATGTTCCTATTAAAACAGGAACTAAAGTACAATTAACAACTCCTTTTCTTAAAACTCTTTTTAATTC
>CAZOPO010000009.1:0-11573 GCA_964581805.1 uncultured Candidatus Saccharibacteria bacterium
TCTGGATAAAAATAACTTTTTCTATCAAATTTAGAATAATTTTGAATCTGACAATTTAGAGCTAAACCAGCTAAAATGATTTTTTCAATCGCTTCTTTATTAATAACTGGTAAAGCTCCTGGATGAGCTAAGCAAATAGGACAAACATTTTTATTAGGAATTTTTTCTTCAGGGTTATTAGGGCAAGAACAAAACATCTTAGAAGAAGTTTTTGATTCAAAATGTATCTCTAGTCCAATAGTTGGTTTTAACATATTACTTGTTTAATTCTTTCATTATTGAAACTCCACTTGATGATCCAACAATATCAGCTCCAAACTTAATCATCATTTTAACATCTTTTAAAGTTTTAATATTTCCTGAAGCTTTGATTAACAATCCTGGAGCATTCTTTCTCATAATCTCTAAATGTTTTCCCTTTTCTTTTAATTCTTTGTTGTCTAAAGGATCTTTTTCTGTTGCTGTTTTAACACAAATTGCTCCTGCTTTTTTAACAATTTGAGAAACTTTAGCAATATCATTATCAGTTAAAAATCCACTTCCAATAATTACCTTTGTTTTTTGAAGTTTACAAACCTCCTTTAATTCTTTTTCTATCTTACTCCATCTTTCATGAATAACATCAGGAATATTAATAACAATATCCAATTCATCAGCTCCATCTTTAACGGCTTTTTTTGATATCTCTAATTTTTTTGATTGAATACTGTCTCCAATAGGATCATCTATTAAGACAACTGTCTTTATTCCTGTATTAAATAATTCCCTACTTACTAGTTTTACAAATTGAGGTCTAATACAAACTCCTCTAAATTGAAATTCCTTAGCTTCGTCACAAGTCTTAATAATATCTTCCTTTTTTGATTCTTTTCTTATATTTGTATGATCAATATATTGATTAATTTTCATATATAATTTTTATTAAATCTTTTGTTACTTCTTCAATAGATCTTTCTCCATCAACAGTTACCCATTTACAAAAAATATTTTCTTGAGACATTTTTTCATAATTTTCAAAAAGAGAATTTAAAAATAATTTATCTTTTTCATGTCTATCTAAATTAATAACTCCTTTTTGTTGCATTTTTCTTTTTAAAGAAGTTTCTGGAGTTATTCTGATATAGATTGTTAAATCAGGTTTTCTTAATTCAAATATATTAGCTAATTGAATTATTTTTTTCAAAGGAACCCCTTTAATCTGCTGATAAACCATTGTCGCAGTAAAATATCTATCTGACAAAACTATTTTACCATCTTTTAAATAATTTTCCAATAATTCTTTATCTTTTATAAAGTCAGCAAAGTATAATAAGGTTTGAGCTTCTTTATTGAAATCATATTTTTCACTATAAAGCCAATTATTAATTAAATCTCCAATTGGTTTTCCATATTCAGGATATTTTTTAGTAATAACATCAAGACCATTTTTCAATAAAAAATCAGACAAAATTTTTGTCTGAGTTCCTTTACCGCAGCCTTCAATTCCTTCTATTACGATAAACTTTCCTTTTTGGTTCATTTTGTTTCTAATTTGCTCTCTTGAGGAGCTTTAGCATCAACATATTTAGCATTCTTTTTGAGATAATAAGGATTCTCCGTAGGAGATGAAAGAGGTTCAAATACTAACTGACAAATTCTAGTACCTGGATATAATAGAACAGGAATCATTCCAATGTTTTCCATTTCTAAAACTATTTTACCTTTAAATCCTGGATCAATATGTCCTGCAGTTGAGTGAATTACAATTCCTAATCTTCCTAAAGAAGATCTTCCATCAATTCTTGCTGCAACATCAGCTGGTAAAAAAATTTCTTCGTGAGTTATTCCTAAAACAAATTCTCCTGGGTGAAAAACAAAAGCTTCTCCTTCAGGAATAATTAAAGGACTTGTCATTCCCTTAAAACTTTCTTGATCTCTTGTGTCGATATAGGCTTTTTTAGTATGTTCAAAAACAGCAAATTCTGCTCCTAGTCTTAAATCTAAAGAAGCCGAACCTAATTGTTCTTCAAGGTTTGGCTTCGGTGTAATCTGGATTTTGTTTTCTTCAATCAGTTTTCTAATGTCTCTGTCTGATAAAATCATATTAGTCAATAACATCTATTCCTAAAGATCTTGCAGTTCCTTCAAGAGTTCTAACAGCCTGACCAATATTCTTAGTATTCATATCAGGTAATTTCTGCTTAAGAATTTCTTTCAATTGATCTCTAGTGATTTTACCAACTTTTTTAGTATTAGGTGTTCCTGATCCTTTCTCTAAACCAATTGCTGCCTTAATTAATTGAGGAGCAGGAGGTTGTTTAGTAATCATACTGTAAGTTCTATCTTCATAAACAGTAATTTCTACTGGTATTTTGAAGTTTCCTTTTTCTCTAGTTAGATCATTAAACTTCTGACAGAATTCAGCAATATTTACTCCATGAGGAGCAATAGCAGGACCAACTGGAGGAGCAGGAGTTGCTTTACCTGCTTGAATATGTAGCTTTATAATAGCTTTAACTTTTTTTGCCATAATATTATATCTTTTTAATTTGTAACGAATCTAGTTCTAGTGGAGTATCTCTACCGAACATATTAATTAATACCTTAACTTTACCTTTTTCTTTATCAATTCCTGAAACTTTACCATCAGAATCTTTGAAGGGACCATCAACAATCTTAACTGCATCATCAATCTTAAAGTCAATTTTGTATTTAGGTTCTTCAACTTCTACTCTCTTTTTAAGTGATAGCATTTCATCTAAAGATACTGGTAAAGGAATTGTTCCTGAGCCAACAAACCCTGTAACATTAGGAGTGTTTCTCACAACATACCATGAATCATCAGTTACGACCATCTCTACCAAAACATATCCTGGATATATTTTTTCTTCAATTACTTTCTTTTTGCCATTTCTGATCTTAATCTTTTTTTCCTTAGGCACCATTACATTAAAAATCTTATCTTCTACTCCTAGAGATTCAATTCTTTGAAGTAAGCTTTTAGCAACAGCGTCTTCGTATCCAGAATATGTATGTAAAACATACCACCTTCTTTCGTTTGTAATTTGTTGTTTTGACATTTTTATAATATAAAATCTTCCATTAATCTCAAATAGAATAAATCAAAAAGACTAAGAATTGTCGCTACTAAAACACAAATAGCAATAACAGTTATTGTGTATTTAATAGTTTCTTGACGAGTTAGCCAAGTAATCTTTTTAATTTCATTAGCAGGTCCACTAAAAAAACTTAATATATTTTTTTCATTTTTCATACAGTGTTAGATTATCAAAAAGACACCTAAATGTCAATTTAATTATACGTCTAAATTCCTTACGTTTTTTGCTGAAGCTTGAATAAACTTCTTTCTTGGAGCAACTTCTTTACCCATTAAAATATCAAATGTTCTGTCTGCTTCAATTGCGTCTTCAATATTTACTCTCAAAAGAAGTCTTCTTTCAGGATCCATAGTTGTCTCCCATAATTGCTCTGGATTCATTTCTCCTAAACCTTTATATCTTTGAATACTAAACTTAGTATTATCTTTTAATCCTTTAAGAATCTCTTCTTTTTGATCGTCAGAATAAACATATTTAGCTTCTTTTCCAATTTGAATCTTATATAAAGGTGGTTGAGCTAAGTATAGACAACCTTTATCAATAATCGGCTTAAAGTGTCTAAAGAAAAGTGTCATCAAAAGAGTTCTAATGTGGTTTCCGTCTGAGTCAGCATCACACATAATAATGATTCGATGATATCTTAACTTCTCTAAATCAAAATCGTCAGCAATAGCCGTTCCTAAAGCAATAATTAGATTTTTAACTTCTTCTGACATTAACATTTTATCCAATCTAACCCTTTCTACATTTAATATTTTTCCTCTCAAAGGTAAAATTGCTTGATATCTTCTATTTCTAGCTTGCCTTGAAGAACCTCCTGCAGACTCTCCCTCTACAATATATATTTCTGATTCTTCTGGTCTTCTTGAAGTACAATCTGATAATTTTCCTGGTAAAGATAAGCCATCTAAAACACCTTTTCTTAATATGGTTTCTTTAGCTGCTTTAGCTGCTTTTCTTGCCTTGTAAGATAAAACTGATTTTTCAATAATAGCTTTTGTATCTTGAGGATATCTTTCTAAATAATCTTGTAAAGCTTCAGAAACAACTGATTCTACAGCTGTTCTTGCTTCAGTATTACCTAATTTACCTTTAGTTTGACCTTCAAATTGAGGATCTCTAATCTTAACGGAAACAACTGCGGTTAATCCTTCTCTAATATCATCTCCCGTTAAATTAGGCTCTGATTCTTTTAAGAATCCTCCTTTTCTTGCAAAATCATTAATTAATCTTGTCAAAGCAGATCTAAAACCTGTTAAATGAGTTCCTCCTTCAATAGTATAAATATTATTAGTAAAACTGTCTTCTTGAATTTCGTAATCATCAGAATATTGGAAAGATGCTTCCACAGCAACGCCTTCTTTTTCTCCTGAACAATAAAAAGGATTATTATGAATAGTTCGAGCCCCTTTGTTTAGATATTTTAAATAAGAAACAATTCCTCCTTCAAAAAAGAAATGATATTCTTCTTTTTTATCAGGATCTCTTTCGTCATAAAAATCAATTCTTACTCCTTTAGTTAAATAAGCTTGTTGTCTAAAATGAGAAAGTAATTTTTTAGCATCAAAAGAAATTTCTTTAAAAATTTCCTCATCGGCTTCAAATATTATTGTCGTTCCTTTTTGTTTACATTCGCCAATTTTTTTAACTGGACAAACAGGTTTACCTTGTTTGTATTCTTGAGCATATTTTTTACCATCTCTACAAACTTCTGCTCTCATATTTTTAGAAAGAGCACAGACAACCGAAACACCAACTCCATGAAGTCCTCCTGATATTTTGTAAGCATCTCCACCAAACTTTCCTCCAGCATGAAGAGTGGTCATAATGGTTTCTAGAGCAGATTTTTTTGTTTTTTCATGAATATCAACCGGGATTCCTCTTCCGTTATCAACAACTTTTACATAATTATCAGGCAATAAATAAACCTCTATTTTATCACAATAACCACCTAGAGCTTCATCTAGAGAGTTATCTACTACCTCATAAACTAAATGGTGAAGTCCTTGAGGCCCAGTAGAACCAATATACATACCCGGTCTTTTTCTGACAGGATCAAGACCTTCCAAAACGAAAATATCTTTTGCACTATATGAGTTTGTTTTTTCTTTTGCCATATTTTTATATAGCTAATTTTAACCCAAAAATAGCAAAAATGCAAATAAAAAAGAGGGATTCGTAATAATTACAAATCCCCTATTCTCCTTATTACCAAGGGAATGGCTGAGCTTTTGACTTTTTTCCTTTCACAAGGAAACATGTCATGACTGCAGTCTAAAAGGATTAATCTTAATCCCTTTACATTTCCAGGAATGGCGCTTTTGAGAGAAACTTTTTTGTCGTTGATTGAACCAATGTAAGTTCCTTCTGGAAGTGGTCCTAAACTTTTTAAGAAATCACTTCCTGGAGCAAGATCAAAAATAATCTTTACTCTTAAAAGAAAAGCGATCGGAAGTTTCCAGAAATAACTTCTCATCAGGTATCCTTCATGAGGTCCACCAGCAAAGATAGCTTCCTTGAAAGAATTACCACGTTCAATCAACATTCTTAAAACAATTGCTCCTAAAGAATGACCGAGAGCAATAAAGTCTACATTACCAGAATAAGACTTTCTTATTTCCTTAAGTCGGCTTTCAGCATTCTTGAGACATTCGTCCATTGTTTTAACTTTTTTCAAAGACCCGTCGTGGTGAAGATAATCAACGATTTCGTAAGAAAATTCGTTTGTTATCAAATTACTAATCAGAAGATTAAAGTTCTGATTAGTACTATTCCCGGACCAACCGGGAAAAAGTAAAACTACATCCATCTAATTTATTATAAAATATATAATAATAAAAAGCAAGCCCTAAAGCTTGCTTACTGGCGGACCCGACCGGACTCGAACCGGCAGTCTCCTCCGTGACAGGGAGGCGCGATAACCAATTTCGCTACGGATCCATAATGTGCCAAAGATGGGAATCGAACCCATGACAACTCGCTTATGAAACGAGCGCTCTACCACTGAGCTACTCTGGCGCCACATTATGAAAAAATGTTGCGGTTCCTGGAATTGCACCAGGGTCTCCAGCTTATGAGACTGGCGAGGTACTACTCCTCTAAACCGCTATGTAGGCATTCTAACAAAAAATGAAATAAAATCAAGAGATAATTTTTAATTTCTTCAAAGCTTCTTCACAAGATTTGAAAAGTTTTTCTAATTCTTCCAAATTTAGAATATATCCTCGGCCACTTTTAATTTCTTCGGCAATAATATAAAGATTCCTAATTTCTTCCATTTCAGAAATTGAAGAATTATTAACCATTTCTAAAAGATCATCTCCCTTAACTTCTAAATGATTAAAAACACTTATAAACAATTCTTCCATCATTAATATTGCTCTCTTATAATCCTTTTTTAAAAAGAAGCCTGATATTGATTTGTATTTGTTAACAAATATCTGCTCTGATTTGTTTTTTTGGAAGCTTAAAAAGTCTCCTATTCTTCTATTCATCTCTTTAGGTAAATATCCTGCTTTTCTAATGTAATAAAAAATAGCAAAAATAAAAGCAATTGTAATTACAATAAAAAGAACTTTCCAAGGCCAAAGAAAAGAATAAAGACCCTCTGATTCTAAAAAATTTAAAATATCATATCTTGTCATATTCTTTTTCAATTAAGGAAGCGATTCTTAAAAGTTTCTTTTCTTTTAAAGGTTTGCCAATTAATTGTAAACCAATTGGTAAATTATTAGAAGATTTTTTGCAAGGTATGGATACCGCTGGTAATCCTGCTAAGTTAACAGAGATAGTATAAATATCAGCTAAATACATTGACATTGGGTCATCGGATTTTTCTCCTATCTTAAAAGGTAAACAAGGAGAAGTAGGACCTAAAATAACATCAACTTTTTTAAAAGCCTCATCAAAATCTTTCTTAATTAAGGTTCTTGTTTTTAAAGCTTTTTTGTAATAGGCATCATAATAACCTGATGATAAAGTATAAGTTCCTAACATTATTCTTTTCTTAACTTCTTTACCAAAGAATGTTGTTCTGTTGTTAATATAAAAATCTTTTGAATCGCTAGAAGCAATATTCTGACCATATCTTAAGCCATCAAAACGAGCTAAATTAGCACTTGCCTCAGCAGGAGCAATAATATAATAACAAGCTAGGGCGTATTCCGCATGAGGTAAACTAATTTCTACTATTTCTGCTCCTAATTTTTTGTAATTTTCAATAGATTCTCTAATCGCACTTTCTACTTCTTTATCAAGACCACTAGTAAAGTATTCTTTAGGAACTCCGATTACTATTTTTTCTTCCTTATCGTCATTTTCTTCGTAATCAATAGTTGTAGAATCCATTTCATCTCTACCTTTAATAGCCTCAAAAACAATTTGAGCATCTTCTAAAGATTTCGTGATTGGACCAACTTGATCTAGTGAAGAAGCAAAAGCAATGATTCCATTTCTTGAAACAGTTCCGTAAGTAGGTTTTAAGCCAACAACTCCACAAAAAGAAGCAGGTTGTCTAATTGAACCACCTGTGTCTGATCCTAGAGCGTAAACACACATATCGGCAGCCACAGCGGCCGCAGAACCACCAGAGGAACCGCCAGGAACTCTTTCTAAATCACGAGGATTTTTAGTTGGGAAAAAAGCCGATTTCTCACAAGAAGATCCCATAGCAAATTCATCTAAATTTGTTTTTCCTAAAAAGACTGCCCCTAATTTTTCTAGTTTTTTAATAACAGTTGCATTGTATGTAGCAACATAATTATCTAAGAATTTTGATCCTGCTGTACATTTAACTCCCTCAATCAAAATATTATCTTTAATCGCACAAGGAATTCCTGTTAGAAGATGGATATTTTTATCCTTAATCATTTGATCCGCCTTCTCTGCTTGTTTTAAAGCTAAATCCTTATCTACGGTTATGAAAGCTTTAATATCTTTATCTTTTTCTTCTATTCTTTCTAAAAAAGCTTTTGTTAATTCTACAGAAGTGAATTCTCCTGACTTCAATCCTTGATGAGCTTTTCTGATTGTTAAATTTTCTAAATTAATTTTCATTATAAAGTATTTTATTCACTTCCAAATAACCATTTTTTTCTTTAGAAAAAGAACTTAAAAGATTTTCTCTTTCTTTATTATTAGGAATATCTTCTCTCATTATGTTTTCTATATTAATAGTGCTTGCTGTTTCTTCAATGTCTTGAACATCAAGTTCTTGAAGTTTTTTTACATACTCTAAAATAGAAGAAAACTTTTCTCTCATTTCTTCAACCTCTTCTTCTTTAACTTCCAAAAAAGAAAGTTTAGCAATATTTTTAATCTCTTCTTCTGATATCATAACAAAGTTATATTATAATAATATTTTTATTTTATCAATTCTTTTATTTGATTATAAATTGAACTAACGAATCCTGGAAAATCTTTAATTAAATTTTCAATCTCTTTTTCAAATTCTATTTTTGAAGCTTCACTTAATTTACTTTCTATAAATGGCTTCAAATCATTACTAACCCAATCTAAAATACCAGAAACCATTTCGTTGCCATCAAAAGCCAAACAAGAGCTTGAAAGAAATAAAGACAAAACAAAAATGGTAATAAATACTTTTTTAATCATATTTTTTTATTGCTTTTTTAATTCTATCTAATGTTTTTTCTTTACCTAAAACTAAAGCGATATCAATTGGCGAAGCAGAATTACTTTTTCCTGTTAAAGAAGCTCTTAGGGGCCACAAAAGATTTCCCCTATTTGTTTCTTTATTAGCTTCTTCAATAAGTCTACCTTCTAAATTTTCTTTTGTAAAAACATCTATTTTTTCAATAATATCATAAGATCTTTGAAGAGAATTTTTAACTTCTTCCTCAGTCATTTCTTTCCATTTTAATAAGTCTTTTTCGTAACTTAAATCTTTCTTAAAAAATAAATCAATTAATTGAGGAATCTCTGAAAGTTTTTTAAGTCTTTCTTGATAAAGCAAAACCATTGAGGATATTTCTTCTAATGATATTTTTTCTCCTGTTTCTTTAATTAGATAATTTTCTCCATCTTTTTCAATCATTGAAATTAAATAAAGAAGACATCTTTTAGTTAAATCGAGCAAGGGCATTTTTCTAATGTATAATCCATTGATCCAATCTAACTTATCTAAATTAAAAATAGCAGCTGATTTTTGAACTTTTTCTAAAGAAAAATCTTTAATTAATTCATCAACAGTATAAATTTCTTTTTCTGTCCCAGGATTCCAACCCAAAAAAGCAATAAAATTAATAATTGCTTCTGGTAAATATCCTTCATCTATGTAATCGATTAATGATGTTTTGCCTGTTCTCTTAGATAATTTCTTTTTATCTGTTCCTAAAATTAAAGATAAATGAGCATAATTAGGTTCCTTAAATCCTAAAGCTCTAATAATTAAAATTTGTTTAGGAGTATTAGGAATATGATCTTCTCCTCTGATTACATCTGTTATTTCCATTTGAACGTCATCGACAGCACAAGTAAAATTAAACAAAGGATTGTCTAGATCTTTAGCTATAACAAAATCTCCCATCGTCTCAGTATTAATTTCAATTTTACCTCTAATAACATCATTGAAGGAGATTTTTTGATTATTAGGAGTTTTGAATCTTATTACAGAAGGCTTCCCTTCTTTCAAATATTTTTCTACTGTCTCTTTAGGTAAGTCTCTACATTTTCCTTGATAAACTGGTGGCTGACCAATAGACATTAAATATTGTTTTTGAGCTTCAACTTCTTCTTTAGAACAAAAACAATAATATGCTTGTCCATTATCAATTAATTTTTTTAAATATTCTTGATATATTTTTCCTCTTTCGCTTTGTCTATAGGGAGGGAAATCTCCTATATAACCTTCTTCTTTAGGTCCTTCGTCCCAATTTATTCCTAACCATTTTAATCCTTTCAATAATTCATCTTCCCATTCCTTTTTAGATCTTTCTTTGTCTGTATCTTCTATTCTTAAAATAAAAGTTCCTTCATTTTTTTTAGAAAACAAATAAGGATAAAGGGCTGTTCTTATTGTCCCAATATGAAGATGTCCTGTAGGAGAAGGTGCAAATCTAGTTCTTACTTTTTTGTTTATCATGTTAATTTAAAAAATTTAATATCTCTTGAGAAATACTTTCCGAAGCTTTAGGTTTAGAAAATTCCTTAGCCATTTGAGACATTTTTTCCTTATCAATATTTTTCAATTTATCAATAAAGAAGTTCTTTGTAAAATTAGGTTCTTCTAAAACTAAACAGCTACCATTCTTAGCATAAGCATAAGCATTAATTTTTTGATGATCTTGAGCTGATTCTGGTAAAGGAATAAGAATACTTGGCTTACCTAATAAAGATATTTCTGAAATCATTCCTCCTCCTGATCTTCCAATCACATAATCAGCAATAGCATAAGCACAAGCCATCTCTTTTTCATCTAAGAAAAAATAAGGATGATAATATTTTAATAATTCTTTTTCTACTGTCGCACTTGCTTCTTCAATTACTCTTTTAATATCTTTTAAACCTGTTTGATGAATAACTTCAAAATCATTAAGTAATTCCGGAAGACTTTCTATTATTACGTCATTAATTCTTTCACTCCCTTGAGACCCTCCTAGAATTAAAATTACTGGCTTATTGCCAACTAAATCAAATTCTTTAAAGGCATCTTCTTTTTTACCATTAGTTAAAGATTTTCTAATAGGAATTCCTACGTTCATAACTTTTTCTTTGGGAAAAGAGTTATACTCTTCAAAAGAAGTAAATATTTTTTTAGAAAAAAACCCTCCAATTTTATTGGCTAGACCGGGAACACTATCAGACTCATGAGTAAAAATTGGTATTCTTAATATCGTTCCAGCAATAATTACAGGGATAGAGCCAAAACCTCCCTTGCTAAAAATTAGATCGGGGGCGGTAAAAAACATAATCGAGAATGCTTGAATAATTCCCAAGGGAATCTTAAAAACAATATCTATAAAATTAAAAATAATTGATTCGAAAGAGAAATATCTTCTAATTTTACCAGAGAAAATAAAATAAGTTTTAATATTCTTAAGTGGTAAAAAAGTCTTAGCTGTAAAATCTTTGGGACCAATATACGAAAAAGACACATTAGCGTCATTTTTTATAATTTCTTCAGCAACAGAGATAATAGGAAAAATATGTCCACCTGTTCCCCCACCTGTAAATAAAATCTTTTTCATACTCATAATATATGCTTTTTTTGCCTTTTTAACAAGGTTATGTTTTAACTTCTTTAGAAATATTCAATAATAATCCACAAGCAATTAATTCAATTATTAAATGAGTTCCTCCATAACTTATAAAAGGCAAAGGAATTCCTGTTAAGGGAGATAAACCAATCATTGAGCCCATGTTAACAAAAGCTTGAATAATAATCCAAGTTCCTATCCCTATAGCCATAAGCTTTAACATTTGATTATTAACTAGTTTAGAAATAGACAAAGCTCT
>CAZOPO010000009.1:11673-14784 GCA_964581805.1 uncultured Candidatus Saccharibacteria bacterium
TTCATTCTATAGGGAGTAAGAATAATTAAGACAACAAAACCAATAACAGCCGTTATTCCTACAATCATTGTTTGCTTAAAAGGAGTATTGGAACAAAAGAACATCGCTATCATGATAGAAAAAATAACAAATAAAGTTCCTAGATCTTTTTGGAGAATTAAAGCTA
The DNA here is from genome assembly GCA_964581805.1 of uncultured Candidatus Saccharibacteria bacterium. Lineage (GTDB taxonomy): Bacteria > Patescibacteriota > Minisyncoccia > Minisyncoccales > Minisyncoccaceae > UBA2558. The sequence continues at coordinate 11,840 of CAZOPO010000009.1, forward strand.
TACAAACTAAAGCAACTATCAAAGCAAAAACAAAAAATTTCTTTCTATTTTTTTCATCATTTAAAATTGTCGCCAGGTAAAAAATTACAGCCAGTTTTAATAACTCAGAAGGCTGAAAAGAAAAGAATCCTAAATCAACCCACCTTGTTGCTCCTAATTCAGATATAGAAAGTCCAGGGATAAAAACAGCAAACATTGATAGATAAGAGAGAATAAAAAAAATAAAACTAAATCTTTTAAGTTTTAATAAAGGAAGTTTATAAGCAACAAAACATAAAATCACTCCTGGAATTAAACCAAAAATTATTTGATGAATTAAGTAATGTCCTGAAGTGCCTGTTTTTTCTAAAGATAAAGGGATTGAAGTTGTAGCTAGAGCTAAAAAACCTATTACCACTAATAAGCAAATTATTATTAATAAAGGAATATCAAGAAATTTCTTTTTCATTTTTGATATATTTCTTAAATAAATCTCCTCTTTGTTTATAATCTTTAAAAATTCCAAAACTAGATGAAGCTGGAGATAACAAACAAATCTTACCTTTAGAAGTTAATTTGTAAGCATTAAAAACTGCTTTTTCCATGTTGTCTACCAAAACAAATTTAATCTTTTTACTCTCTTTTTTAACTTCTTTCATTATTTTTTCTCCTGAGTCAGGAAAAAGAATTAGATTTTTTATATTACTTTTTTGAATTCTTTTGGAAAGTTTATTATATTTAATTCCTCGATCATATCCTCCAGCGATAAGGGTTTCAACATCTCCACCCAAAGAATCAAGGGCAAATATTACTGATTCAGGAATAGTTGCAATAGAATCATCATAAAATCTAATCCCCTTATACTCACCAACAAATTCTAATCGATGAGGAAGTCTTTTGTAATTATTTAAGGCTTTAATGATTTTTTCTTCAGGGATATTCAAAATTTTAGCAATATTTAAAACAGCTATTAAATTATCAATATGGGTAATTTCTAAAAATTGTTGATTATCTTTCAAAAAGGAAGAAAAATCTTTAAGTTCTAATTCTATTTTTTGAGATTTAACTTTTTTAGAAAATTCTTTAATTTCTTTTATTTTAGAATTGAAAATAAAAAAGTCTTCCTTTGATTGATATTTTGCAATATTAGTTTTTGCTAAAAAATAATCTTTAAAATCTTTATAATAATCTAAGTGTTCTGGATAAATATTTAAAAAAACTGCAATATAAGGACTCTTTTTCAAATTTTGTAATTGATGAGCAGATAATTCATAAACAAAAATATCATCTTTTTTAGCCTTTGAAAGAAAAGATAATGACGGTGTCTCAATATTCCCTACTAAATAAGTTTTTAATTTAGCTTCTTTTAAGATAGCGAATATAAGAGAAGATGTCGTGCTTTTACCTTTTGTTCCCGTAACTCCTATTATTTCTCCTGGGCAATTATCAAAGAAAAGATCTGTTTGACTTAGCAATTTATTTTTGTATCTAGAAAAAGAAATTCCTGGAGATTTAATAATAAAATCAAAATCGTTAATATTTTTTAAATAATCATCTCCCAAATAGTTTAAAGTTTTAAATTCTTTTAGTATCTTCTGGGTCTTTAAATCCAAATCTTCCATTTTTTTCTTATCAGCAATAGCAAAAATCTTACTAGGAAAAACACTTTTCAAATAAAGAAGCGTATCTAGTCCTTCTCTTCCAATTCCCAGAATAACAATTTTTTTATTCTTTAAATCTTTAATCTTCATAACTATAATTTATCATAATTTTAAAAAACTTCCAATTATGATATAATTTTACTATAAAAATTAAAAAATAAGGTATGGATTTAGAAATATTTAGAGATTTCAATAAACAATTTGAATTTGAACCTAAAATAAATAATTTAAAGAACTTGAAAAAGTCTCAAGATCTTTTTTTAGCTGGTATGGGAGGATCTCACTTGTCAGCTGATTTAGTCAAAAGTGTTTACCCTCAATTAAACTTAAAAATCCATTCTAATTATGGACTCCCTCAAGGAATCAATAAAGAATCACTTTTAATCGTTAGTTCTTTCTCGGGCAACACTGAAGAAACAATTGATTCTCTTGATTCTGCTTTAAAGAAAAAAATTCCTGTTATTATTATTTCCTCAGGTGGTAAATTAATAGAAATAAGTAAAGAAAAAAATCTTCCTTACATTTTGCTACCTAATACCATCAACATGCCTAGATTAGCTATCGGATTTTCTCTTAAGGCTATTCTTAAAATTATAAACAAAAAAGTAAGCATTAAAATTGATAATTTAAAAGCAGAAAAAGAAGGAAAGAAAATAGCAGAAAAGATATATAAAACAATTCCTATTATCTATTCTTCAGAAAAAAATAAATCTGTAGCTAATATTTGGAAAATCAACTTTAACGAAAATTCAAAAAATCCCTCATTCTGTAATTATTTCCCAGAACTTAATCATAATGAGATGGCTGGATTTCTAAACAGCAAAAAAACATTCTCTATTTTAATGTTAGAAGATGAATTAGATCATCCTAAAATAAAAATAAGAATGAATGCTTTTAGAGAAATATATAAAGATAGTTTTGAAATTCTAACAATTAAAAATGAAGAGAAAGATATTTGGAATAAATATTTCTATTTAATTCTTTTATCAAATTGGACATCTTACTATTTAGCTTTAAGAAATAAGGTTAAATTAGAAGATATGGAGATGATTGAAAGATTTAAAAAAATGATTAGTCTTTAAAATATTGAGGAATAAAGTTTTTAGTATTCCAATGATCTAAAACTTCTGAAGTCATTTCTTCCCAATTATCATATTTAGGTAAAATATTCTTTTCAAAATACTTTAACATCAAAGGTCTTTCTTTATCTTTTTTATAAGAAAGATAAAGAGCAACTAAAACTTCTTTTCTTGTTCCAACACACTCAAAAGGTTTAACTTTCTTTTGACCAGATAATTCTTTAAG
>CAZOPO010000010.1:0-9482 GCA_964581805.1 uncultured Candidatus Saccharibacteria bacterium
TTGCCAGTTCCTCTACATTTAAGAAATGCCACTTCTAAATTAATGGATGAGATTGGCTATGGTAAAGGCTATAAGTATAGTCCAGATCATGAATACAAAGAAAAACAGGAATATTTGCCAGAAAAGTTAAAGAATCGCAAGTATTTAAAAGAATAGATTAATATGCTATTATCTTAATACAAATATGCTTATAGATGATATTACAATTAAAGTTAGAGCAGGAAATGGAGGCAAAGGTTGCGTCGCTTTTGATAAAAATAAATTTGCTCAAGGACCGTCAGGTGGATCAGGAGGCAAAGGGGGAGATCTCTATTTTGTGGGAGTTTCTGATTTGAGTGCTTTAAAACAATTTAGATTTAAAAAAGAAGCGGTAGCTGAAGACGGAAAAAATGGTAAAGGTAAATTTTGTGACGGAAGAAGTGGAGAAGATATTTTTATTAAAGTTCCTGTAGGAACTGTTATTCATCCTTTAGCTAAAAAACAAACTAAAGAAATAGTTAAGTTAGGAGAACCAGTCTTAATTGCTAAAGGAGGATTAGGGGGTAAAGGTAATTTTCTTTTCAGATCTTCAAGAAATACTACTCCTCTTCAATCTCAACCAGGTCTCCCTGGAGAGTCTTTTACTTTAAGACTAGAACTTAAAATGATTGCCGACGTTGGTTTTATAGGTTTTCCTAACGTAGGAAAATCAAGTTTACTTAAAGAGTTAACAAGTGCTGATCCTAAAGTTGCTAATTATCCTTTCACAACTCTTGAACCTAACTTAGGTGTTTATTATGATTTAATTTTAGCTGATATTCCTGGTTTGATTGAAGGAGCTTCTGAAGGAAAAGGATTGGGAGATAAATTTTTAAAACATATTGAAAGAACAAAAATTCTTTTTCATTTTATTTCTGCTGAATCTGTTGATTTCAAAAAAGATTATCAAACTATTAGAGATGAGTTAGGAAATTATAATAAAGATTTATTAGAAAAAGAAGAATATATTTTTATTTCTAAAACAGACTTAGTTGATGAGAAAGAATTGAAAAGTAAAATTAAAAAATTCAAAAAGAAAGTTATTCCTATTTCAGTCTATGATTATGAAAGTATTGAAGAAGTTAAAAAGATTCTTAATAAAATAATGGAAGAAAAATGAAGAAACCAGAGTTAATGTCTCCTATTCGTGATTGGGCGAGTCTTGAGGCCTGTAAGGATTATGCTGACGCGGTCTATTTTGGTATTCCTAGTCTAAGTATGAGGTCTTCAAGTGGAATAACAGCAGGAGAGCTTATAACTTTCGTTAAAAAGGTTCATTCATACGGCCTAAAGGCCTATCTAACGGTTAATTCTGTTGTTTATAACGATAATATTATAACGGCCGAAAAAGTCGTTAAAAAGGCTAAAAAATCAGGAGTCGATGCAATTATTGTCTGGGATCCTAGTGTTATTGAAATTGCTAAAAAAGAAAAAGTTCCTTTTATTATTTCAACTCAAGCCAATGTTTCCAATTGGAAAAGTGCTCAGTTTTACAAAAAATTAGGAGCTAAAAGAATTGTTCTAGCGAGAGAGATGACTTTAAAACAAATTAAAGAAACTAAGAAAAAAGTAAAGATTGAAATAGAGGTCTTTATTCATGGAGCAATGTGTATGGCTATTTCAGGAAGATGTATTCTTTCTGCTTATCTTTTTGGTAAATCAGCTAACTGTGGTTCTTGTGCTCAACCTTGTAGAAAAGAGTGGACCTTGTCTGACGATGAAGATAATAAAATATCAGTTGATGGTAAATATTTTATGAGTGCTAAAGATATTTGCATGATTGAATTTGTTCCTCAATTGATTGAATCAGGAATAGACTCATTTAAAATCGAAGGAAGAAAAAGAGATCCTAAATATATTGAAGTAACTAGTAAATGTTATCGCGAAGCAATTGATTCTTACTATGATAAAACTTGGAGTGATTTAAAAGTTAAAAAATGGAAAGAAGAATTATCTTCAGTTTATAACAGAGGATTTTCTACCGGATTTTATTTTGGTACTCCAGGTAAAGAAGGAATTAGTTATAATAAAGCGGATAATGTTTCTAGCGTTCAAAAAGTCCTTGCAGGATATGTTACTCATTATTATTCTAAAGTTAAAGCTGGTTCAGTTAGGCTTGATCATTTAGATTTAAAGTTAGGAGATAAAATAATTGTTGAAGGTAAAAATACTTTTATTGAACAAGAAATAAAATCAATTCAGATTAATAATCAAGAAATTAAAAAAGCTAAGAAAGGACAAGAAGTTGCTATTATTTTTGATAAAATTGTTAGAGATAATGATAAAGTTTTTCTAATAACAAAAAGAAAAATATGACAACCCAAATTATTGCTTTAATATTTTCAATGATTACAATAGCAGTTTTTTCTTATTTTCTTTTTAATCGTTTAGTAAATGAAAGTGCTAAAAGGAGTAAAGAGATTTTTGAAGAAGAAAGAAAAAGACTTTTAGAACAATTTGATAATAAAAAAGAAATAATAAGCGAATCAATACAACATAATCGAGAAACAATTAAAGATTTAGTAGAGAAAGTCTATAAAGAATTAGACAAGAATAAAAAACAGTTAGATGAAGCCGAGAAAGAAAGAATAGGAGAGTTTAATATTTTAAGAACAGTATTAAATGAAAATAAGATTGTTACAGAAAATCTTAAAGAATCAACCGAAGGATTAAAAAATATTTTATCTAATAATCAGCTTAGAGGAAAATACGGAGAAGAAATTGCTGAAAATCTTTTAAAAACAATAGGTTTTGTTAAAGGAGAAAACTATGAAGCTAATGTTAATAGAGATTCCTCTTCTTCTAATAGGCCAGATTTTACAGTTTATTTGCCTGATAAAACAAAAATTAATATTGATGTTAAATTTCCTTTAAATAATTTTATTAAATTTACAGAAGAAGAAAAGGAAAAGAAAAAACAATATAAAAAACTTTTTGAGCAAGACGTTAAAAATAGGATAAAAGAAATATCTAGTAGAGACTATATTAATCCAGAAGAGAATACAGTAGATTTTGTTATCTTATTTGTTCCCAATGAAATGATATTTAGTTTTATATATGATCAAATGAGTGAGATTTGGGGAGAAGCAATGAATAAAAAAGTTGTTCTTGCCGGACCTTTTAGTTTCACAGCAATATTAAGAATGATATATCAGTCATATAAGAATTTTAAATATCAAGAGAACATTTCTGAAGTTATAAAATTAGTTAATAAATTTGAAATTGAGTACGATAAATACAATGAAGAAGTTGATTCTTTGGGTAAAAAAATAAGAGATGTTTCTGTTCAGTATGATAAAGTCTCTACAACAAGAAATAGAAAACTTACAGGAATAGTTGAGAAAATTAAAAACGAAAAAGTTCTACCACAAAAAAATGAAAATAGACTCTCTTGAAGAAATTATTAAAAATGAGCCAGCTTATAGAATTAAGCAAATAAGGAAGTTAATCTATAAAGATCTAATTGAGGACTGGAATGTTGCTTTAGTTTTACCTCTTAGCTTAAGAGAAAGATTGAGTAAAGAATGTCCCTTAGAAATAAAACATAAATTATTCAAGGACAATAATACTCTTAAAGCTTTAATTGAATTTGAAGATGGATCAAAAATAGAGACAGTTCTAATGGAGCACGATCAAGAAAGATCAACAGTTTGCGTTTCTTCTCAAGTAGGATGTCCTTTGAAATGTTCATTTTGTGCTACAGGAGCTTCTTTTAAAAGAAACCTCACTTCTTTTGAGATAATAGAACAAGTATTGTTATTTTCTCGAGAGTTAAAAAAGAAAAACAAGAAAGTAACTAATATTGTTTTTATGGGAATGGGAGAGCCATTTTTAAATTATAATAATGTTATGGAATCAATTAAAATGATTAATAGTCCAGAATATTTTAATATTGGTTCAAGAAAAATATCAATTTCTACAGCAGGAATAGTTGAAGGGATTGAAAGATTTTCTAATGAAGACTTGCAAGTTAATCTTTCAATTTCTCTCCACGCTCCAAATGATTTAATAAGGAGTAATTTAATGCCAGTTAATAAAAAATACTCGGTAGAAAAACTTTTAAAAGCAGTTGATCAATATATTAAAAAAACTAACAGAAAGGTGATGTTTGAATATTTAATGATAAAAGGAGAGAATGATTCTCTTGAATCTGCGGAAGAACTTTCTTTATTAATGAAAAGACCTTTAGTAATGGTTAACTTAATTGTTTACAATCCGACAGGTAAATTTAAGCCATCAGACAATAATACAATTAAAAAATTTAAAGAATATTTAGAAAAAAAAGGAATATTTACAACTCAAAGATATGAGTTTGGAAGAAAAATAAACGCCGCTTGCGGTCAATTAGCAGCCTATGATACAATAAATTAATGAAGTATAAAAGAATTTTATTAAAATTAAGTGGAGAAATATTCGGTAAAGAAAATGGAGAAGGTGTTTCTATTTTAAGCTATATTAAAGTAGCTAAAGAAATTGCTCAGATTAAAAAAAATAATAAGGTTGACTTATCTATTGTTATTGGAGCCGGTAATATTTTTAGGGGAAGGATGGTGGGAGAAGAAAATTTTGATAGAGTGGCTGCCGATTATATGGGAATGATTGGAACAATTATTAATGGAAAAGGACTTAAAGAATCCTTAAAAGAAGAGGGAATTGATTCAGAAGTTTTTTCCGCTTTAGGGGTAGGAGATGTAATTAATACTTACTCAAAAGAAAAAGCCATAAAATCTTTAGAAGATGATAAAGTTGTAATTTTGGCAGGAGGAACAGGGAACCCCTTTTTTACAACTGATTCTGCGGCTGCTTTGAGAGCTTGTGAACTTGATTGCGATTTGATTTTAAAAGCTACTAATGTTGATGGAGTTTACGATAAAGATCCTAGAAAAAATGATGATGCAAAAATGTATACCAATATTTCTTATTCTGAGGCAATAGAAAAGAAGTTGAATGTTATGGATATTACAGCTTTTACTTTATGTTACGAGAATAAAAAACCAATTATTGTTTTTAATGTTAAAGAAATTAAAAATATTTCTAAAGCTTTAAAAGGAGAATCTTTTGGAACATTAATTAATTAATATCGTGGAAATAAAATCAGCTCGTTTTATAAAAGGGATAGGAGGGACAGATGAAATACTTGAAGATGGTATTCCTCAAATAGCCTTTATTGGGCGTTCTAATTCAGGTAAATCAAGCGTAATTAATTCTTTAACTGGCTTAAAGAAGCTAGCAGTAACTAGCTCTCTTCCTGGTAGAACTCAAAAAATTAATGTATTTTTTATTAACGAATCTTTTTATTTTATTGATTTGCCAGGTTATGGTTATGCTAAGGTTCCTCTTAAGATTAAGAAAAAGTTTCATTCTTTAATTAATTGGTATTTTTTTGATTCAGGAATTTATCAAGAAAAAGTTATTTTAATAATTGATGCTAATGTGGGAATGACTAAAGATGATATTGAAATGTTTTATACTCTTAAAGAACATGGTAAGAATATCATCATTGTAGCTAACAAGATTGATAAAATTAAAAGCTCTGAATACGAAGATAAATTTAATAAAATAAGGGAGATTATTGGCGAAAATCAAATTGTTCCTTATTCAGCAAAAAAGAAAAAAGGAAAAGAAGATTTATTAGCAGTTTTATTTTAAATATATGTCTCAATATTATAAAAAATCTAACAATATTTTTGATCCCAAATCAAATGATCCTTTTAAATTAAGTAGGTCAAAAATAGACTTATTCGTAAGTTGTCCGCAATGTTTTTATTTAGATAGAAGGCTAGGGATAGGAAGACCACCAGGATTTCCTTTTACTCTTAATAGTGCAGTTGATTCTTTGTTAAAAAAAGAATTTGATTTGTATAGAAAAGACAAAGCTCCTCATCCTTTAATGGAGGAATTTGGGATAGATGCAGTTCCTTATGTTAATAAAGATATTGATATTTGGAGAAATACTTTTAAAGGAATGGAATATCTTCATAAACCTACTAATTTATTAATAACAGGAGCAATAGATGATATTTGGATTAACAAAGAAGACGAAGTGATTATTGTTGATTACAAAGCAACATCTAAAACTAGTGAAGTTAATTTAGATGCTGAATGGCAGGATGGTTACAAGAGACAAATGGAAATTTATCAATGGTTGTTTGATAGAAATGGTTTTAAGGTTTCTAAAACAGGATATTTTGTTTATTGTAATGGTGATTCTGGAAAACCATTCTTTGACAAGAAATTAGAATTTGATATTAAAGTAATTCCTTATACCGGAGATTTTTCTTGGATTGAGGGGACTTTAGGAGAAATAAAAGATTGTTTAATGTCTTCTAAAGTTCCTGAGATGAATCCAGATTGTGATTTTTGTAATTACCGAAAAAATGCGGTAATGGCTAAAATTAAACATGAGAAAAGAGGAAATTAATTAACTTCCTCTTTTTCCTTCAATCTATCGATAAGAAGATTGAAATATTCGACAGCTAACTCTCTTAAGAGTAATGCTTGCCAATAGTAGTCAACGTTGTGGCACTCGAAAGCTGCTTCGTCGTCAAAGAAATCTGCAATATCTATAATAGAATAATCGCAAACGGGATAGGCTTTGTTATTGAGAAAAATATCTCCGCAGAAAAAACCTTCTCCAGAAGCAGTGGCCATATAAAGGCCTCTTTCATCTATGCCGATTTCTTTAATTACGAATTGTTCTTTTGATGGACAGCCAATCATGATGTTAACGAAAGGTCCAACTTCTTCGTTAGCCAAGAGGTTGATAGACCAAATCATATCATGAAGATTGCTTTTCAAATCAAAATTCTTCAATGCTTCTTTGTATCCTTTAGGTAAAGGACAAACAAAAGAACAACTTCCTTCCCTAATGTGAATAGGGACCATGTCATTTGTTAAGTACATAAGTATCCAACCAATAAATAACATAATTTGCTTTTTAAGTCAACAAAAGATAAAATTAATTTATGGAAACAAAAGGGAAATCAGCTATTAAAGAATTATTAGAAAAGAATATTTTTTCTATTAGTGCTTATCTAAAAATCTTGAATGGAATTCTTAATTCTTTTGAAGCAAAAATTATTGGAGAAGTTAGTGAAGTTAAAATTAGTTCTCCAGGACATGTTTACTTTTCTCTAAAAGACAAAAAAGACGGAAGTGTTTTGTCTTGTGTTATTTGGAATTATGATTATAGAATGTGCGGAATTAGTTTAGAGGTAGGAATGGAAATTAAAGCTAGTGGTTTTCCTGATGTCTATCCTCCTACAGGAAGATTAAGCTTTAAAGCCAAAACAATTCAATTGGCAGGGGAAGGGGAAATCAAAAAAGAATATGAAAGATTGAAAAATAAACTAGAGGAAGAGGGTCTTTTTGATCAATCAAGAAAAAAAGAAATACCAGACTTTGTTAAAAATATTGGAATTATTACTTCTAAACAGGGAGCTGTAATTAATGATTTTTTAAATAATTTAGGAAGATTTGGTTTTAAAATAAGTTTTATAGATTCAAGAGTTGAAGGATTGGAAGCAGTTAAAGACCTAATTAGCAGTATTAAAACTTTTAAAAATAAAAAAATAGATGTTTTAATTATTATGAGAGGAGGAGGATCTTTAGAATCTTTTTTAGCCTTTAATAATGAAGCATTAATAAGAGAAATTGTTGATCTGCCATTTCCTGTAATTGCTGCTATTGGACACGATAAAGATGTCCCTTTATTGTCTCTTGTCGCTGATAAGATGGTTTCTACTCCTTCAATTGCTGCTAGTTTTTTAAATCAATCTTGGCAAAAAGTGGAGTCAGAAATAGAGAGCACAATAAGAGAAGTAATTAATTTATTTAATCTTTCTTTGTCTCAATTAAATAATAAAATTAATAATGTTTTTCTTAAGATAAAAAGTAAGATTGAAAAAATAATTTCTAATTTTAAAATAATAGAATATAAAATTATTAAATTTATTCCTAGTATTTTAGAAAATCAAATTAATAAAATAAAAGAGAAAATTATTAATATGGAAAGGATTGTTAAATATAATAATCCGGAAAGAAATTTGAAATTAGGATATTGTATCGCAGAGAATAAAAAAGGAATTATTAAGAAAATAGAGGACGTTTCTTTAGGAGAAGAAATTGATCTTAAAATATATAATGGAAAAATTAATCTTAAAGTAAATAAAAAATATGGAAAAAAATAATTTAAAAAGTAATTTGAAAAAGTTATCTTTAATAGCTGAATGGTTTGAAAATCAAGAAGAAGTTGATGTTGAAGAGGGTCTTAAAAAAGTTAAAGAAGCAGTGACTATTTTTAAAGAAACAAAAAAACAATTTAGTGATATCGAGAATCAATTTGAAGAAATTAAAAAGGAGATCGAAGAATAGTTTTGCTTTTTTTTAAAAAAGAGGCTATTATTTTAATGGTGATTTCATTGATTGAAACTAGGCACTTTTTAAAAAATCAGACTTCTTGTAAAATTGGATATTGTTCTAAGTGTGGAAGGAGTGGTATTCCTTTAACAGAGCATCATATCTTTAAGCGTTCCGTTTTTGGAAATAACGACAATACGGTTTTGCTATGTAGAGAATGTCACAATGATCTTGAAAATCAAGTGAGATTTATGGAAAACATGATTTTAAGATTATTTAAACCTTGCTATTCGGCTCTCTATTATAGATTTATGGATAATAAGGTGTTAGAAGAAAAAGACATTGTCTCAATTTGCATGAAAAGAATTTCTGGAATTGTAGGAAACTTTGGTCTGATGAAGAGATTAATGCATAAAAAAGGAGGATAATTGCCTCTTTTTTACTATTATAATATAATAGATTTGTAATAATAAATATTAAAAAAATGAAAATATTAAATGATGATAATTTTGAAGAAGTGATTAATAATTCTACAAAACCTGTTTTGCTTGATATCTATACAGAATGGTGTCCTCCTTGTAAAACTTTAAGTCCTATACTTGATAAACTATCAGAAGAATTTAAAGATAAGGTTGATTTTTGTAAAATGGATTTAGATAAGAATCCTAAAATTGGAGAAATGTTTTCAGTTGATAGAATTCCCACCGTAATCTTGTTTGTTCAGGGAAAAATTAAAACAACTTTTATTGGTCTTCGAGAAGAGGAAGAAATTAGAAGCTTAATAAATTCAAATATTTAATATGGAAGAAAAAGAAATTGAAAAGTTAATTAAAGAATACGGTCAATATGCAGAAGAAAAAGGTTTTAAGTTGAATCCTAATGAGTGTATTTTAAAAGGAGTTTTAAGAGGACTTATTGCTCGTAAAGAAAACTTTGGAGAAAAATATTGTCCTTGCAGGAAAATGACGGGAAACAAAAAGGAAGATAAGAAAATTATCTGCCCTTGTTCTTACCATCAAGAAGAAATTGAAAAAGATGGTCACTGTTTCTGCAACCTTTTTGTAAAATAATTATTCGTTCACTCTTCTAACGTATTCTCCTGATTC
>CAZOPO010000010.1:9582-12591 GCA_964581805.1 uncultured Candidatus Saccharibacteria bacterium
TCATCGAAAGAATCCCTTGGTTGGGCTGTTTTAGCAATTACGGCTCCGTTGATAAGATTCTTAAGTTTCATTTGTAGATAAGAATGACCTCTTCCTTTAAAAGTATTTTGAGCTTCTACTATTTGATATGGTTGATCATTGACGATAATGATGACTCCTCTTACTAATTCTGAATATGACATTTTGTTTTTATTATTAATTATTCTTCTATTCTCCACTCTATTTTATTTTCTTTGTCGGCGTATTCTAACCATTCTCCGCCGTTGTCTATTACATACCATTTCTTTTTTGCTTGAGACCAAACCATCGGTTGATTATTATAGTATGGTTTTTTTATAATTTCTTTAGGTTTTAATCTATCTAATTCTAACCATTTTTTAAAAACAGTTTCAATAGAATAATCTAATTTCCTTGATTTAGCCCAATTAGCAATTGTAGAAATAGCTTCTTTGGCTTTTTCTACTGATCCAGCTAATTCAATCAATTCTTTAGCTGGTCTAGTAAATCTTGAATAGACTATAGTTCTCTTTTTAGCTGATTCTTTAATTTCGTCAAGGCTTAGTCCTTTAGTTTCGAAAAAATGATTTACTACTTTTTGAATATCTGTTTCTTCTTTCATTGTATTTTATTTAAGATTTCAAGATAAAAATCTCTAACTCTGTTTAATTCATTCTTGCCCGAAGTGGTTATTTTGTAAACCCTTTTTCTGTTATCAGTTTTGCTTTCAACAAAACCTTGATCTTCTAATCGGTAAAGAACTCGATAGGGAGTAATGTTCCCAGGTTTAAAGCCAAATTCTTTTTCAATGACAAAATGCAAGTCCCAAGCATAGTGAGGTTTTACTTTAAGTAAGAGAAGAATATATATCCAAAGATTTTCTTTGGTGTTTGATTTGATGAATCTTTCAAATGGTGTCATATTGACAAACTGTTTTACCAGTGTAAAATAAACTTAATAATAAATTAATTATAATATTTTTAATTGAATATGGCAAAAGAAACAGAAGAAAACAAGAAAGAAATAAGAATTGCAATTGCCGGAATAGGTAATTGTTGTAGTGCTTTAGTTCAAGGAATTCATTTTTATAAAGACGTTGAAAATGATGACGAATTAGTCCCTGGTTTAATGCACAATATTATTGGAGATTATAAAATTTCTGATATTAAAATTGTTACAGCTTTTGATATTGATAAAAGAAAAGTTGGTAAAGATATCACTGAAGCTATTTTTGAAAAACCAAATTGTACAAAAATATTTTGTGGAAATCTTCCTAAGGTTGGCGCCATTGTTCAAATGGGTCCAATTTTAGATGGAGTAGCAGATCATATGAAAGATTATCCAGAAGATCAAACATTCTTACCTTCCGATGCAGAACCTGTTGATGTTGTTGAAGAATTAAAGAAAAATAAAGTAGATGTTTTGGTAAACTATATGCCAGTAGGTTCTCAAAAAGCAACTGAATTCTATGCTGACGCTTGCCTTAAAGCAGGAGTTGCTTTTATAAACTCAATGCCAGTCTTTATTTGTTCTGATGAAGCTTGGGAAAAGAAATTTAGAGATAAAAATATTCCATGTATTGGAGATGATATTAAATCACAAATTGGAGCAACTATTACTCATAGAGTTTTATCTCACTTATTTGCTGAGAGAGGAGTTGCTATTGATAGATCTTATCAATTGAATGTTGGAGGAAATACAGATTTCTTAAACATGTACGGTGAAAGAGCTAGATTGAAAACTAAAAAAATATCAAAAACAGAAGCAGTAGAATCTCAATTAGCAAAGAGATTAACTTATGATAATTTACATGTTGGTCCATCAGACTGGGTTCCTTTCTTAAAGGATAATAAAGTTTGTTTTATTCGTATGGAAGGAAGAAAGTTTGGTAACGTTCCAGTTGAATTAGAATTAAGATTATCTGTTGAAGATTCTCCTAATTCAGCAGGTTGTGTTATCGATGCTATCAGATTGTTAAAAATAGGTTTAGACAGAGGAATTGGTGGAGCATTGTTATCATCTTCAGCTTACTTCATGAAGCATCCAATGACTCAATTTACAGATGAAAAAGCTAGAGAAATGATTGAAGAGTTTATTCTTAACAAAAGAGAGAGATAGTATTATAATAAATTAATAAATATAACAATAACTATTATGGAACCAATAAAAAGATTTACAAATTCAGTTTCAGAAGGCAATCTTTGGATTTATGTTCTTTCTTTAGCTAAAGAAGTTGAAGTACAAGAAGAAACTATTTCAAGATTAATTTTTGAAAAGTTTGGATTTTTACCAAATGAATTAATGATTAAAACAGTTCTATTTAGATTAAAGAAAGATGGTTATGTAAGTAAAGAAAAGTTAGCAGGAAAGAAGTCATATAAGACTACAGAAAAAGGATTGAAAGAATTAGATTCTATGAAAAGTTATTGTTCTAACTTAATACAAAAGTTGTAATATGTTAGATACAAAAAGGCACTGGTTTAAAGATTTAGAGAAGATAGTTGGTAAAATTTTTGGAAGTCTGCCTTTAACTCCAAATCAATATACTTATCTTTCGGGAGTATTCGCACTAATTGGATTATTTTTTATGATCCAAGAAAATCTTATCTGGGCAATTATTTTATTTTTAATTGCCGGTGGATTAGATTTTGTTGATGGAGCAGTTGCTAGAGCAAAAAATATGTCTAGCAAAGTAGGAGCTTATTTGGATACAATTTTTGACAGGTATGTTGAAGGTATAATGTTTTTGGGAATTTTGTTTTTACCTTTACCTTATTTTATAATTCCTGGTTATGCTTGGGTATATTTAGCAATTTTTGGTTCAGTAGTTACTACTTATGTTAAAGCTGCTGCCAAAGAGAAGGACTTAGTTAATCAAGAATTGAAAGGAGGATTATTATCAAGAGGGGAAAGATTAATATTAACTTTCATTGCATTAATATTGGGAATTATCTATCCAGATTATCTATATATGACGTATGTTATTGCTTTGATTGCTGTTTTAGCTAACTT
>CAZOPO010000011.1:0-4818 GCA_964581805.1 uncultured Candidatus Saccharibacteria bacterium
TTCCAATACCAACATTACCACTTGTGGTGGCTAAATTTATTCCTCCTGTTTTAGTTTGAACTGTTGCTCCTGTATTTAGTAAAAAATCACAACCCACTGCCCCAGCAGGACAAGTCGGTGGAGCTCCAGGAGGTCCAGTCCAAGCAAAAGATGAAGTAGTGTTGAATAAAAAAAGAGATGCTAAAAAAATTAAAGAAGGAAGGATCCTTTTATTTTTTTTTGAAGATTGTTTTTGATTTTCTTTCTTTGGTCCTTCGAGCTTCAAATTATTTTTCATCTTTTTTGGAGTTTCTTTTTTGTTTTCTTTATCTAATTATATATTAAGAAGAAATATTGTCAACAAAAAAATGACTGGAAAAACCAGTCATCTTTTCTAGTAAATAATTTAAATTATTTTACGATCATTTTTGCAGTTTCTCCACGTGCTTCGTGTCCAGGAACATCACAGAAGATTTGATATTCTCCTTTTTGAGATGGAGCATTGAAAGAAATGCTTCTTGTTTCTTGTCCAGCAATACCAACTGCTACAGCTGATAATGAGGCATCCTTAAATTTGAAAACGTGTGTCCATTGATCTCCAGATGTTACAACTAATGTAACTAATTCTCCAGCTTTTACAGAGAATTCGGAAGGAGTAATTCCTTCAGCTGTCATAGTAATCTTAATTGAGTTTGCAGGAGCTTCATCTTGAGAAATTGGAGCTGACTGTTGAGGAGCATCAGGTGAACCAGGAGTAACATCATTTTTTACAGGTTCTCCTTCAGGAGTAACAACTACTCCATCTAGAACAGGACTCATGTTTTCTGCTTCAGGAGCTGGTAAAACATTTCCTTCTGGACTATCACCATTATTATTATTGTTTGTATTATTACTTACTTGAGATAATAGAGGAAGAAGGAAATAAATTCCTACTCCAACGATTACAAGTATAATAATAATTAACAATATATTTTTTGAAGAGACTTTTTTTTCTTCCATTTTATTATTTATTATTTATTTTAATTATTCTTCAATTTCACTTTCACCTTCAGCATTATCTTTGTATAGACAATCAACATTTATAAGGTTAATTGTTTTGTTTTCAAAGTAAACTGAGAAAGGCTCACAATTTTCATTTTCAGCAGATGTCATTAATTCTTGTACTGCTACACTGTATCCCTGAAGAAGAACACTATTTTTGTATTTTCCAAACATATCAACAACAAAATATGCTGCTAATGCTAGGACGATAATAACTAAAGAGATGATCAATATTTTTTGTTTATTCATTTTTTTATTTCTTGGTTTTATTTTATTAAAAAGTTTGCCGACCGAAATTAAATATTTTTTTAACATCATATATGATTATTATATTATCTCTAAAAAAGTTGTCAACTTATACTTTCTTAGGATTAATAACTTCATCTATTACTCCATACTCTTTTGCTTCTTCAGCCGATAGATAAAAATCTCTATCAGTATCTTTTGCTATTTTTGATAAAGGCTGACCAGTGTGCTTGGCTAAAATCTTATTCATCTGATCTTTAATTCTTAAAATCTGTTTAGCAGTGATTTCAATTTCTGAAGCTTGACCGCGAGCTCCTCCCATAACCTGATGAAGAAGAATTTCTGTATTAGGCAAAGCATATCTTTTTCCTTTGGCTCCGGCAGCAAGAATCATTGCTCCCATAGAAGCAGACAATCCGATACTAACTGTTGAAACATCTGGCTTTATATACTGCATTGTATCATATATCGCTAAGCCAGCGGTAACGGAACCTCCGGGACTATTGATATACAATTGAATGTCTTTCTTAGGATCTTTAGAAGCTAAGAATAGAAGTTGAGCCACAATTGAATTAGCCATGCTGTCATTAAATTGCCCTGTCAAAAAAACAATTCTTTCTTTTAAAAGCTTAGAATATATGTCATAGGCTCTTTCTCCTGATTGTGATTTTTCAATTACTGTTGGTATTAACATTTTATTTTTTTACTTATTAACATCCCAATAATTTGAATGCTTTTTCTCTTTTAATTTCGTCTTCTAAATATAATGAAACTTTTTCTTTATCCATTGTTTTTTTAATCTCTTCTTTATTAGGATAACTATTAAGCATCTCTTCTATCTTTTGATTAATTTCTTCTTCACTTGCTTCTATTTTCTCATCTTTAATCAATTGATGCAAGACTAAGAATCCTTTTACTTTTTCTTCAGCTGATTTTCCTAATTCTTTTTCTACTTCTTCTTCTGTTTTTTTGATTTGTTTCAAGTATTCTTCAAAAGATATTTTCAACTCTTGAGGAACTCTTTCTTTGATATTATTCATCATAAAATCAATTTCTCTTTTGACTAAGATTTGAGGAACTTCAAACTTTTCACCACTTAATAATCCTTTAATAGCTTCTTCCCTTCTTCTTTGGTTATCAGCAATTTCTTTTTCTTCAGTAATCCCCTTCTTAATATCTTCTTTTAATTCATCAATAGAATTAAACTTTCCTAAACCTTTTACCCATTCATCTGTAACTTCTGGCAAATCCATTTTCTTAAGAGAATCCAATTTAATTTTAATTGTAACTTTTTTACTTTTATCTCTTGGATCAGGTGTTTCAAATTCTTTTTCTTCTTCTTTTTTCATTCCCATAACAGCCTCTTCTAGCCCTTCTATATAGTGGCCTTTTCCTAGAACAATTCTATCTTGTTTTAAGGGATCATTTTCTATACTCAAACAAGAGAAAGAAAATTCGGCTAAATCATCTTTTTGAGCTTCACTATCTTTTTCTACAAAAGTTGCTCTTGATTGTTGAATCCATTTTAAAGAATCTTCTACTTCTTTATCTTCAACTTTTATTTCTTCTTTTTTAATCTCAATCTTTTTAATATCTGGCAACTTAATTAAAGGAAGTATTTCAAACTCTGCACTAAAGACAAAATTGTTACCTTTAGCAATTTTAATAATTTCAACTTGAGGTTGAGAAATAACTTCTTCTTTACTCTCTTTTAAAAAGTTCATCCAGTTATCTCTTATTGCTTTTTCCGCAGCTTCTGAAGTTATTAATTCTGGTTTTACTTTTTCTTCCACTAAATTTTGAGGAGCTTTGCCTTTACGAAAACCTGGCAATTCAACTTCTTTAGCTATTTCTAATAAAGCTTGATTATAGTAGTTATCAAAATCTTTTGCTTCTACTTCAATTTCTACTTTCTTTTTAGTTTTAGATATCTCTTTAATTTCGTATTTCATATTTTATTCTTTTACTTCTTCGTCTTCTTCATCATCAATATCAAGCTCTTCTTCATCTTTATTCATTTCTCCTTCGCTTTTGACATCAATTTTAAAACCAGTTAATTTAGCTCCCAATCTAACATTTTGGCCATCTTTTCCGATTGCCAAAGAAAGCTGATCTTGAGGAACAATAACTGTTGCCATATTATTTTCTTGAATAATCACATTGGTTATTTTTGCTGGAGATAAAGAATTAGCAATATATTTTTCTGGGTTCTCATCATATTCAATAATATCAATTTTTTCTCCTCCTAATTCTGACATTACGGCAGAAACTCTAACTCCTCTTTGTCCTACCATGGAACCAATAGGATCAATTTCTTCAGAATCAGAAGTAACTGATATTTTTGTTCTTGAGCCAGGTTCTCTGGCAATTGATTTTATTTCTACTTGATTAGAAGCAATTTCCGGAACTTCTAATTCAAATAGTTTAGAGATAAGTTTAGGATAGCTTCTAGATAGTAAAATTATTGGACCTCTAGAAGTAGTGTCTACTCTTAAAATATATAATTTTAATCTTTGACCTTCTTTATAGAACTCCCCTCTTATTTGTTCTTCTCGAGGTAAAACACCTAAAGACTTTCCTATATCAAAGTAAATATTAGATCCTTCAATTCTTTGAACAATTCCAGAAACAATCTCCCCTTCTTTAGATTTATATTCAGCTAAAACAATTTCTTTTTCTGCTTCTCTTATTTTTTGCAAAACAACTTGTTTAGCAGTTTGTGCCGCGATTCTACCAAAATCATCTTTCTCTTCAAGAGGAATAATTAATTCTTCTCCTTTTTCTAATTTAGAATCTTCTTTTTTAGCATCTTCTATTAGTATATGCTTCTCTTCATTATATCTTAATCTTCTTTCTGAGAAGTCATCTTCTTTTTTAATATCTTCTGTTGTATTTAATTCTTCCTCAGTTGGTCTGTAGCTTTCTTTAACTTCAAACTTTTCTGCTTCCTCTTCTTCAGTTCTTTCAGGAATATAGACCATAGTATCATCTACAACTAGTCTAACTCTCCAGAAATTTACTTTTCCATTCTTAGGATTTATTTGTGCTTTTACTATTTGTCCTTTTTTCCCGTACTCTTTTTTGTAAGCGGAAGCTAGGGCATGTTCGACTGTCTCGATAATTTTTTCTGAAGACAATCCCTTCTCTTCAGATATCTGACTAATGGCAGATAAAAATGATTGAAAATCCATATTATTTTTTATTCTTATTATTTGAGTATTAAAAAGGTCGGAACGATCCGACCAATCAAAAACTTCCTTAACGTAGCTTCATTTTAACAGAAGCTTAGTAGTTGTCAAGTATTAATATTTCAGATATTATAAATCCAATGAAAATGGATATTAAAATTATACCAGAAGAAGTTCTCTTTTGCATTAAATCTCTTCAAGAAAATAAATTCGAAGCCTATATCGTCGGAGGATGTACTCGAGATTTTTTAAGAGGAGTTTCCCCTGCTGACTGGGATCTTACAACTAATGCCAAGCCTGAGGAGATTCAAAAGGTCTTCCTTGACAAAAACATCAAAACATTTTATGAGAATGATTTTGGCAC
>CAZOPO010000011.1:4918-6039 GCA_964581805.1 uncultured Candidatus Saccharibacteria bacterium
GTAAATGAGCCAAATGACCGATTTTCTGAAGATGCTTTAAGAATGATGAGAGCGGTTAGATTTGAATCAACCCTAGGAAAAGACTGGATAATTGAAGAAAAAACCAAAGAAGCTATTAAGAATAACGCTAAATTGCTCAAAAAGATCTCTCAAGAAAGAATAAGAGATGAGCTTATTAAGATTATTAAAAGCGAAAATGCTGACAAAGGAATAGAATCCTTAAGAAGTAAGGGCTTATTATCCTATATTATTCCTGAATTAGAGGAAGGATACGAAGTTGAACAAAACAAGCATCATCTTTATGATTGCTATAAGCATAATTTAGAGTCTTTAGCCTATACTGCTAAAAAGGACTTCCCTTTTGATGTTAGAATGGCCGCTTTATTACATGATATTGGCAAACCTAAGACAAAAAGGGGCGAAGGACCTAATGCTACCTTTTATAATCATGAAGTTGTCGGAGCTAAAATGACGGAAAATATACTAAATAGATTAAGATTCCCCAAGAAAGATGTAGAAATTATTACTAATTTAGTTAGATATCACCTCTTCTATTATAATGTTGATGAAGTCGGAGATTCTTCAGTTAGAAGACTAATTAAAAATGTTGGCCTAGAAAGCGTAGAAAAGCTTTTACAATTAAGAATGGCTGATCGAATAGGATCTGGTTGTCCTAAAGCAGAACCATATAAATTAAGACACCTTAAATATATGATTGAAAAGGTTTCTAAGGATCCCATTTCTGTTAAAATGCTTAAAATTAAAGGAAAAGATATTCTAGAAATACTTAAAATAAAGCCATCTCCTAAAGTTGGCATGATTCTAGATGCCTTATTAGAAGATGTTTTAAAGGATCCTAAAAAGAATACTAAGGCATATCTAAACAAAAGGCTTCTTGAATTAGGTAAATTAGAAGATAAAGATCTTCAAAAGCTAGCCAAAGAAGCAAAAGAAACTAAAAGTAAGGCTATTTCTCAAGAAGAACAAGAAACTAAAGAAAAATACTGGGTTTCTTGATGTTTCACGTGAAACATCAATTATTGTGTTTAAAATGTTTCACGTGAAACATTTTTTTGTTACAAATCACGTGTTTCACGTGAAACATGTAATATTAAAGAAAC
>CAZOPO010000011.1:6139-8659 GCA_964581805.1 uncultured Candidatus Saccharibacteria bacterium
AGTTTGTCCCCGATTTGTCCAGAATATCCACAGTTTGTCCAGAACCGTGTCCAGAATGTCCAGAACCGTGTCCAGAATCAAAAAGCTTGATATTAAAAGAATAGTTTAATATAATAAAGAAGATGTTTCACGTGAAACATTTCGGGATGTCATATAACGGCATTATGTGGACTTCGGGAGTCTGCAATCTGGGTTCAATTCCCAGCATCCCGACATAATTATAAATAATTAAATATGGATCAATACTCTTTGTTAGTATTATTTCTTCTTCTTGCTTACTTTTTAGGATCTATTCCTTTTGGATATCTTATCTCTAAGATTAAAAAAATTGATATCCGAAAAGAGGGAAGTGGTAATATCGGAGCAACCAATGTTTCTAGAGTTCTTGGTTTTAAGTATGCTCTATTGGTAGGATTTTTAGATATTTTAAAAGCTTTCCTACCTATATATATAGCAAGTCATTTTATTAGCAACGAATGGCACTTAGCTTTAATAATGTTAGCTTCAGTCCTTGGCCATGTTTTTACCTTCTGGCTTAAGTTTAAAGGAGGGAAGGCTGTATCTACTATTTTTGCCTCTATTCTTTTCATTCTAGGCTGGAAATATTCTTTATTGTTTATCATTTCTTGGGCAATAGGGTTAAGATTGATCAACTTTATGAGCTTGACAAATTTGATAATTATTTTATTACTTCCTATACTTTTCTGGATTCAAACCCAATCTCTCGCTTATTTAGTTCTAAGCTTTGTTTATATTATTATTATTTATTGGGCTCACCGAGAAAATATTAAAAGACTATTAAAGGGCACAGAGAATAGACTTTTTAAATAATTATGTAATAATATTACTAATGATTAACTTCCTATATATAATATCTTGCATATATTTCTTTATTCCTGCCTATATCGCTAATGCCATTCCTCCTTTAGCAAATACTTTTGGAATACTAGATTCTTTAAATAAGCCTGTTGATAATAATAAAAGAATTAAAGGTATTCCTATTTTAGGGACTCATAAAACCTGGAGGGGAGTAGTTTTAGAAATATTCTTTTGTACGACTCTTTTCCAATTAAGTATCTTTATAAATAGCTATTTTCAATTACCATTTTTTGAGACTTTAGGAATTAATTTTAATTTAATTAATCCTTTATTAATCGGATTCCTCCTTTCAATTGGAATAGTTTTTGGAGATGTTTTCTTTGCTTTTATCAAAAGAAGACTTCAATTAAGGCCAGGGGCTGCCTTTATTCCTTTTGATCAAACAAACTATGTTATTGGAGCCTTTTTATTTATTCAACCAATTCTCGGACTATCTTTTTACTTCTGGTCAATTCTCTTCATCTTGACATTTTTCATACATGTTTTATTTAATAGAATTGGGTATAACTTAGGCTTGCACAAAGCAAAGTGGTAATATAGAATTAATTTCATAGAATAAAATAATAAAAATATGTTCAGTTTATTTTTTGAAGCATTAGCTTCCAGTTTACCAAGTATTATTTGGGCCGTAATTATTCTTTTTATAGGATTAATTATTTCCGACAAAGCTCATTCTTTAACTTCTAATTTTTTAGATAAATTAAAAGTTAACTACATTTTGAAATCCCTTGGATGGCAAGGTTTTTTGAATCGATTTGATACAAAATTAAATATCTCTAGTTTTTACGGACTAATCATTCAAATATATATTATTCTTTTATTCTTAATTGTTTCTTTAGATATTTTATCTCTAAGTGCTCTAAATAATATCTTAGAAGGAATAATTAATTATTATCCCAACATCTTTATTTCCATGATCATTTTTGTTTTTGCTGTCTATCTAGCAGATTTCAGCAAAAAGATTATTATCGGAAATTTTGATAAAGAGACTGTAACTTATTCTAATTTGATAGGAAATGTTGCTTCAACTGCAACTTGGATCCTTTCTATCTTAGCTATTTTATACCAACTTCAAATTGTTCATGATCTTGTCTTAATTGTTTTTATTGGATTTATAAGCATGATTGTAATCATTCTTGGTATCTCTTTTGGAATAGGAGGAAAAGATGTTGCAGCAAGAATCTTAGAAGATTTAGAAAAGAAGATAAAATAACCGAACTGAATACTACCATTTTTAATTATGGAACAAATATCGCATAGCGAACTTAAAAAAATGCTTCTTTTCTCTAGTGAAAGAATAGAGAAAGATAAAGAACAGATAAACAAAATAAATGTTTTCCCTGTTCCTGATCAAGATACTGGATCTAATTTGTCAGCAACTTTAAAGGGAATACAGGAAAATATTGAGAACAAAGAATTTCAAAATATTTCTGAACTTTCCGATAGCGTCTTAGATGGAGCTCTTACTGCCGCTCAAGGAAATACCGGTATTATATATACAGGATTTCTAGCAGGATTTTTCCCCTATATCGCTGATGAAGAATTTTTAACTGCGGAAAAAATCGGTTTAGCTTTTGAAAAAGGTTACGAAAGAGCTAGAGAATCTATTCAAAACCCTAAAGAGGGAACAATGCTTGATGT
>CAZOPO010000012.1:0-8629 GCA_964581805.1 uncultured Candidatus Saccharibacteria bacterium
TCTCTTTTTTCTGCTTCTTTCATTAACTCAATATATTCATCAAGCTTTTCTTTATTTTCAAAAGCTAGACCATATATTCTAGTTAACATTTTATTTTTTTCACTTCCTTTCCAATAAGCTCCAGCAATTTTACTTAGCTTAAAAGAATTAGCAGGGATTTCTTTTAGAGATTCTATATGAGGACCCTTGCATAAATCTATAAATTCACCAAGTTTATAAATAGAAACTTCATTTTCTTCAATTTCATCAATTAATTCTAATTTATAAGGTTGATCTTTAAATAATTCTCTTGCTTCTGTTTTTGATATTTTTTTACTCTCAAAAGAGATTCCACTTTTTATAATCTCTTTCATTCTCTTTTCTATTTTGATTAAGTCTTCTTCTTTCAAATTAACTTCCATATCATAATAGAATCCGTTTTCAATAGCTGGACCAATACCAAACTTTACATCTTTAAAAAGATCTTTAACGGCGTAAGCAAGAACGTGAGATAATGAATGTTTTACTTTTTCTAATTCCATATTTTTTATAATTATTCTTCTAATATTTCTTCAATTTCATTGGCGATTATTTTGGGAGAACCATCTTTAACGTCAGTTTTTCCTGTAATGGAAACTATCTTATTCTCTTCAAAAATACAAGAATTTTTTTCAAGTATAGAAGGGAAGACGACTACTTCAATGGTGTCTGTTAAGTCTTGAACTTTAATAAACATCATTGGTTCTCCCTTGCGCGTCAGTATTTTTTTCGTAGTAGAGATTATTCCACCAATCGTTATTGTTTCTCCACTATAGATATATTTTTCAAAAGGATTCCTTGCTGTCTGTCCTGAATAAGTCAAATCGATATTAACTTTTCTAATAGAAATTGTTTGATTTTCTAACATTTCTTTATACCTTTCTAAAGGATGACCAGAAATATATAAACCTAATAACTCTTTTTCCCAATTTAGTTTTTCATAATCAGTCATCTCTTCTACTTTGTTTAATTTAATTTCTGTATTAGAAGGTTCGCCGAATAATCCTCTTTGTCCACTATCTTTTATCTTTTGACTACTCTTGGACCATTCTAAAAGATTATCTAAATTTAAAAGAATTTGATTTCTTTCTTTTAAACTATCAAATGTTCCTGCTCTAGTTAAACTCTCTAAAGACTTCTTATTTAAAACCTTATTATCTACACGAGAAATAAAATCTTGAATTGACTTAAAATTACCGTTAGCTTTTCTTTCGTTAATAATTAATTCTACGATATTATATCCCACGTTTTTAATTGCTGACAAACCAAAACGAATTTTGTTTTTAAAAGGAACTACTCCAAAATTACTAAAACTTTCGTTTATATCAGGAGGAAGAACTTCAATTTTCATCTTCTTACATTCTTCAATTAAAATAGCAATTCTATCTAAATCAGAACCTTCTGAAGTAAGCAAAGCAGCCATGTATTCCACAGGGTAATTAGTTTTTAAGTAAGCTGTTTGGTAAGCAATAATTGCATAACAGGCAGCGTGACTTTTGTTAAAAGAATATCTAGCAAAAGGTTCAATCCAATGCCATATTTCAATAGCAATCTTTTCATTAACATCATTTTTCTTCATTCCTGAAACAAACTTTTCTTCTTGTTCCATTAAAAGTTTTTCAATCTTCTTACCAATAGCTTTTCTTAGAATATCTGCTTCCGCTAAAGTAAATCCTGCCATATCTTGAGCAATACGCATAATTTGTTCTTGATAAACAGGGATACCATAAGTTGCTTCTAGAATTGGTTTTAATTTAGGGTGGATATAGTTAACAGGTTTTGTTTTATTCTTTCCACTAATATAGTCAGGAATATGTTGCATTGGTCCAGGACGATAAAGAGCAACCATAGCGATAATATCTTCTATTTCCGTTGGTTTTAATTGTTTTAAATATCTTCTCATTCCATCGGACTCTAATTGAAAGACTCCGATACAACTTCCTGCTTGAAGCAATTTAAATGTTTTTTCATCATCAAGAGGAATATTATCCATATCAACATTCTCTCCTCTGACGGCATAAATTCTTTTTAATGTTTCCTCAATAATTGTTAGGTTCTTTAGTCCTAAAAAGTCCATTTTTAAAAGACCCATGGATTCAACTGCATGCATTTCGTATTGAGTAATAATTGAAGTTTCATCTTGAGCTGGGTGTTGAGTAGGAACAGTTTTTTCTAGAGAGGCACTAGCAATAACTACTCCACAAGCATGAGTTGAAGCATGTCTAGCACAACCTTCAATTCTTAAGGCTAGATTAATTAGCTTTTCAGCTGAAGTGTCTGTTTCGTATAGATTTTTGAATTCGTCTATTTTTTCTAAAGCATCATTAAGGCTAAATCCTGTAGGAATCATTTTCGATAAATTATCGCAAAAAGAATAAGGATAACCTAAGGCTCTGCCAACATCTTTAATTGATCCACGAGCAGCCATTGTTCCAAAGGTAATAATTTGAGCTACTCGATCTCTACCATATTTTTCCGCAACATAATTAATAACTTCATCTCTTCTTTTGTCGGTAAAATCTAAATCAATATCAGGAGGAGATATTCTGTCAGGATTTAAAAATCTTTGAAAATACAAGTCATATTTTAAAGGATCAACGTTAGTAATGTTTGTTAAATAGGCAACAATTGATCCTCCAGCAGAACCTCTTCCTGGTCCGACAACAATTCTATTCTTTTTGGCCCAAGTAACAAAATCTTGAACGATTAAAAAATAACCAGGGAAACCAGTTTTATTAATCACTGATAATTCATATTCTGTTCTTTCAATTACTTCTTTAAGTTTTTGATCTTTTATTTCTCCAATTTCTTCTCCCTTCAAAACTAATTCTTTAATTCTATCAAATTCTTCTGATTTAATATTGTATTTCTTTTCTATTCCTAAATAACATAATTCTCTTAAGTAACTTTCTACAGTTTTATTTTCTGGAACATCAAAAGAGGGAAGTTTAAATTCTCCTAATTTTAATTCTAGATTACAGGCTTCTGCTATTTTATTAGTATTTTCTATTGCCTCAGGAACTTCTTTAAAATCTTCTGCCATTTCTTCTGATGATTTAATACTAAAATCATCAATTTTCATAGAAATTCTTTCTTTGTCATTAATATCAGCTCCGGTATTAATTAACATTAAAATATCCTGAGCTTCCGCATCTTCTTTATTAACGTAATGAGAATCGTTTGTAGCAACTAAAGGAATGCCTGTCTTTTTACTTAATTCAATTACCATTTTGTTGGCTCTTTCTTGTTCGGGAATTCCTGGATGATGTTGCAATTCAAGATAATAATTTCCCTTACCAAAAATCTTTTCATATTTTAAAGCCATTGCTTCAGCTTCTTCTTTTTTGTTTGATAAAAGTAAATGAGGAATTCTTCCTTGTAGACAAGCGGATAGGGCGATAAGTCCTTCTGAGTGTTTTTCTAATAATTCAAAATCAACTCTTGGTTTATAATAGAATCCTTTTAAGTGAGATTCGGTGACAATTTTAACCAAATTATTGTATCCTTTCTCATCTTTAACTAAAAGAATAAGGTGGTGTCTTTTGTTGTCTAAATTAGGAGTCTTATCTTCCATACTTCGGGAAGCTTCATAGACTTCACATCCAATAATTGGTTTTATGTTTCTTTTTTTAGCTTTTTCATAGAACTCAATTGAACCATACATAACACCATGGTCTGTTAAAGCGACTGAATCCATTCCTAATTCTTTTACTTTGTCTAATATGTCGTCAATTTTTGATAAGCCATCTAAGAGAGAATAGTGAGAGTGCAAATGTAAGTGTGTAAATTTCATGTTAAATAATTTTCTTTCCGTTGAGTGTTATTGTTTTTGTATTTATTTCTTCGTCTTGACTTCTGGCTTCCGTTAAAATTAAATTATTATCAATTTGAGCTTCTTCTAGGTTTATAAAACCTTCAGCAATAGTTCTGTTTAAATTAAGTGATCCTTTTATTCTCGTCGAATCCAAAAAAAGATCTCCTCTAACTACTAAATCATCATATTTAGCATTTTCAATTCGACTGTTCTCTAAATTAACATCTCCTAATATTTCTGATTTACTTAAACTAAAAAATCCTACTGTTCTTAAATTTTTAGCATTAACTTTTCCTCCTATTTTTGATCCTACTAAGTTTAGAGCTCCATAGACAACAGCGTCTTCTAAGGTTAAATCTTTTTCTATAACCGAATTACCTAAATAAAGAGAACCATTGATGACAATGTTTTTCATATTCAAGTTTCCCATTATTTTAATTTCTCCCAAGAAAATTGAACCTAATATCTTAGAGTTTTCTAAATTAAGACCAAATTTAACCTTATCAATTGAAGAGAGGTCAGAAATAATACTATTAGAAAGATTAATTGGTCTGGATTGTTTTTCCGCTAAATTAATTTCATCAACAATCTCCATTTGTCCTAGGACTTTTTTGTTTGTTTGAGTGTCCATATGCTAATATTATAATTGTAAACTACTTATATAATAATATATCAAATTTCTTTATGTTACAAGAAGAAAATAAGCTTTGGAAAAAGGGCTTTAGTTATGTCATAGGAATTGATGAAGCAGGAAGAGGTCCTTTAGCAGGACCAGTTTCTGCTGGAGCAGTTTTTATCATGCCTAAAGACTTTAAATCACTTAAAAAATACCAATTGATTAAAGATTCTAAATTACTATCAGAAAAACAAAGAGAAGAAGCTTACAATCAAATTATTAGTGATAAAAGATTCCATTGGTCAGTTGCTCTTGTTTCAGAAAAAAAGATTGATCAAATTAATATTCTTAATGCTACTAAGGAAGCAATGATTAAGGCTGTTAAAAAATTAGAAAAAAAAGAAAAGATTAAAGCTGATTTTTTAATTCTTGATGGGAAAATGAAAATTAATATTTCAAGAAATCAAGAATCAATCATTTCTGCTGATAGAAAAGTCTTTTCTGTTAGTGCTGCTAGTATTGTAGCTAAAGTTACTAGGGACAAATTGATGATAAAATATGATAAATTATATCCTCAATACAACTTTAAAAAACATAAGGGTTATGGCACAAAAGAACACTTAAAAAACATTGAGAAATATGGTCCTTGTAAATTACATCGAAAAACCTTTAAACCTTTTGACAAAGATGCTTAAAAATGTATAATAAGAACATATAAAAATATGGCAGTACCAAAACAAAAACAAAATCAATCAAGGAGAGATAGAAGAAGAGGAAATATCTTCATCAAAGCTCCTAGCTTAGTTAAGTGTCAGAAATGTGGTAAACCAGTTTTACCTCATACAGTATGTGCTTATTGTGGATTCTATAAAGGAAAAGAAGCCATTAATGTTATGGCTAAACTAGAAAAAAAGGAGCAAAAAAGAAGACAAAAAGAGATTGAAGAAACACCTGAAACTAAAAAAACTGAAAATAAATAAACATGGCTTCAAGGCACATTTCAAGATCAGTAGCAATGCAAAGCTTGTATGAATGGGACTTTCATGGAAGAAAGAAAAAAGCTTTGGAAATAATAACTGAGAGAAACATTCAAGAATTTGGAAAAGGCCTTGAAAGTTATGACTTTATTTGGACTTTAATTTTAGGCGTTTTAAAAGAAATCAAGTCTATTGATAAAATTATCCAAAAAACAGCTCCTGAGTGGCCAATTGATCAAGTCAATATCTTAGATAGAAATATCTTAAGAATAGGGATTTTTGAGCTTCTTTTTGAAAGTGAAGATGAGGTTCCACCTAAGGTTGCTATTAATGAATCAATTGAATTAGCCAAAAACTTTGGCGGAGAAAGTTCTAGAAAGTTTGTTAATGGAGTTTTAGGAACAATATATCGAGAGTTAATTGAAAAAAAAGATAAAGACAATGATAAAAAAGATTAGTAATAAAGATTTTTCTGAACTAGAGGAATCCTTAAATATATTCTTTCAAACTAAGGATCTTTTAATTCAAGCTTTTTGTCATCGTTCTTATTTAAATGAGAATCCTACTTTCTATTTAGGACACAATGAAAGACTTGAATTTTTAGGAGATGCTGTCTTAGAATTAATAACAACTGACTATCTTTTTAGAAATTACCCCTTAAAGCCCGAAGGGGAAATGACGGGTTGGAGAGCTTCATTAGTTAATGCTAATATTCTCTCGGATGCAGCTAGGGAAATGAATTTTGAAAAATTTCTCTTGCTGTCTTCAGGAGAAGAAAGGGAACAAGGTAAAGCGAGAAAGTATATTTTAAGCGATACCTTTGAAGCCTTTATTGGAGCCCTATATCTAGATTCAGGATATAATGCTGCCAAGAGATTTATTGAAGAAAGATTAATTAAAGAAAAGCTTCCGGAGATTATAGAAAAAAGATTGTTTAAAGACCCTAAATCACTCTTTCAAGAAAAATCTCAAGAAATACTTTCTATCACCCCAATTTATCAGGTTTTAGAAGAAGTTGGCCCTGATCATCAAAAAAACTTCATTGTCGGTGCTTTCTTAGGTGAAGAGTTGATTGCCAAAGGAGAGGGAACTAGTAAGCATGAAGCTGAGTTAAAAGCAGCCAGTGAAGCCCTTAAAGCCAAGAACTGGTAAAAGGGTTGAAAATATTTTATAAATAGTGTATTATTTAAACGTTAAATAAAAATAAAATTATGTTAGCAATTAGATTATTCAGAGTAGGAAAGAAAAAACAACCTTCATACAAGATTGTTGTTACAAATAAAATTAATCCGCCACAAGGGGGTCAGTTTGTTGAGCAAGTAGGATTCTATAATCCTCTTACTAATGAAAAGAACCTTAAAGCAGATAGGATAAAATACTGGCTAAGCGTAGGAGCTCAACCATCAGATACTATTCATAACATGTTAATTACTGAAAAAGTTATTGAAGGTGAAAAGAGAAAAATGAGATTAGGAAAGAAAGTTGAAGCAAAGGTTGAAGAACCTAAAGCATAGTATATTGACAATATTTTCTTTATTTAAGATAATTCCGGTAAGATAATATACGAAAGGTCGAACACTTAATAATAAAAATAAAAGATATGTCAGAAGTAAAAGATTTAGAATTTCTAGAATACGTTGTTAAGACTTTAGTTGATCACCCAAGTGATGTAAAAGTAGAAAGAAAAGTTGACGAAATGGGTGTATTACTAACAGTAAGAGTTAACCCAGAAGATATGGGTCAATTAATTGGAAAAGAAGGTTCTACAGCTAGAGCTATTAGAAATCTAGTTAGAATCATTGGTCTTAAAAATCATGCAAGAGTTAACCTTAAGATTGAAGAACCAGAAGGTGGCTCAAGAAGAAAACCTCAAGAAGAAGTTGCTGCTCCTAAAGAAGAAGTAAGCAATCCTACAGAGGACTTTGAAGATTTCAAGATATAAAAAAGCAAATGATCCCCGCAAGGGGATTTTTTGTTTGACTTATTTTTCTAATAATATAGACTGGAAGTAAGAAAAAACACAACTTCCAGTTCAAATTATTTAAAATGAAATTCGATATCATTACAATTTTCCCTAACATCTTCGATTCCTATTTAAAAGAATCTTTTGTTAAAAAAGCTCAAGATAAAAAGATTGTTAAGATTAATATCCATAATCTTAGAGATTTTGCTACTAATGAAAGAAAGACAGTTGATGACAGACCTTATGGTGGTGGTTTAGGCATGGTTTTAAAAGTTGAGCCAATCTTTAAAGCGATCAAATCAATCAAGAGTAAAAAGAAAAGAGTTATTCTCTTCAGTCCTAGAGGAAAACAATTCAATCAAAAGAAGGCTTACCAATTAAGTAAATACGATAACTTAGTTTTTATTTGCGGACGATATGAAGGAGTTGATGAAAGGGTAGCCACAAAGATTGCTGATGAGATGATCTCCATTGGAGAATATGATCTAATGGGAGGGGAATTGCCAGCTATGATAGTAATGGAAACAATCATGAGAACGATTCCTCATGTATTAGGTAAACCAGAGTTCTTAAAAGAAAGAATGACTAAATCAGGGGGCTTCATAGAATACCCAGAATATACTAGACCTGAAGTCTTTGAGCCTAAAAAAGGAGAGAAATGGAGAGTGCCAAAAGTACTTCTTTCTGGACATCAAAAGAATATTCAAGAATGGAAAGATAAAAAAAGAAAGGTTATTGAAAAATAATCAACATTTTGCTATTATGTATCAGTGTAATAGAGGGCGAATACCAAAGTAGTCAAATGGGTCTGACTGTAAATCAGATGGCTTCGGCCTTCGGGGGTGCAAATCCCTCTTCGCCCACCAAAAACCGATGGAGAATATGCCGATGTAGTTCAGTGGCAGAACATTTCCTTGGTAAGGAAAAGGTCGTGGGTTCAATTCTCACCATCGGCTCAGGAAGAAATAATAATAAATAATATGGCAACAAAAAAGAAAAAACTAACAAGAATAGTATGTCAGGATTGCAAGAAAACATCTTACTTCACTAAAAAGACTAAAGCAGTTGAAGATAAGTTGGAAATGAGCAAATTCTGCAAAAACTGCAGAAAGCATGCTACTTTCAAAGAAGTAAAGAGATAAAGAGGTAACCCTCTTTTCTCTTATATAGGGGCGTAAGCTCAACGGTAAACTGCTTGTCTCCAAAACAAGCTTTGAGGGTTCGAATCCTTCCGCCCCTGC
>CAZOPO010000013.1:0-6932 GCA_964581805.1 uncultured Candidatus Saccharibacteria bacterium
TTGCTCCGGTGGTAGGATTCGAACCTACAACCTATTGCTTAACAGGCAACCGCGCTACCATTGCGCCACACCGGAATATGCTTATATATATACCTCAAATTTAATGTTTTTTCAACCCTTTTAAATTAGGATATTTTTAATCGAATGTCTTCTACAAACTTTTTTGCACTATTAAGATCTAAATCATTAGGCCTTCCCTTATTCATTCCACCCAAAAGACCGACGATACTATTAGTATTAAATCCTTTTGAATTAAAAGATCCTACTAAATTAGCTCCTCTTTTTTGAAGTTCTTTTTTAATTCCTCTATCAAAATCTAAAAACTTAATAGAAAGCCCACTTGTTGAAAAAATAAAAACATTTTTATTCTCAATATTCTTAATTCTTTTAACAAGATTCAAGATGGAAAGATGAAAATTACTAAGGTAAATTCCTGAACCAAAACCTATTAAGTCATATTCAGAAACATCAATTTCTTTTATTTCATCAACAGCAAAAATATCTGCTCCAATAGATTCTGCCATTGTTTCAGCAACTTTCTTTGTATTGTTATGATGAAATGACTTGTAAACAATTAAGCTTTTCATATTAGTAGCCTTCTAGTTTTTTTAGATCTTTATGTCCTCTAATTTTTTCAATAGCCTTGGCTTCAATTTGTCTAATTCTTTCTCGAGTTACTCCAAACTCTTGACCAACTTCTTCTAAAGTATGAGTTACTCCATCATCTAAACCAAATCTCATAGAAATAATTTTCTTTTCTCTTTCCGCTAAGTCTGCAAATATTTCTTCTAAATGCTCTCTTAATAAGGTTCTTCCTGCTTGAGAAGCTGGAGATTCAATCTTTTCATCTTTAATGAACTCACCTAAAACACTGTCTTTTTCATCTTCCCCTACTGGAGTCTCAAGAGAAATTGCTTTTTGTGAAATCTTTTCTAGGTGACGAACTTTCTCAACTTCAATTCCCATTTCTGCAGCAATCTCTTCATCTAAAGCTTCTCTATCAAGTTCTTGCAAAAGCTTCCTTCTAGCTTGAGTATATTTAGTTAGAGTTTCAATCATATGAACAGGTATTCTAATTGTTCTTGCTTGATCAGCTAGGGCACGCGTAATTGTTTGTCTTATCCACCAAGTAGCATAAGTTGAAAATTTATATCCTTTTCTCCAATCAAATTTTTCTACCGCTCTGAATAAACCTAAATTACCCTCTTGAATTAAATCAAGCAAGGTTAAGTTTGGAGATCTTCCAATATATTTCTTAGCAATAGAAACAACTAGTCTTAAGTTTGCTTCGGCTAATTTTCTTTTAGCATCGGCATCTCCGTCTTCAATTCTCTTAGCTAAGTCTTTTTCATCTTTAGCTGTGATTGGATCAATTCTACCAATCTCTTTTAAGTATGATTGAATAGAATCTATTTTACCTAAAGAAACTTTTTTCTTTTTCTTAGGAATATCATTAACATCTAAGTATCCTCTGGATTCTTTAATTTCAATGCTTGCCTGTTCAAGTCTTTCAAACATCAAGTTAAGTTCTTTCATATTCTCTTCAATGTTAGGGAAGAAATTTAGAATCTCGCCAAAAGTAACAAAACCTCTTGTTTTTCCTTTTTTAACAAGTTCTTCTAGTCTTTCAGGAGAAATGACAGAAACGACTTTCTTAGTCCTTTTTTTCACTACCACTTTTTTCTTCGAAGTCTTTGTTTCTTTTGTCTTTGTTTTCTTCATTGTTTTTTGTTAGCTTATTAAACTTTTCTAAAAGCTCCCTGACTTGATCGAAAGAACCACTTTTTTCTTTATTTTTTATTTCCTGAACTAATATTTTTCTTTCTTCTTTTTTAACTAAAGATTCTATTTCTGAAAAACAATTTTTCCACTCTTTTGAAACATCTATTTCTTCTGATTTTAATAAATCTGATTTCAGTAAAATATAACTATCAATTCCACTAAAGTCTTCTTTATTGATTTTCAATTTATTCAATACTTCTCTGTTTTCTAATGATATTAATTCCATCTGCTCTAAAGACAAACTTGAAATCATTGAAGGATTAATTATTGCAAGGGAAAGAATCATTTCTTCTAATAATTTCTTTCTGGTCTTCTTATTATCAATGACAACCTTCTTTTCGTTACTATCGTTATTTTCAATCTTTACCTTATCCATCTCTAAACGAATGTCCTCTTCTTTAATCATTAGCTTATTAGAGAGGTTTTCAATCCAATAGCTCTGTTCTATGGTATTATCAATTTTCTTGAAAATAGGCAATAGCTCTGAGACAATCTTCTTCTTATCTTCGATAGAATTAATATCTTTATTTTTTAAAGCTAAATCAAAATAAAAGTGATTAATTGGCTTAGCTTCCTGAATAATTTTCTTCCAAGATTCACTTCCTTCTTCTAGAATAATGTCTGCTGGATCTTTTTTAGAAGACATGCCAATAACTTTTACTCCGAAATTATTATTAATCGCCATATCAATTCCCTTCTTAGTTGCATTGTTTCCTGCCATATCCATATCAAAAGCTAAAATCAAATTTGAAGAATATCTTTTAATTATTCCTAAATGAATTGGAGTTAGAGCTGTCCCTGAAACAGCAATACAATTTTTAACTCCTGATTGATGAGACATAATACAATCAACATTCCCCTCTACTAAAACACAAGCATCATTTTTTCTTATTTCCATTTTAGCTTTATTCATTCCATAAAGAGCTTTACTTTTGTCATATAATAAAGTATTGGGCGTATTTAAATATTTAGCTTCATCTTTATTCTCTCCAAAAATTCTTCCTGTAAAACCGATAACTTGAGAATTTAAATCAAATATAGGAAACATTATTCTCCCTCTAAATCTATCAAATAATTTACTTGATTGAATGGCTAATCCTGCTTCAACAATATCTTCTCTTTTAAATCCTTGCCCGATTAAATAATCTGTTAGTCCTTGCCAAGCAGTAGGAGCGTAACCTAATTTCCAATCTTTAATCGTTTCCTCTTTCATTCCTCTTTTTAAAAGATACTCTTTGGCTTCTTTTCCTGTTTTACTATTCTCTAATTGAAAAATAAAAAAGCTGGTAGCTTTTTCTAATAAATCAAAAAGAGTTTGTCTTTTTGTTTTTGCTTTTTCCCAATCAGGAGAAAAAGTTTTTAATTCTACTCCTGCTCTTTGAGCAAGAAGTTTTAGGGCATCAACGAATTCTATTCCTTCAATTTTCATAACGAACTTAAAAATATCTCCTCCATCGTTACATCCTCCAAAACAATGCCAAAGCTGACGAGAAGGAGAAACAAAAAATGAGGGCGTTTTTTCACTATGAAAAGGACAACAAGCTCTATAGTTAATTCCTGCTTTTTCAAGTTTAATATAACTGCCTATAACATCAACAATATTAAGGCGTGATTTAATTTCTTCTATTTCTGAACTCATATTATTCCCACTCTCCTAAAATAATATTTAAATAAATTTCTTCTTCCCCTCTTAACACTTTTAAATTAACTGTTTCAAAAGGATCGTATTTGGATATGATTTTAGCTAAAGATTTATTTTCATTTATCACTTCTCCCCCTGCTTCTAAGATTATATCACCTTCTTTTAATCCTGATTTTTCTGCCGGTGAGTCAGTTATAACTGCTGGATTAGTTTCTCCTTCTCCCTTAATTAATAAAGCACCATAATCAACTGAAAGTTCTTTTGATTTGCTAATTTCTTTATTAAGAACAATATATCTTACTCCCATATAAGGATAAGAAATTTTTCCTGTTTCTTTAACTTGATTAATACTTCTTAAAGCATTGTCCATCAAAATAGCAAATCCAATACTTTGCCCGGAAATATAAACTGCCGTATTAATTCCAATAACTTCTCCTTTTAAATTTATTAAAGGCCCTCCCGAATTACCTTTATTAATTGCCGCATCAGTTTGAATAATGTCTTCTAGTTTTTCTGTAGATAAGTTCGAATCAGTAGCAACAACTGTTCTTCCTAATCCAGAAATAACTCCTACAGAAACTGTATTTTGAAATTGACCTAAAGCATTACCTATAGCAATAACTGTTTGTCCAATTTGGATATCATCAGTACTGCCAAGTTTTAATGGTTTAAAAAGCTCCTCTGCTTCAATTTTTAAAATTGCTAAATCTTGAACAGGGTCTTTAGCTAAAACTTTAGCATTGTATTCTTTTCCATCAGTCATTTTAACAACATATTCCGCTTCATCATCAGAAACAACATGCTTATTCGTTACAACTAATCCATCTTCGGAAATAATAAAACCTGTTCCTGCTCCTACCTGTTGACGTTCTAATTCCTCTTCTTCAACAACTCCGGGAACAAGTAGAAACAAATCACCTGAATAAATAGAAACATCTTTATAAGAAAGAATACTTACCACCGAAGAAGAATTTTCTTTAACTATATTAATAATTTTTTCTTCCTGAGTAGTTTGAGGAATATATTCTTTTTCTGTAACTTTTTCTGAATATATAATAGGAACACCAGCGCTAATAATTTCTTGCTTTAATTTAAGATAAAAATAATAACTTACTGATGTTCCTAAAATAAAACCTAATAAAAATATTATTAGCATTATAACTCCTTTCCAGATTCTTTTTTTAGAAAAATTATTATTTAACATAACTATTATTCTTTTTTATCGTAGTGGTTAAAATCATATTTAACATTTCTTGTTGGTCTCCCCAAAGCTAAATTAATAGCGCATATTAGATATTTAAAACTAGTTCTAAAATATCCATCTGTTTCAAATCTTCTTAAGGGCATATATAATTTAACTGAAGAGATAACTCCGAACTTCCCTTTTTTGTCAGCTTGCTGAACAAAATAGTGATCTTCCGCTAAACTAATTGTTTCATCAAATCCTCCCACTTTTTCAAACAATTCTTTTTTGACCATAATCGCCATTGCTCCCATAGGAAAAACATTGCTTAAAATCTTTTGAGGAAAGTTATAAAATAGATTTAAAGTCAAAGGATTCATATAAATATTATTTCTATTCGGATATATGGGGAAAGAAGCAATATCTAATTTTTTGCTATTAAAAGTTTCAATAGATTTTAAAATAAAATCATCAACTTTAACCTCTAAATCTGCATCCATAAATAATAATACATCTTTTTTAGCTATTTTAGCTCCCGCATTTCTTCCTCTAGCAGGAAGACCTCCTTTAGTAATTATACAATCAAAATCTTTAGCCACTTTCAAAGTATTATCAGTTGATCCAGCATCAGCAATAATTATTTCATAATCTTTAAAACAAGTTTTCTTTAAAAAAGATAAAGTTCTTTTAAGATTTTCTTCTTCATTTAAGGTTGGTATAATTATACTTAACATATTTTATTTATTTAATATTTTCTTAACTTCGTCCCAAATTTGAGAATTATTATGAATATTTTTCATATAGTACCACCATTCTCCTCCCCAAAAATAAAAAGTTTTAATTCCTGTCTTTTTAGCAAATTCCACATTTTCTTTAAATTGAGATAAACTCATGGTTTCTTCTTGTTCTTCTATTGAAGCATTTATTATTGAATTAGCACACCATGGCTCAGCTTGCAATTCCGTTCCGATGACTTCTTTATTAAAAAGATCAGAAACTAACTTTGTTCTTCTTTCATAAAAAATAGCCGGAAGAGGATAAGAAACATAAGTTTCTAAATTATTCTGCCAAACTTTTCTATAAGTTGTAACTCCCAAAACATCTGCTCCTACCTGAGAGATTCTCATCCACATAGAAAGCTCTCCACTATCAGTAGCAATAATTGGTCTAGTCTTATCAATTTTCTTAACAAAAGCTATTTCTTTTTTGAAGAAATCTTCGTCTGTCCAAGGACAAGCTCCAAAATTTAAAAATACTTCATTTTCAACTTGCCAAGAAGATATAGTAGAAGAATCTTTGTATCTTGAAATAACTTTTTCTAGCATTTTTAAAATCTCTTCTTGTTGCTCCTCTTTATTCAAATTTCTAATCCAAGAAGGCAAATGACATTCTGGCCAACGAGGAGTTCTCATTCCTACTGCTAAAATAATCTTTACATCGTTCTCTTTAGCCTTTTCAATCATCCAATCAAGATCAGAAAAATCGTAGATTCCTTCTTCTTTTTCTATTAAATCCCAATGAACAGATATTTTAATATTTTTAAATTTAAGATCTTCAATTAAAGCAGAATAAGTTTCTTTAAAGTCAATCTTTAAAAAATCTGTTTGTTTCTGAGAAAAATTAACCCCCCAAGTAATATCTTCATTGGCCTTACTATTACCAACAAAAAAAGAGACAATTAAGATAATAATTATCAGAGATAAAAGACATAAACAAATTTTTATTAAGGAAGACATTATCGTATTATAGTAAAAATAAAGGAAAAAATCAAAGAACTAAAATCATTAAGCCTACCCCTATTAAGATAATAGAAATAATCTTCTGAAGAATATCCTTCTTTGACTGACCTTCTTTAAGCATTTTAGGAAAAAAGTAAGAAATTACAATAACCATAATAAACAAGAAAACATACTGAAGACCCCTCATCGCATTCATTATTGCTAAATAAACAAGAGGCACTAAAGCTGTCGCTAAACTTTGAAGAATGTTAGCTAATCCTCCACAAATTTGAGCGGATAAAAATATAGAAATTGACTGTTTTTTGTTAGGCTCCTTTTTTAAGTGAAAAATATCCTTTCTAAATGATTCATTTAAAAGAAGAGTTAAAGCAAATAGAAAACAGAATATTTTAATCCAAACAAATCCCTCCCAAAAAGGAAGCTCCATATAGACTAATTTTGAAAAAATAATATCTAAAGAAAATAATATTGCTGTAATTACTGAAGCGTTTAAGCTTTTTTTAGTAATTTTAAAGCTTTTTTCAATAGAAATTAAAACACTTCCAATTAAAAGAATAATAAAAGCAATTAATTCTTTTTCCGTTAT
>CAZOPO010000013.1:7032-8622 GCA_964581805.1 uncultured Candidatus Saccharibacteria bacterium
GATTTAGGATTAGAATTTCCTGATAAAAGGACCTTATCTCCTAAGGCCGCTAAAGAAAAGAAAAAGTAAGAAAAAATTATTGCTATTAGCCAAAGCATTTTTCAATTTCTTCTTTAATTTTCTTAGTTCCTTCTCTTTCTCCCTCAATAAAAGCTTCCATAGCCATTTCTGCTAAGTAGCCCGCATCAAGTAAATCGTAAAGCCAAACTTTAACATGATCTAAATTGCCTTGATCCATTCCAAATCCTGATTTTAAAAGCCACCTTCTATTAAAGTCTTCTTGTGATCCTATTCCTGGAGATATTATAATTGGCAAACCTAGAGCAGAATAAAAAGAAAGCTCACTTGGCTTAGTCCAAAGAATATCAGTTTTTCTAAGGGCTAAATTAAATTTATCATAATAGTCAGAAAAATTATTATCATACAAAATTTCTACACTATTATTTAAAAATTCTCCTAAGCCTCCATTATTAATTTGTTTTTCAAAATAATCTTTAATTTTTTTCTTTGTTCCCGCAACTAAAATTATTTTAAGTTTCTTTTCGTATAATTGTTTTTTAAGTTTTCTGACTAAGTCTATCCCCACTTCCTTTTGAGCACCCGCTCCCCCAACGGCAAAAGTTATTGTTAAAGGATGGTCTGATTTCAAAGGAAGCTTTCCTAATTTTTCACGAACCACAAAATCATATTTTTCTCTATATCGATTAGAAGGATCTAAATTAATAATTCTATTTTTAACATCTTCTAAGATCTTTTTTTCTTCTGTATTTTCTCTCGGCAAAGGATAACCTGTTAGAATAATATTTTTAGATTTTACTCCATAAGATTTAAGTCTTTCTGTTGTTCTTTGATTGGGAGTAAAATATTTGATTCTAGAATTTTTTCCTGAAAGAGGGGCCCAACTTCTTGAAATGTCTGCATCACAAACAACACAAAATATTTCTCCAGGATATTTAAAATATTCTGCCATAAAAGCAGGATTGTAAAAAGTAGAAACAAAAGGAATTTTACTGTCTAATTTTTCTATTAAATCTTTTCCCCATCCTTTTTTAAATAAAGGATAAGTTCTTCTTTGAGTAAAATTAGGAGTTGATAAATCTTTTTTAGTATAAAAGCTATTGATTTTTTGAGTTAAATCAAAAAGATAAAAAATTGCTTCTCCTAAGATAGGAAATTTCTTAAACCTAGAAACCGCTTCATAAAAATGTCTAGAACTTTCCCAAATTCTTTTATCTTTATCAGGAATACCTTCATAATTATTGGCGGAAATAATTTCCCCACCTTTAGCTAAAAACTTCAAAGGATGTGCTGTCCTCTGATGTCCATAGCCCATATTTATTGAAACTATCCAAGCTTTTTTATCCATATTAAAATTATATACTATTGCCCTAAAAATTCCAAATCCTTCTTTTTATTTTTGTAAGATAATAAAATTAAAGGAAGATAAGAGAGCAAAAGAAAGATAATTGGTATTTGTACATTCAAAATAGAGAAAGGCATTTGAGCTCCCAATTGAACAATCATCATCAAATACCATAAAAGAATCGTACAAGGAATAGAGATTAAAAAAGGTATCGGAATAAAAGGAAC
>CAZOPO010000014.1:0-7913 GCA_964581805.1 uncultured Candidatus Saccharibacteria bacterium
TGTTTATAACCTAAACTCAATGTTGCGTCAATTGACCTATCACTGTTTTTTAGATAGACTTAAAGAGTAATTATAGTTTTTTAAAAAATATGAAAAACAATATTATTGTCATTTCTTTAATAGTTATAATTTCCTTAATAACCATTCTTATTGTTTCTCAACTATTAAAAGAAAGTTCTCCAAAAGACTTTGTAACTTGCTTAGAAAGAAATAATGTCGTCATCTACGGAACTGATAACAATTGTCCAAGTTGCCAAAGTCTTTTAAGTAATTTTAAAAATAGCGAAAACATAGACTCAATTTATGTTTCTTGTGATAAAGAAGCTGAAAGATGCAGCAGAGAAATGAAAACTAGCTCTGTTCCAGAAATACAAATTAAGGGAGAAGTTTACAATTATTACAAATTTGAAGACTTAGCAGAAATAACAGGATGCGAGATAAACTAATAAAATTATTCTTCTTCTCCTTAGGACTATTATTTTTAATTAGTCCTGTTTTGGCTGAAAACGAAAACAAAACAACTTTAAGCTTCTTTGAAGATAAGCTTTGTTCTACCTGTAAAGCTCAAAAAGCTTTTATGGAAAGTATTAAAAATGATTATCCTCAATTAGAGATTATTAGCTATCCCATTACTGACACAGAAAATTTTAATAGAATAGCTAAAGAATATGAATTAGAAGATTACAAGATTATGGCTCCTACTTCTTTTATCAACGGAAACTTTTTACAATTTACAGACTTTACCGATAAACAAGAAAAAATACTTATTAATGCTATTGAAGGTAAAAAAATAGAAGATGATAAAAATACCATTCTTCTTCCAATCCTAAATAAAGAATTTGACTTAGACAGTGTTCCTCTTTTAATTACAACTATTATTTTAAGTTCTGTTGATGGTTTTAATATCTGCTCAATTGGAGCTTTGATTTTAATTCTTTCAATCGTGCTTGTTTCCAATTCAAGAAAAAAGACTCTTCTTTATGGTGGATTATTTATAATGACTTCAGCAACTGTTTATGGAGTTATTGTTTTTTCTTGGGGAAAGCTTTTTGAAACATTATTAGGGCAATTAGAAATATTAAGAATATTTGTTGGATTGTCTGCCCTAATAGGAGGAATATATTTCTTTAAAGAATTTAGAAAATTCTTAAGAAGGGGACCTACTTGCGAATCTGGTAATTCAAAAATAATTAGAGATGCTGTTAATAAAATAAAAGAATCATTTTCTAGTCCTAATAAAGGAACTCTTGTTTTAGCAACTAATATTATTATTTTTTCTGCAATCATAACAATTGTTGAATTGCCTTGTTCAATTGGATTACCAATTGTTTTTGGTGGCATATTAGCAGAAAGCAATTTACCATTAATAAGTTATCTTTTCTATGTCTTAGTTTATCTTTTCTTCTTTATGCTGATAGAAATTATTATTTTTACCGTGGCTGTTTTTTCTAAGAAGATTTGGATAAACAATTCTAAAGTAATAACTTGGGCAACCCTTGTTTGTTCAATTTTCTTATTCTATCTTGCTTTTTACTACTTATTCTAATAATATTAAGATATAAAAATAATAAATAATCATATGAAAACAAATAAAATCGCTCTATCAGTTATCGTCTTTATTGTAAGTTTCTTTTTAGGTTTTGTTTCAGGGAAAAATTATCAAGAAAAATTATTTGAAGAAAAAACTCCTAATGCTTCCGCTATTTTCTCATGTGATAATAGTAAATTCATTATCGCTGATTTTTTTGAAGATAATGTAGAATTGAGATTAAGTGATAACAGAGTAATTATCCTTCCTCATGCAATATCTGCTTCTGGTGCTCGCTATGCTGATAAAAATGAAGTATTTGTTTTTTGGAATAAAGGAAACACTGCTTTTATAGATGAAAACAACGAAAGAACTTTTGAAAACTGTTTAGCAAATGGATCAGAAAATAATTAAAGAAATTGCTGATAGTCTTAAAAGAGGAGAAATAGGAATTATTCCAACTGATACAATATATGGAATAGTTTGCTCTGCTTTAAATAAAGAAAGCGTCAAAAAACTCTATAAAATTAGAAAAAGGAATCTTAATAAACCAATGATTATTCTTATTGGTTCGATTAAAGATTTATTA
Organism: uncultured Candidatus Saccharibacteria bacterium; assembly: GCA_964581805.1. Taxonomy (GTDB): domain Bacteria; phylum Patescibacteriota; class Minisyncoccia; order Minisyncoccales; family Minisyncoccaceae; genus UBA2558. The sequence continues at coordinate 2,118 of CAZOPO010000014.1, forward strand.
ATTTTTGGTATTTCTCCTCAAAAAGAAATTCTCAAAAAATATTGGCCAGGAAAAGTAAGCATTATTATTGAATGCAAAAATAAAGAATTTAAATATCTTCATCGAGGTAAAAATAGTCTAGCTTTTAGATTACCTGAAGATAGCGATCTCATAAAAATTCTTAAACTATCTGGTCCAATTGTCGCCCCTAGTGCTAATATTGAAGGAGAAAAACCTTCCCAAAATATTAATCAAGCTAAAAAATATTTTTCAGATAAAGTTAGTTTCTATATCGATAAAGGTATTTTAAAATCTAAGCCTTCAAAAATAATATCTTTAAAAGAAGAAGTTATAAGAAAATAATATGCACAAACTAGTAATTGTTAGACATGGTCAAAGTATTTGGAATAAAGAAAATATATTTACTGGATGGATTGATGTTCCATTGTCAGATTTAGGAATCAATCAAGCTAAAGAAGCAGGACAAAAGTTAAAAGAGAAAGGATTTTCTTTTGATATTGCTTTCAGTTCGGTTTTAAAAAGATCGATTGACACTCTTGATCTAATTTTAGAAGAAATGGGATTATCTATTCCTATACATAGGTCTTGGAGATTAAATGAAAGGCATTATGGATATTTACAAGGGAAGAATAAAGATGAAATGAGAGAAAAATTTGGCAAAGAGCTAGTAGAAGAATGGAGAAGAAGTTATTCAATAAGGCCTCCTCAAAAAGACGATCAATCACTCTTATATTTTAAAGAAATTGGAGATGCTCCTCTATGTGAAAGTTTGGAAGACACAGAAAAAAGACTTTTACCTTACTGGAAAGAAGAAATAGAACCATTAATAAAAGAAAAAAGAATTATTATCTCTGCTCATGGAAATAGTATTAGAACTTTAATTAAAATCATCGAAAATCTATCAGGAAGTGAAATTGAAAAAATGGAAGTCCCAGTAGGAGAACCCCTAATATATGAATTTGATGATAATTTAAAGATAGTTAAAAAATACCACTTGTCAGACTAGAATCTTGACTGATAATAAATATATAGTGTATATTTATCATATGATCAGTCAAAGACAAGAAGAAATAATAAAATTACTTGTTAAGGAGTACATTAAGAACGCCGAACCAATCAGTTCTAAGTTTTTGGCTGAAAAATATGACTTTGGTATTTGTCCTTCAGCAATAAGAATTGAATTTCAGTTTTTAATTAAAGAAGGATTTTTAGAGCAACCCCATACTTCTGCAGGAAGGGTTCCTACAGACAAAGCTTATCGTTTTTTTGTTGATAGTTTAAAAGACAAAAAAGAAGAAAAAATAGAAGAAGAGTTAGAAGAAATCGTTAAGAATATAAAAGACAAATATAAAATTGCTTCTGAAATAACTAAATATTTGTCTTCTCATTCTTCAGGATTTACTTTTTTTATATCTCCCAACAAAGAATTTTCTATTAAGGAAGGATTTGAAGAATTATTTAAAAATCCTGAGATGAAAGATCATTCTTTCGTTTTAAATTTTATTGATTTTATCAAAAACTTTGAAGGAAATATTGAAAAACTAAATTCTCAAGAAGAGATTAATGTTTACATTGGAAAAGAAAATCCTATTTCTAAAACAAAAAATATCACTTTAATTTGTTCTGACCCTAGGCAGAAAGCCTTTGTTTCTATTTTAGGGCCTAAAAGAATGGATTACGAGAAAAATATTGGACTAATAAACTCTCTTAATAAAATTTTAAAAGAACTAATATGAAAAAGAAAGAAATTGAAAATCTTATAAAAGAAAAAGAAGAATATTTCCTAGGTTGGCAAAGAGAAAAAGCAAATTTCATAAACTATAAGAATCAAGAATTTGAAAGACTAAAAGGAACCTTATCTATTGCTAAAGAAAGCCTTTTCGAAGAAATGATTCCTATTTTAGACAATTTTGAATTAGCAAAAAAAACTATTCCCGAAGAAAAAAAAGAAGATAGTAGCGTTAAAGGATTATTATTAATAAAAAAACAATTAGAAGAATCTCTTAAAGGATTGGGGTTGGAAGAAATAGAATCAATTAACAAAAAGTTTGATCCAAATTTCCACGAAATAATAGAAGAAGTAGAAAATAAAGAACCAGGAATAATTGTTGAAGAAGTTCAAAAAGGATATTCTTACCAAGGTAAAATTTTAAGAACCTCTAAAGTGAAAGTAGGAAAGTACTAATAATTATCACTCTTGACATTCAAGTGATAATTAATATATAATCAGAATATAAGAATAAATTTAAAAATTATGACAAAAATTTTAGGAATAGATTTAGGAACAGCCATTACAAAATACGGATCAATTGTTAACGGAGAACCAAAAGCTCTTGAAAATAGAGAGGGTTCAATTTTGACACCTTCAATTGTAGCTCAAACTAAAGGAGGAGAAAAAGTTGTAGGAATTTTAGCTCAAAGACAAGCAATTACAAATCCTAAGAATACAATTTCTGGAGTAAAAAGATTTATTGGAAGAAGATTCTCTGATGAAGAAGTCCAAAAAGAACTAAAACTTTTACCTTATGAAACTAGAGAAGGAAAGGATGGAGGAGTTGAAGTAAAACTTGGAGACTCTTGGCACAATCCAATTGAAATATCTTCAATGATTCTTCAGAAAGTAAAAGCTGATGCTAAAGAAAAAATAGGAGAAGATATTAAAAACGTTGTTATTACTTGTCCAGCCAACTTTGACGATTCTCAAAGAAAAGCCACTAAGGCTGCTGGTGAAATTGCCGGATTTAATGTTTTAAGAGTCATCAACGAACCAACTGCCGCTGCTTTAGCTTATGGATTTGGAAAAAAAGAAGAACAAAAAATATTAATTTATGATTTTGGAGGAGGAACTTTTGATGTTACTGTCCTTAATGTTTCTCCAGATATTGTCGAAGTTTTAGCTACAGGAGGAGAGCCACATTTAGGAGGAAACGATTTCGACCAAAGGATCATTAATTGGCTTTTAGAAGAATTTAAAAAAGACCAAGGAATTGATTTATCTAAAGATTCTCTAGCTCTACAAAGACTAAAAGAAGCAGCTGAGAAGGCTAAAACTGAGCTTTCTAGCACGATAGAAACAAACATCAACCTTCCTTTCATTACTTCTGATGCAGAGGGCCCAAAACACTTAGAATACAAAATATCAAGGTCACAATTTAATTCAATGACTAATGATTTAATAGAGAAGTCTATAAATAAGACAAAACAAACATTGGAAGAAATTAAATTAAATAAAACAGAAATTAATGAAATCGTTCTTGTAGGAGGAACTACTCTTATTCCTGCCGTAAGAGATGCCGTTAAAGAATTCTTTGGGAAAGAAGCTAATAAATCAATCAACCCAGAAGAAGTTGTTTGCATTGGTGCCGCTATTCAAGCAGAAATTTTAACTGCTAAAGAAGAGGGAAGAACTCCAGAAGGAGATATCAAAAGTGTTTTACTTTTAGATGTTTTACCTTTGTCTTTAGGAATTGAAACATTGGGAGGAGTTTCTACTCCAATGATTGCTAAAAATACTACTGTTCCAACCTCAGGATCTCAAGTATTCTCTACTGCAGCAGATAATCAAACATCAGTTGAAATTAATGTCTTACAAGGAGAAAGAGCTATGGCTAAAGACAATCGTTCTCTAGGAAAGTTTATCTTAGACAATATTCCTCCTTCTCCTAGAGGAATCCCTCAAATTGAAGTAAAATTTGACATGGATGCCAACGGAATATTAACTGTTATTGCAACTGATAAAGCTACTAACAAAACTCAATCGATAAGAGTTGAAGGGTCAATTGGAATTTCTGACGAAGAAATAGAAAAGATGAAAAAAGATGCTGAAATTAATGCTGCCGAAGATCAAAAGAAAAAAGATTCTATAGAAGTAAAAAATATTGCAGAAAATTTAATCTATCAATCTGAAAAAACTTTAAAAGAAGCAGGAGATAAAATAACTGAAGAAATTAAAAAAGATGTTGAAGATAAAATTTCTGAATTGAAAAAAGTTAAAGATGGTGATAATATAGAAGAAATTAAGAGTTGCACTGAAAAACTTTCCGAGGCCATTCAGAAGGTTGGAGCACAGATGTATCAACAAAATCAAGCACAAAAAGAAGAAGAAAAAGGACCAAGTGATATACCTGAAGCCGAGACAGAAAAAGAATAAATTAAACTTAAGAATGGCAAAACTATGTTTTGCCTTTCTTTATTATCATCATGCAAAAAGACTATTACAAAATATTAGGAGTAGAAAAGAATGCTTCTCAGGAAGAAATTAAAAAAGCCTACTATAAATTAGCTCATCAATATCATCCTGATAAAAAAGAAGGAAACGAAAGCAAATTTAAAGAAATTAATGAGGCTTATCAGATCTTATCTAACCAAGAAAAACGCTCTAATTATGACCGTTTTGGAACCTCAGGAGGATTTAATGGTAATCAACAGAATGTTAATTGGGAGGATGTCATGGGAGGCTTTGGTGGAATTGAAGATATTTTTGATATTTTTGGAGAAGGTTTTGGAATGCCAAGAAGAAAACAAAAAGACACTAGAAAAGGTAATAATTTAGAAGTTGTTATTGAACTTGATTTAGATTCAATTCTTCAAAATCAAGAAAAAGAAATCCGCATTAATAAATATACTACTTGTTCAAGGTGCCAAGGAAATGGAGCAGAACCAGGAACAAAAGTTAAAGAATGTTTTACTTGTAGAGGGACAGGAAGAGTTCAAGAGATAAGAAAAACTATTCTAGGAACCTTTAGTCAATATACTGTATGTCCTGAATGTCAGGGAGAAGGTTTTAAACCTGAAAAGCCATGTAATGTTTGCCATGGAGAAGGAAGGATAAAACAAGAAGAAAAAATTAAGATAAATATCCCTGCTGGTGTTGACAATAACCAAATAATTAAGGTAAAAGGAAAAGGTGAAGCAGGAAGAAAAAATGGAGAACCAGGAGATTTATATATCCGTATATTTATTAAACCTAATAAAGTTTTCCAAAGATCGGGTGACGATGTTTATATAAAAACTAATATTAGTTTCTCTCAAGCAGCGCTAGGAGATAAAATAAGCATACCGACATTAGAAGGTGATAAAATGATTGTTAAAATACCTGCTGGAATAGAATCAGGAAAAATACTTAAAATATCTAAAAGAGGAATCCCTCATTTCTCATCAATAGGAAGAGGAAATCTTTATTTACAAATAGATATTAAAACTCCTGATAAATTATCAAAAAAACAGAAAGATCTTTTAGAGGAATTAAAAAAAGAGGGCTTATAGCTCTCACTTGCCCCAATAGCTCAGTTGGTAGAGCAACAACCTTTTAAGTTGAAGGTCACAGGTTCGAGTCCTGTTTGGGGCACCATGAATGTATCAGAATTTCGTTTAAAAATTGAACCAAATATAATCTTATCAATTGATGATAAAGATTTTATCGTTAAGGAAGTTGTAAAATTTCGCTTTGATGATAATGGATTCTATATTAAATGTTTTTTAAATGATGACTATGTTTTTGCTGATGATTTAGATCAAAATACTTTTATCCTAGCAAAAGAAGTCAAAACTCCTTTTAAGGATTATCCTCAGGAAATAAATTTTGAAAATAAAAAATTCAAATTTTTATATACTGCTCATGCTACAGCTGAAGAAATACAAGGGGAAGAAATATTTAAGAAAGGAGATAGTGAAAGCTTTTGGGATTACAAAGCAGAAGACAATTCTTATCTAAGCTTAGGTGTTGTTGATAGCACAAAAGAAAGATTGGATTTCTATGGAAAGATACTTGATAATGATAGTATTACATTAAAATAG
>CAZOPO010000015.1:0-3572 GCA_964581805.1 uncultured Candidatus Saccharibacteria bacterium
TTGGCGGAGAGGGAGGGATTCGAACCCTCGAGCCGTTTTCACAGCTAACACCTTAGCAGGGTGCCCCATTCGACCGCTCTGGCACCTCTCCATTGATGAAGTAATTCTATACAAAATAAGCCTAAAGGTCAACCATCTCTCTAGCAATAGTTATTCCCCAAACTTTATTAGCTCCAGCTTTCTTTAATTCTTTAGAGCATTCTTCCATGGTTGATCCAGTGGTATAGACATCATCAATAAGTAAGATATTTTTATTTTTTAAGTCTTTAGTAGCTTTAAAAGCATTTTTAATGTTATTAATTCTTTCTGTTTTATTTAATTCAGCTTGAGATTTATTTTCTTTTATTTTTATTAAACAATTAGAATCTAATAATAATCCTGTTACTTTAGAAATATGTTTAGCAATTTCTTCTGATTGATTGAACCCTCTTTTTCTTATTTTCTTTTGAGAGAGGGGAACAGGTACTAGAATAAAACTGGTATCGATTGAACAATTAACATTTTCTAAATGTTTTAAAATTAAAAAAGAAAAAGGAAGGGATAATTCTTTGATATAGGAATATTTGAATTTATGAATAGCAGTTTTTACAATTTTATTATTATAATCAGAAGCAGAAAATATTTTATCTAAGTATCGATTTTTACAATTATTACATTTGTCCTCTTTTTTTAATTTTTCACAAAGACAATACCTAAAAGGATTGATTTCTATTAAAGAAAGACAATCATCGCAAAGGAAACTTCCTTCTTTTTTGCAAACAACACAATGTTTAGGAAAAAGTAAATTAAGTAGTTGCTTCATTTTTTATAAATATGATATTATATTAATATATCATCTTGTAACTAAATTATAAAATTGATATAATTGCTTTAATATGTTTTTTGGAAATAAAAAAAAATTAAGAAGTCTTGGAGTAGATATTGGGACTAAGGTTATAAAAGTTGTAGAGATTTCTAAAAAAGGGAATAAGTTCATTCTTGAAAATTATGGAGAAGTAAATTTAGATTTTGCTTGTAGAGAATTTTTTAGATCTTTTGATAAAAACACCTTGAATCCTCATATAGATAACATTTCTTTAGCTTTGAAAGAATTAATTGACGAAACTAAGATTAAAGACAGGGGAACGTCATTTTCTTTGCCTGACTTTTCAACCTTCTTTTCAATTTTTGAAATGCCTCCAATGACTAAAAAAGAAATAGATAGTGCTATTGGATTTGAAGCAAGAAAATATATACCAATACCTCTCTCAGAGGTTGTTTTGGATTGGCAATCAATGGAAAATGCTATTTCAGAAAAAGATATTAACAAAGTTTTAGTCATGGCAGTTCCTAGAGTAATTATTGAACAATATAAGGATATTTCTAGACAGGCAGGACTAGAACTTCTTTCTTTAGAGCCGGAAGCGATGTCATTAAAAAGAGCAATTGCTAAAGATAAAGATAGTGAAACAATTTGTTTAGTAGAAATAGGATTTCAAAGTACTAATGTTAGTATTATTGAAAAAGGATTTATGAAAACAAGTTCTAGTTTTGATTTGGCAGGGAAGGATTTAACTAACGCTATTTCTGAAGATTTAGGAATAGGAACGATTGAGGCAGAAAAAATTAAAAGAAAGTATGGTCTTTTAGAAAATGACAAGGTTAACCTAGGAGAAATTTTAAAACCAACTCTTTACTCTATTTCTTCAAAAATTAGAAAAGTAATTAAAGAGTTTGAAAACAAAGAAAACTCTACAGTTAAAAAGGTAGTTTTTCTAGGAGGAACCTCTTTAATGTTAGGAATTTTAGAATATTTTAATAACTCCTTGAACCAAGATGAAGAAAATGTTTTAGAGATAGATTTAGGTAGACCATTTGAAAAAATTATTTATCCTCAGGAACTTGAAGAAAGAATGAAAGAATTAAATGCTAATTATTCTATTGCTTTAGGGCAAGCTTTAAGTAAATTTGAATAATATGTCAATTAACGTAGATTCAAAAGAAACAAACGATATAAGGGGGGGGAATACAATATTAATTGTTTTAATTTTAATTTTATTTGTTTCTTTTGGCTTATACTTCTTTCTTTCTTTAATTTATTTGCCAGAGAAAGGGAACGAAGAGAAATTATTAGGTGCGGAAGTTTCTTCTTTGACTCAATTAATTACAGAAGAGAATAAAAACGATTTAACTTCATCTCAAAAGAAAATAAATGATTTTAAGATTCTTTTTGATAATAGTTTAAAAGTGTCAAATTTTTTTAAAAGCTTTGAATCATGGGCTCATTCAGAAATTGTCTATTCAAATTTAAAGTTTGATTCTTCAACGAGAAAGGTTTCTGTATCAGGAAAAACCAAAAGTAATAAAAATTTAATGCAGCAGATTTCTGTTTGGAGTTCAAATGAAACAATAGAAAGTTATGATCTTTCTAATATTGTAATTGCTATTAATGGAGAGACATCTTTTGATGTTAATTTAATTATTAAAGAAAGTGTTTTTAAATAATCATGGCAAAAATTAATAAAAAAATAGTTCTTTCTGTTTTGCTTTTCTTAATAATTATTGCAGTTATTATTATTTTAATTGTTCCTGCTTATAAGGAAATTAAAGATAAAGAAAAGAAAATTGAAATGTATCAAACTCAGAAAAAAACAATGAGTGATTTTTATTCTTTTTCTAGCTCTAATTTTGCAAAATTGAAAGAAGCGGGCTGGCTTGAAAATAAAGAAATAGTAGAATCTAATTTTATTTCTTCTCCTTTTTTCTTTTCTAAAATAAATTACTTTTTGAGAAACTTGTCATTTGAAAATGGATTAGTTTTTTCTAGTTTATCAAATTCAACTCCTTTATTAATATCTGAGTCTCAGTTATTATATAAAGGTCAGATAATGGGTCCCGTTAAAAAAACATCATTTAATCTTTCAGTTGATGGAAGTTATGCCTCTTTTAAAAGCTTTTTGAAATCACTTGAGAGTCAAGCTAGAATTGCAACAATACAAAGTATAAGTATTTTACCGGCTTCTAAAAAAACAGCTGAAGAGTCGAGCAGTGAATTATCTTTTAATTTAGTAGTTGATTTTTATTCTTACTAAAATGATAAATATAGGAACAGAAAAAACAGTAGATAAAAAAGCAATGATAAAAAGAATAACCTCTTTGATTGTTTTTGCTTTAATTTTTATAGTTGGTTGGTTTTTATTTATTAATCTTTATTTTAACAATAATCAAATGTTCCAATCTTCTGTCCAACCTAATTATCAAAACCAAGAAGAATTAAAAATGCAGGATCTGATAGATTTTATTTCTTCAGATTCTTTTAACGACCTAGTTTTTACTCCTGATCCATCTTTATTCAATGAGCCTACAGGAAGTTTTAATTTAGGTAAATCAAATCCTTTCGCAGAAAATTAAAAATATATGATTTTAATAAAAAAACTTGTTACTGATAATAAAATAACCAAAGAAGAAGGGGAGAGATTAAGTGAAGAAATAAAATCATTCAAAGGAAGTGAAGAGGAATTTTTATTTTCTAAAAAAATACTTGATGAATCTAGTATTCGTTCTCTTAAGTCAGAGATATATGGCATACCTTA
>CAZOPO010000015.1:3672-7348 GCA_964581805.1 uncultured Candidatus Saccharibacteria bacterium
TACAGAGACATTGAAGAAGAAGTAGGGAAAGCTCTTGATAATTTGGAAAAAGAATTAGGTTCTGACGGGGGAAGTGAAGGAATAGATTTTTCTTCAGATGAAGCAATAAATAAAAAAGAGAAATTCTCTGAAGATGCGCCAATTATTAAAATGGTGGCAGTTATTTTAAGGCATGCTGTTGAAGGAGGAGCTTCTGATATTCATATTGAACCAGAAGAAAAACAATTAAGAGTAAGATTTAGAATGGATGGACAACTTTATTCTTCTTTATTCCTTCCTATTCACACTCATGCTTCAATTGTTACTAGAATTAAGATTATTTCTAAATTAAGAATTGATGAAAACAGAGTTCCTCAAGATGGAAGATTCTCAGCAAAAATAGATAATAAAGGAGTTGATTTCAGAGTCTCAACTTTTCCTACTAAATTAGGAGAAAAAGTTGTTATCAGGGTTCTTGATCCTTATGAAAATTTGAAAACCTATGAAGAGATTGGTTTGTCTTATTATAATTTAGATGCAATTAGGGAGTCTATTCGTAAGCCTTTTGGTTTAATTCTAGCCACTGGACCAACTGGTTCAGGAAAAACAACAACTCTTTATTCAATTCTTAAAGAATTAAATAGTCCGGATGTTAATGTGGTTACCCTTGAAGATCCGATAGAGTATTTTATTAGTGGAGTTAATCAATCTCAGATTAGGCCAGAAATTGGTTATGATTTTAGTCAAGGATTAAGATCAATTGTTAGACAAGACCCTGATATTATTATGGTTGGTGAAATCAGAGATGAAGAATCTGCTTCTTTAGTAACGCATGCTGCTTTAACTGGTCACGTTGTTCTATCAACTTTGCATACAAATAATGCTGTTGGTTCTATTTCTAGATTAATAGATATGAAGGTTAAGACTTTTTTAATTCCCGCTACAGTTAATGTTGTTATTGCTCAAAGATTAGCTCATAAGATGTGTCCTCATTGTCGAGAAAAAATTAAACCCAATAAAGAAATAGAAAAAATCATAATTGAACAGATGCAAGGTCTTCCTGAATCAACAAAAAAGTATTTTACTATGCCCAAAGAAGTTTTTGTCTATAAAGCCAAAGGTTGTCCTAAATGTAATATGAAAGGGGAAAAGGGAAGAATCGGAGTTTTTGAGGTTTTAAAAATGACACATGAATTAGAAAAAACAATTATTGAAAATCCGACAATGGCAAAAATTGCTGAAGAGGCTGCAAAACAGGGAATGATTACGATGAGACAAGATGCAATTATTAAAGCCTTAGAAGGACTAGTTTCTATTGAAGAAGTATTTAGAATTACAGAAGAACAAAAATACTAAGATGAATTATCAATTATATTTAAAACAGCTTTTAGAATCAACTATAAAAAATACAGCTTCAGAGCTTCATATTTCTGCTGGATATTGTCCCGTAATGAGAATTAGTAGAAAGCTAGTATTCTTAAAGAATGAAGAAATTTTAACTCCCGAAGATTCTAAAAATCTTGCTTTTTCTTTAATGAATGAAGAACAGCAAGAAGAATTTTTAAGAGAAAAAGAAATTGACTTTTCTTATACCTTTGAAGGAAGAGCAAGGTTTAGAATTAATATTTTTTATCAGATGGGTTCGGTTAGTGCTTCTTTAAGATTAATCATGGAGAGAATAAGATCGATTGAAGAATTAAACTTGTCGCCAAGAATTCGTAAGTTTTTAGATTACTCTCAAGGTCTTGTTTTAGTGGTAGGGCCATCTAGTCATGGTAAAAGTTCAACTTTGGCAGCCATGATTGAAGAAATAAACTGTAGTAAATCTTGTCATATTATTACTATTGAAGATCCTGTCGAATATATTTTTAAGAAAGGAAAATCAGTTATTAATCAAAGAGAGTTACATTCAGATACAAAATCTTTTGAAAGAGCTCTAAGATCTTCTCTTCGTGAAGACCCTGATATTATTATGGTTGGTGAAATGAGAGATCCTGATACTATTGCCGCTGCTATTACGGCTGCAGAAACAGGTCACTTGGTTTTGGCTACTTTACATACTAACTCAGCTTCTCAAACTATTCACCGAATTGTAGATTCTTTTGAAGGGGCTCAGCAATCTCAAGTAAGAGCTCAATTAGCCAGTTCTTTAGTAGGAATAATTTCTCAAAGACTTATTCCTTCTAATGATGGGGGAGTAGTTCCTGCTTGCGAAATACTTTTTAATAATCCCGCTGTTTCTAATTTAATCAGAGATAACAGAATTTATGAAATTCCTTTAGTTATTGATACTTCTTTAGAATTGGGAATGATTTCTCTTAATCGATCCTTGGCAGAATTAGCTAGAAAAGGTATAATAAGTTTTGAAACAGCAATAAACTTTTCAAATAATCCTAAAGAATTGAAAAAGATCATATGAAATATTCTTATCAAGCAAAAGACATTACCGGAGCAAGAAAAAAGGGAGTCGTTGAAGCTAGATCTAAAGAAGATGTTCTTAATTTTCTTAATGTAGAAAAACTTTTTCCTTTAGAGGTTGTTGAATTAGGAGAAGATGGAGGAAAGGGAGTATTGAACCAAAATATTTCTTTTTTGACTGGTGTTTCTGCTAAAGAAGTAGCAATATTTTCTAGGCAATTAGCAATCATGATAGAATCAAATGTTCCTCCGGCAGAAGCAATAGAAGCTTTGGGGGACCAAACTAAGAATGTTTTTTTTAAAGAAAAAATATATAAAATTGCTAAAGATGTTAGAGAGGGAACACAACTTTCTCGAGCTTTAGGAAAATATCCTAAGATCTTTTCTGTTTTCTACGTTAACATTGTGAGATCTGGAGAAGTTTCTGGAAACTTGCCAAGTATTTTAAATAAAGTGGCTGATCATCTTGAAAGTGAATACGAGATTATGTCTAAAGTTAGAGGTGCTCTAACTTATCCATCAGTTATTTTAATTGTTTTTGTTTTAATTTTCGTTGTTATTATGATGTTCATTGTTCCTGGTTTAGTTGAAGTTTTAGAAAGTTCGGGACAAGAGTTGCCGATAGCAACAAAAATAATTATTGCTATTTCTGATTTCTTTGTTCTATATTGGTATATGGCTTTAATATTAGTTTTGAGTGTTATTTTCTTTTTTATAAAATTCCCTCAGACTAAATTTGGAAAAGATGTTACAGATAAGTTTTTAATAAATATTCCTGTTTTTGGAAACTTTTTTAAAAATTTATATTTAACTCGTTTTGCGGAAAACTTTTCCACTTTAATTGCTTCAGGAATCGCTATTAATGAAGCTCTAGAAGTTGTAGCAAGTCTAATAGGGAATAATGTTTATAGGGATACAATATTAAGAGCAAAAGAAAGAGTCGTTAAAGGAGAAAGCATTAGTCTTGTTCTAGGTCAGAATCCTAAACTCATTTCTCCCTTGTTTGTGCAAATGGTTTCAGTGGGAGAAAGGACAGGAAAGCTTGACTCTTCTCTTTCAAATGTAGTAAGATTTTATAAAAGAGAAACAGATGCTTTTGTTGATTCATTGTCGAGCATAATTGAACCAATATTAATTATTGGTCTTGCATTAATGGTGGGTCTATTAGTTGCCGCTGTTTTATTACCAATGTATCAAGTAAGTTCAAGTATTCAGTAATAAATAATAAAAATTAAATGAAAAAAGGTTTTACATTAATTGAGTTGTTAGTCGTTATCGC
>CAZOPO010000016.1:0-6642 GCA_964581805.1 uncultured Candidatus Saccharibacteria bacterium
TTGCTAAACAAGAAAAAGATGGTTTATATAGATTAACGGAAGCACAATATCAAGCTCAATTAGAAGAAAAGGAAGCGGTAGAAGCTAAAGCCGCTGAGATAAACAAAAAACTAATTCAAATGGTTGGTTTAGTCGAAGGACAAAAGGCTCCTACTTTTGGAGAAGCTCTTGATTTAGCTAAAACAATTGGTAACGCTATTGGAGTAAGACCAGCATTTTTATTAGCTATTATTAGTCAAGAATCAGCAATTGGGAGAAACGTTGGTCAATGTTATATTACTGATGCTAAAACAGGAGGAGGGAAATATAGTAATGAAAAACTAGTTTCTAGAATTATTCATCCTACTCGTGACTTGCCTGTATTCATAGAAATTATTAATGCTTCAGGAAGAGTAATGGAAAATACTCCTGTTTCTTGTTGGATTAATGATTGTGTTACTCGTTATGGAAATTCTTATCTTCATTCAGGTGCAATAGTTAATAGTGACGGTTCAATTACTTGTAAAAAATCAGGATATGTTCCTTTTGGTTTTGGAGGGGCAATGGGTCCAGCTCAATTTATTCCTAGTACTTGGAAATTATATGAAGATAAGGTTATGGCTTATACGGGAAAAAGCTATACTGATCCTTGGAATTTAATCGATTCTTTTACTGCTTCAGCTTCTTACTTGAAAGCTTTGGGAGGAGGTAAAACTTCGGGAGAGTATTCTGCTGCTTCCAGGTATTATGGAGGTTCTAGTGCCTATGCTAGTCAAGTTAGGACAAGATCTTGGTGTATTCAAGAATTTATTGATAAGGGAGAGATGACAACCGCATGTGAAAAATTAATATTTTAAAACAGGACCTTAGTCCTGTTTTTTTGATAGCTGATTTATCATTTTATCAATCTTTCCTTCCATAATTGATTCAATATCGTGCCAATTCTTTTTTATTCGATGGTCAGTTACTCTATCTTGAGGGAAGTTATAAGTTCTTATTTTCTCTTCTCTTGAAGAATTTCCAATTTGAGACCTTCTTGCTCCTGTCATTTGTTTATCAATTTCTTGCATTTTTTTATCCATAATTCTAGCGGCTAGAATTGAAAGAGCACTTTCTTTGTTTTGTCCTAAGCTTCTTTCTGTTTGACAAGTTACTACTTCTCCAGTAGGGATATGTGTCAATCTAATAGCAGACATTCTTTTATTAACGTATTGTCCTCCTGCTCCAGAAGCTTTATATGTATCTACTCTAATATCTTGAGGTCTAATGTCTATTTCTGTTGCTTTTGGTTTAGGTAAAATAGCAACACTAGCGGTAGAAGTATGGACTCTTCCTGATTTTTCTGTTTCAGGAATTCTCTGTACTCGGTGAACCCCAGCTTCGCTTTTTAATAGGGAATAAACATTATCTCCTGATATTTCCATGGTGATTTCTCTTGTTCCGCCAATTTCTGTTTCACTAGAGTCGAGAATATTTACTTTCCATCCTTGATTCTGAGCATATCTTGTATACATTCTTGATAAATCAGTAGCAAAAAGAGCGGCTTCTCCTCCGCCAACTCCTGCTCTTATTTCCATAATAATTGCGTTGTATTTGATATCTTCTTCAGACATAACTAAAACTATTTTGTTTTTTTAGCTGCTCTTTCTTTGAATTTTTGGATTCTTCCTACTTTGTCAGATCCTCTTTCTTTTCCTGTATAGAAAGGATGACATTGTGAACAAATTTCAACTTCTATATTTTCTATAGTTGATCCAATTTCAAACATTGCACCACAAGCACAACTAATCTTAGCTTTATCAAAATATTTTGGATGAATTTCTTTTTTCATATGTTTATTTTATATCAAAAAAGATACTTAAAATCAAGAGCTTGACCTAGTATTATAAATATTGTATAAATAAATCATTCTCAGAGGTGAGAAAAAATGTTAGGTACATTAACAACTTTATTGATTCAATCGGCTATAATAGGAGTAATTGTCACTCCTATAACGATCTTTTTATTATTACTATTATTTCTTTTTTCTGAAGACTTTTTTATTCTTAGAAAAAGAAAGTATAAAGTTAAATTAAGAGAAGATGGAGTAAAGGCAATTGAAAAGATTATAGGAAGAGAGTTAAAAGAAATTATTCACATTGAAATAAATTTAGATACTTATCCTTCTGAAGAATTATCTTTCGGGGAAATTCTTTATTATTTGAAAAATTATAAAGAAAATATCTACGTTCAAGAAACTATTTCTTGTGAAAAGTTTACAATATATTTTTTATTCTTCTTAAAAGAAGATGGCTCAATCATCTACTATAAAGAAGATTATCCAAATTATCAGTTTTATGATTTAATAGTTGACGATGATTATATTGTTTACAAAAAAAATTATAAGAATTTTATAAAAGATTTTATGAGTTTTATAGGACTTAAAGATCTTTACTTTATTTGGTTTTTTTTCTTTCTTCTATACTTTTTCGTTCTTATTTACTTGAATATAGACAATATTCCCATAATATATGACTTCATTTTTTGAAGTCTTTTTTTTGACTCTTGCCAATTAAAAATTCTTATGTTATATATCTTACTATATGGAAGAAACAAAAATAAATTATAATATTTCAATAAATGACATGATCGAGGCTGGTCTTGGTTATGGTCACGATAAGTCAAAATTGAATCCTAAAATGAAAGAGTATATTGCTAAACAGAAGGACAGGGTTAGTTTAATTGATTTAGAAAAAACTGCTCAAAAACTTTCTGAGGCAATGGATTTTGCTAAACAATTAAAAAGTGAAGGAAAGACAATTGTTTTCGTGGGAACAAAAGTTGCTACAAGAGATTTAGTAAAAACAACTGCTCTTAAGTGTAATAGTCCTTATGTTGTAGATAGATGGATTGGTGGATTATTTACAAACTTTAAAGAAATTAAAAAAAGAATTAATTATTTTAAAGATCTAGAGGCTTCAGTTAAAGAAGAAGGATTTGAAAAAAAATATGTTAAGAAAGAAAGATTGAAGATGATGAAAGAATTAGAAAGATTGAGAATTAAGTTTGATGGAGTAAAAAATATGGAAGAACTTCCAGGAGCAATATTTATAGTTGATGTTGACCAAGATGAAATTGCTTTGAAAGAAGCTATTCAATGTGGAGTCAAAATTATTGCAATCTCTGATACAAATGTTAATCCTCAAGAACTTGATTATCCAATTCCAGGAAACGATGATGCCTACACAGCAGTAGAATATGTTCTATACAAAATAGAAGAAGTTTTAAATTAAAAAAATAATGGCAGTTGATATAGAAATTGTTAAAAAATTAAGAGAAGAAACAGGCATTTCTTTGTCTGATTGTAAGAAGGCTCTAGAAGAGTCTAACAATGATATCGTTTTGGCTAAAGAATATTTAAAAAAGAGAGGACAAGTAGTTGCTCAAAAGAAAACAGAAAGGGAAGTCGGTGCAGGAATTATAGATTCCTATGTTCATTCAAGTAAGAGAATGGGAGTTTTGTTAGAAATAAATTGTGAAACAGATTTTGTTTCCAGAGGAGAAGATTTTCAGAATTTATCTCATGAAATTTGTTTACAAGTTGTATCAATGAAACCATTATATATTAAAGAAGAAGAAATTCCTTCAGAAATTTTAGAAAAAGAAAAAAGTCTTATTAGAGAACAAGTAGGAGAGATGAATAAGCCAGAAGAAATAATAGAGGGAATAGTCAAAGGAAAATTAGATAAGTATAAAAAAGAAGTTTGTCTTTTGAACCAGTTATGGATAAAAGATGATAGTAAAACAATTCAATCTTTGATTAACGAATATATTGCTAAAACAGGAGAAAATATTTTAGTCAAAAGATTTGTAATGTATGAATTTTGAAATTATTGCATTAATTTCTGCAATTGCTAGTTTTCTTTTGTTAGTTCTTTTAATTTTGAAAAAAGTTCCCCAACTTAAATATTATTCAGAAGTTGATAATTCTTTTCCAAAGGAAGATTTAAAAAGTAAAATTAAAGAAAAAACAAAAGAAGTTATTAAAGAAAATTCTAATTTTTTAGAATTATTATTGCATAAATTATTAAGTAAGTTTAGAATATTATCATTAAAGGCTGATAATAAATTGTCTGATTGGATTATTAAGTTGAGAGAAAGATCTTTAGAAAGAACAAAAGGAATTGATTCTTATTGGAACGAAATAAGAAATTCAATTAATAAAAAAAAGTAATTTTGCCGGTATAGCTCAGTGGTAGAGCAACTGTTTTGTAAACAGTAGGTCGGGGGTTCAAATCCGTCTACCGGCTCATAATAGAAAAAGTTGACAATTAGCGAAAGAAAGAGTATTATCTTTTATGTTATCGTTCATTGAAAATTTATTTTCAGCAATCATTTTAGTAGGATTTTTTTTGAGAACAATTTGTAAGTTTTTTAGAGTTGTTCCGCTATTTTTTTTGAGAGTTTGATCCTAGCTCAGGATGAACGCTGGCGACGTGGATAAGGCATGCAAGTCGAACGGTTGTAGCAATACAGCAGTGGCGAACGGGTTAGTAACACGTAGATATCAACCCTTTACTCGGGCATAACCTGGAGAAATCCAGGCTAATTCCCGATAGTCCGGCAACGGTAAAGATTTTTCGGTAAAGGATGAGTCTGCGTCCTATCAGCTAGTTGGTGAGGTAATGGCCCACCAAGGCGATGACGGGTAGGCGGAGTGAGAGCTTGACCGCCAACAATGGCACTGAGACATGGGCCATACTCCTACGGGAGGCAGCAGTCGAGAATATTCGACAATGGGCGCAAGCCTGATCGAGCGACGTCGCGTGTGGGATTAAGATCTTCGGATTGTAAACCACTTTTCTAGGGGAAGAACTTTGACTGTACCCTAGGAATAAGGGGTGACTAAACTCGTGCCAGCAGTAGCGGTAATACGAGTGCCCCAAGCGTTATCCGGATTTATTGGGCGTAAAGGGTCTGTAGGTGGTTTGTTAAGTTTCTCGTTAAAGCTCCAGGGCTTAACCTTGGAAAAGCGGGGAAAACTGGCATACTAGAGGATGTTAGGGGCTGATGGAACAATTGGTGAAGGGGTGAAATCCGTTGATATCAATTGGAACACCGAAAGCGAAGGCAATCAGCTAGGACAGTCCTGACACTGAAAGACGAAAGCGTGGGGAGAGAAAAGGATTAGATACCCTTGTATTCCACGCCCTAAACGATGAATACTAGCTATTGCAAGTGTCGACCCTTGCAGTGGCGAAGCTAACGCGTTAAGTATTCCGCCTGGGAAGTACGGCCGCAAGGCTAAAACTCAAAGGAATAGACGGGGACCTACACAAGCGGTGGATTACGTGGCTTAATTCGACAGTAAGCGAGGAACCTTACCAGGGCTTGACAAGGTAGTGAAAGCATTTCGAAAGATTTGCCCACCCACAAGGACACTACCCCAGGTGCTGCATGGTTGTCGTCAGCAGGTGGCTTGAGTTGCTCCCTTAAATGGGGTAACCTGCGCAACCCTTGTCCTATGTTTCATGTGTCATAGGAGACTGCCCGGGACAACCGGGAGGAAGGTGAGGATGACGCCAAATCAGCATGGCCTTTTGATGCCCTGGGCTGCACACGTAATACAATGGGATTGACAATGGGACGCCAAAGAGTAATCTGGAGCAAATCCCATCAAACGATCCCTCAATTCGGATTGAGGTCTGCAACCCGACCTCATGAAGCCGGAATCGCTAGTAACCGCAGATCAGCCATGCTGCGGTGAATATGTCCCTGGGTCTTGTACTCACCGCCCGTCACGTCAAGCGAGTTGGGAATGCCCGAAGTTCCATGCAAATGGACCTAAGGTAGGCTCAGTGAGAGGGACGAAGTCGTAACAAGGCACGGGTAGCGGAAGCTGCTCGTGGATCATTTATTTTTTTAAATTTGTCGACTGTTATTAATTCGCGAGTGATCACTGAATTAATAACAAGGTATTGATCTCTCTACCTAAACAAGAGATTATTCATTAGCGGAACAACTCTAAGAAACTAACTAATTAAAATGAAAAGCATCGGACCCCTACAGTATCGTATTTTTCGTCATCTTTACAGTAAAGCAGGAAGAGATATGTGTAGAGATTGTGAAAAGTTCCTTTCCACTGACTTAAAGATTCTTGATCTTGGTTGTGGTTCAGGAATTATTAGTAAGGAATTTGAAAGATCTTTTTCTTCAGAATTTTTAGGAATAGATATTATTGATAACAGGGTAGAAGTTATACCTTTTAAAAAATACAAAGGAGATAATTTATCTTTTTTAAAGGATAATTCTTTTGATTTAGTTTTAATTAATTTTGTTTTACACCATTGCCAGAATCCAGAAGAACTGCTAAAAGAAGCTAAGAGAGTTTCAAGTGGTAAGATCGTTTTATATGAAAATCTTCCCGAAGGGATTATTAGTAAGTTTTTCTGTTTTATCCACGGAATTTCTTTTGCTAAGCTCTTCCAAAAAAATTCAGAAAATGGTAAATTCTATACTAGAAAGAAATGGGAAGAAATGTTTAATAAATTAGGATTGAAAGTAGTTCATTCAAAAAAGGTTTCTGCTTGGTTCAACCCCATGAAAGAGCACCTTTTCATTTTAGAAAAGGGTGTGTAGCTCAGCTGGTTAGAGCGCGTCACTGATAATGACGAGGTCCCTGGT
>CAZOPO010000017.1:0-2239 GCA_964581805.1 uncultured Candidatus Saccharibacteria bacterium
ACAACTGAAAAATCTTTTTTAAGTATTTTTCCTTTGTATTTGATAATTGCATCATAAAAAGAATCTCCTTCTGCAATAATTGTACAGTATCCTTCTTCAGGGAAGCAGGCAAAGCAATTATTAGGAGCCCAGATAAAATAGAGAACTAGGAAAGTTATTAATAAGATTAAAGGAATTGAAATTAAAATCGTTACAATTCCAAATATGTTCGCAAGTACGATACCAATGACTATTGCTAAAACAACAATCAATAATCCATTGAGAAATGGCCTTTTTGTCTTCATCTTAATCACCTCTAAAATGTTAAGGAGCTGTTCTTTTTTAAAATTAAGAACAAATTAATTATAAAACATATTATATTTTTTGTAAAGACCATTGATAGAATTTTAATATATGATAAAATAAATAACATATGATAGATTCTAAAGAAGAATTTTGGGAAGAATATGAAAATCTTCCTGAGATTATAAAAGATAATTTATTTTCTGAAGAAAATTATGATATTATTTCTGAGATTTGTGATGCAAATGGACTCGCTGACGAAAATTCAAAATCTCAATTAATGAAATATGTTGGTAAAACTTTAATCGGTAAACTTCCTATAAAAGATTTCATTGTAACTATTGAACTAGAAATGGAACTTGACGCTAAAGTAGCTAAAGAGATTAGCAGAGAAATTGATAAAAAGATCTTTAGTCATTTAAGGATTGCTTTGAATAAAATATATTCTGATCCTAAAGTTGATAATAAAGTTGATTTAAGTAATAATAAAAAAACAGAAAGAATTATTTCTACTCCTAAATCAGATACTCACCCTAAAGATCCTTATAAAGAAAGCTTAATTTAATTATGCAATATAGAGTTCCTCAATTTATAGAACACGAAGCAAAAATACTTGGTAGCTTAACTATAAAACAAAGTATGGTTGTTGGGGGAGCAGCTCTTGTTGTTTTCTTCCTTTATTTTTCCGTCGGCCAGAGCAACTTCTTTTTATTTATCTTAATGGCAGCTGCCGTAATTGGTCTTTCTTTAATGATTTCTTTTTATAAAGTAGAAGGCCGATCTTTTCCTACTGTCGTTAAAAATTGGTTATTTTATAATTCCAATGCTAAACTTTATTTATGGCAGAGGAAACAGTCTCCTGTATATTTATCAACAGAAAGAGAAACTAAAAAAATAATGATTCAAAAAGAAGAAATTAAATCTCCTTTGAAATTAAGAGAAAGAGGAAGAATTGAAAACTTAATTAAAAAGATCGATTTCGAAAAATAATATGGCTAAGTTTCCATCTCAACAATTTATACCGATTGAACAAATACGAGAGGGGATAATGATTGAAAAAGATAAATCTTTTAAAGGAGTTCTTTTGGTTTCTTCTATAAATTTTGCCTTAAAATCTGAAGAAGAACAAATGGCAATTATTTATCAATTTCAAGACTTTTTAAATTCTCTTGATTTCTCTTGCCAAATAATTGTTAATTCTAGAAAAGTAAACATTACTGGATATATTGAAAAAATTAAGGAACTAGAAGAAAATCAAAAAAATGAATTACTAAAAATTCAAACTGCCGAATATCGAGCCTTTATTGAAGAACTTGTTTACAATGGATCAATCATGACTAAGAATTTCTATATTGTTGTTCCTTATTTTCCTATGATAGAATTAACAGGCCTTACTAGCCAAGGAGGAGGATTAACAGAAAAGAAATTTCAAACAGGGAAATATCAACTATGGCAAAGAATGGAATATGTTTCTTTAGGAATAAGAAGATGCGGATTAAAATCTATTGCTCTAGGTTCAGAAGAATTAATAGAATTATTATGGAGTTTACACCATATCAAGCAGGCTGAGTTAGGATATTATCCTGATTTACCTCCTGAAATGGTAATATAATATGGGTTTATTTGGAAAAGACAAAGAAAAATATTTAGATAAAGAAGTTACTTCTGTTTTGGATATTATCGCTCCTGCTTCAGTTGAGATTAATAAAAACTATATCCAAATAGAAGAAAAGTTAGCAAAAACTTACTTTGTTTTCTCTTATCCTAGATATTTAACTACTGGCTGGCTATCTCCGATTATTAATATGGATATTCCTTTTGATATTTCTTTCTTTTTTCATCCTATTGAAACAGGAACAATTTTAAAACAATTAAGAAAAAGTGTTACCGAAGTTCAAGCGGAAATTATGGAAAGGGAAGAGAAGGGATTAATTAGGGATCCTGCCTTAGAGACTGC
>CAZOPO010000017.1:2339-3939 GCA_964581805.1 uncultured Candidatus Saccharibacteria bacterium
CTTAACACTACTCCTTTATCTAGTATTTTTCCTTTTATATCTTTTGATTTAAGTTCTGATGAAGGAATACTCTATGGAGTCAACAAGCACAACAATTCTTTGGTCTTATTTGATCGTTTCAGCATGGAAAATGCTAACATGGTTATATTCGCCAAGTCTGGTTCTGGTAAATCTTATGCTGTTAAATTAGAGATCTTAAGATCCTTAATGATGGGCATAGACTGTATTATTCTTGATCCAGAAAACGAATACAAAACTCTATCTGATTCTGTAGGAGGATCTTTCTTTAAAATATCTTTAAGTTCTGACAGTCATATTAATCCTTTTGATTTACCGGAACCAAGAGAAGACGAAACTTCTGAAGATGTTTTAAGATCAAGTGTTATAAACTTAGTAGGACTAATGAGAATTATGCTTGGAGGATTAACTCCTGAAGAAGATTCTATTATGGATCAAGCGATATATGAAACTTATGCTGCTAAAGATATCACTCCTAATTCCGACCCTAAAACATGGTCAGAAAATATTCCTATTCTTTCTGACTTAGAAACAGTTTTAGAAACAATGGAAGGAGCAGAGACATTAGTAGAAAGATTAAGGAAATTTACCAAAGGAACATTTGCTTCTTTCTTTAATCAAAAATCTAATATTACTATGAACAATTCTCTTGTTGTTTTTGGTATCAGAGACATAGAAGATGAATTAAGACCAATCGCCATGTTTATTGTGATGAGATACATTTGGAATACTGCTCGAACAACTCTTAAAAAAAGACTTCTTATTATTGATGAAGCTTGGTGGATTATGAAAACTGAAGATGGTGCATCCTTTTTATTCGGTATTTGTAAAAGATCTAGAAAGTATTGGTTAGGAGTAACTACCATCACTCAAGATGTTTCTGACTTTATGCGTTCAGATTATGGCAAACCAATTATTACTAACTCTTCTATTCAACTTTTACTAAAACAAAGTCCTGCCACTATTGATATCCTTCAAAATGTTTTTAATTTAACTGAACAAGAAAAATTCCTTTTATTAGAAACACCTGTAGGAGAGGGGATATTCTTTGCTGGTCAAAAACACGTTGCCATTAGAATTATGGCTTCTTATACAGAAGATCAAATTATAACAACTAGCCCTGAAGAAGTTTCTAGAATTAAAGAAGCAAAAAACCTGCTTATATAGCAGGTTTTATAATTATCTTTCTTTCTTCTCCTTGTCCGACGCTTTCTGTAAAAACGTCTTCTCTTTTTTCTAATTCCAAGTGGACTACTCTTCTATCAAATGAAGAGGGAAGAGGAAGTTCTCTTTCTTCTTTAGTTTTTGCAACTTCATCGGCTATATTTTGAGCGAAGTCTTTTAAATAGTCTTCTTTGTTTTTTTTATAGTGATCTATATCTATGCTGATATAAATATCTCTCTCTATCTTCTTTTTAATAACCTTTCTTAAAAGAAGCTGAATATCTGCTAAAACAAGACCTTGTTTACCGATTAAATTCTGTGCTTCATCTGTTTTAATATTTACATCTAAAATATCTTCATTAGTAACAATTTCTGTATCAATAATAAATCCTGCTTGATTAAAAAAATCTTTAATGGA
>CAZOPO010000017.1:4039-6353 GCA_964581805.1 uncultured Candidatus Saccharibacteria bacterium
CCAGATTGTTTGAAAAATATTCATTTAATTAAGTCTAAGATATTTTTAACTTCAATTTCCATTTCCTTAAAAGATACATTCTTAAGAGAGGGAAGAGCAATAATGATAATACTAATATTTTCTTTAATAGTCTCTTTGTTCTTTCTTATTATCTCCCTTAGTCTTCTTTTAACCTTATTTCTTTCAACTGCTTTTTTAGAAACTTTTTTAGAAACAACAAATCCTATTTTTCTTTCCTTATTTTCATTAAGAAGATATTTTAAAAAAATGTTTTTACTTTTTAAAACTCTCCCATTTTTAAAAACTAGTTCGAAGTCTTTTTTTTTCTTAAGTCTATTTTCTTTAGCTAACATACTAAACTAAACAGATAGTTTTGCTCTGCCTTTTTTTCTCCTATTAGCTAAAACCTTTTTCCCACTTTTTGTGCTAGATCTTTCTAGGAATCCGTGAGTCTCGCTTCTTTTCTTTTTCTTAGGTTGATAAGTCTTGCTCATGTTATTATTTTTATTAATTTATAAAAAAATTATACCAAAAAAGGCAAATTTGGTCAATCAATCTAATTTGTATACATTATTAACCTTTTCTCCACACTCTTTCCACATTCAAAAATAAAATCCTTTATTTATAAGGAATTTTTGATTTGTTGACATTATAAGATATAATGTAAAACAATATTAAAGATTAAAAAATATGAACAACGAAGAACTTTGGCAATCGGTTTTATCTCAAGTTCAATTAAATATTTCTCCTGCAAATTTTGCCACCTGGTTTGCAAATACCAAAATATCTTCTCTAGAAGAGGGAATCATTACTATCTCTGTTCCTAATTCTTTTTCTAAAGAATGGATGGAGCAAAAATATAATAAAGATATTTTTAAAATTTTAAAATCTTTAGATGACAATATTAAGGAAGTACAATATATTGTCACCCCTGTAAATACAAAAATAACTGATAAGAAAAAAATCTCCAAAAAAGAAGAGATTTTTGAGCAACTGGGATTCTCTGAATTAGAAGTCAGCAAAGAAACAAATCTTAATCCTAAATATAATTTCAATAATTTTATTATCGGACCATTCAATGAAATCGCTTATGCTGCCGCAATGTCTATAGTAGAAGAACCAGGCAAGAATTATAATCCTCTCTTTATATATGGAGACGTTGGACTAGGAAAAACTCACTTGATGCAAGCGATTGGAAATAAGATAAAAGAAAACGATCCTTCAAAAAAAGTAAAATATATTCCTGCTGAGAGATTAATTTCTACTATTATTAATGCAATTAGAAATCAAAGCATCGAAGAATTAAAAAAGAACCTTCGATCAATTGATGTTCTAATAATTGATGATATCCAATTTATTGCTGGAAAAGACAAAACTCAAGAAGAATTCTTTCATACTTTTAATTCTCTTTATCAAAAGAATAAACAAATTATACTTTCTTCTGACAGGCATCCTAATAATATTCCTGCCATTACTGAGAGATTAAAGTCTCGATTCAATGGGGGAATGATTGCTGACATTACTATGCCTGATTATGAAACAAGGTTTGCTATCTTGAGCCAAAAAATGGAAGAAAAAAATGTCTCTATTCCTTCTGACGTTTTAGAATATGTCGCCAATAATGTTCAAAAAAATATTAGAGAACTAGAAAGCGCCATTAGTCGATTAATTATATTCAAAAAAACTAATAGTAGTAAAACCTTAAGCATTGAAGATGCTAAAAAGCTTCTTAAAAATATTATTCTTTCTCCTGCTAAGATAACAAACTACAAAAAGATCATTGAATCTATAAATAGTTTCTACGATATCAACGCTACAGGAAATATGTTTTTTACTTCCCGAAAAAAAGAATTTGCTAGACCAAGACAAATCGCCATGTATCTAATCAAAAAAGAATTAAAGATGTCTTTTTCAGAAATTGGAAGAAAGTTTGGAGGAAAAGATCACACAACAGTTATTCATGCTTGTCAATTAATTGAAAAAGAATACGAAGAAAACGAAAAAATAAGACAAGAAGTTGATTTAATTCTTCAAAGAATCTATAGCAAATAATGAGGAAAAAGTGTTAAGATAATATGTAGAAAGTATTAATTAAAAAAGATCAAAAAAAGTTATACAATTTAAGTCAGACATTATACAATTTTAATACCCTTTTTATCCACAAGTTTTTAAATAAAAGTGTATTAATCTAAAAGGGTTAAACTAATAAATATAAGATTGTCCCCAAAAATTAAGAAGATAATAATAACAATAAATAATAAAACTTATTATAAAAAGAAAATATGAATTTCACTATACTTACCAAAGAATTTAA
>CAZOPO010000018.1:0-1367 GCA_964581805.1 uncultured Candidatus Saccharibacteria bacterium
AAAATCAATTTATCCGAATTGCTCATATTTTCTTAAATACTTTTATAAACAAAATCCCAGCAATAAATCCTCCAATGTGTCCCCAATAAGCAACAGTTGAATCTATTTGTCCAACTGAGAAGATTTGGCATAAAAACCACAAAAAGATATATATGACTGCAGGAAGAAAAATGGGAGGAAAGAGAGCTTTTATCCTATTCCTAGGGAATAAGACAAGATATCCACCTAAGAGGCCTGAAATCGCCCCTGAAGCCCCCATAATCAAGGCTGAATTACTAGAGGAAAGAGCAAAAAGAAGTGATCCCGCAATACCACAAGTTAAATAAAAGAGAAGAAAAGGAAATGTTTTCAATTTCATTTCTAAATTGTATCCAAAAACCCAAAGAAACCACATATTAATTAAAAGATGCCAAATACTTCCATGCATAAACATAGAAGTAAAAATAGTAAAAAACATTCCCTCAAAAAGATTATTTAAAGAAAAAGAAAAAAAAGAAAAAGCAAAATCAGAATAAGAATAAGATATAAAAAAAACAATCGTATTTAAAAATACTAAAAAAATTGTCCCGTAAGGAATAGACTCCTTAATTCTCTTTTTATCGTAAAGAGGTAGCATTATCTTATCTTAAAAATATCAAATAAAGTTTTTGCTTCTTTTTCAATTTCTTTTAATTCTTCTTCTCGATAAGTTTCAAATTCATCATTTGATATAGTCTCTTTTTCTTTTAAGAATTGTTGAAGATAATATTTCTTGGCTGGAGAGATATCTTTAATTATTTGTTTAATGTCTTCCAAAGAATGAATTTGAGGGGTAATCGTTGTTCTGAATTCGTAATCAATGCCTGAACTTTTAATATATTCTATTACCTCTTTTATTAATTCAATATTAATATTTTTTAACCCTGTAGCTTTTTCATATTTTTCTTTAGAGAGAGAATTTTTTACATCCATTGCAACATAGTCAATAAGTTTTTTAGAAATTAATTCTTTCAATACTTCTAAATTGCTTCCATTAGTATCTAATTTTACTAAAAAACCTAAATCTTTTATCTTCTGGCAAAAAGAAATTAATTCTTTTCCGTTAACTGTTGGCTCTCCTCCGCAAATAACACATCCTTCTAGTAGTCCAATTTTTCCTTTAAGAAAAGAAAAGAAATCATCCAAACTAATTTCCGGATGATTTTTAATTTCTTCAGGCAAAACAAGTTCTTTTGAATAACAAAAAGGACACCTAAAATTGCATCCTGATAAAAAAACTGTACAAGCAATCTTTTGAGGGTAATCAATTAATGTTACTTTTTGTAATCCTCCTATTTTCATAATGTTTAAAAATGCACGGTTTAATCCGTACATTTAAATTCTTTTCT
>CAZOPO010000018.1:1467-6320 GCA_964581805.1 uncultured Candidatus Saccharibacteria bacterium
CCAACTACTCTTGAGTAGACTTCACAAGGTTGTTCAATAGCACATTTAGGACAGTTGAAATGTTTTCCGGCAATATATCCATGAATAGGACAAATTGAGAAAGTCGGAGTAATTGTTATATATGGTAATCTATTCTTTTCAAATATTTTCCTAACTAAAGTTTTAACTGTTTGAATATCTGACAATTCTTCACCGATAAAAATATGTTCCACAGTTCCTCCTGTATATTTACATTGAATATCATCTTGAAGTTTTATTTCTTCAAAAATATCATCTGTATAATTTACTGGCAATTGAGTTGAGTTTGTGTAATAAGGAATTTTTTTAGTTCCTAGGGCAATAATATCTGGATAAAGTTGTCTATCTTTTTGAGCTAATCTGTATGATGTTGATTCAGCTGGAGTTGCTTCTAAGTTATAAATACTATTAGTCTCTGTTTGATATTGAACTAATCTGTTTCTCATAAAGTCCATTACTTCTAGAGTAAAAGCTCTACCTTTTTTAGAACCAATGTCTTCTCCCATAAAATTAAGAAGAGCTTCATTCATTCCACAAATTCCGATAGTAGAAAAATGGTTAGCATAGTATTGTCCTTTTGCTTTCTTAACTCCTGATAAGTAATGTTTAGAATAAGGATAAAGTCCTTTTATGGTAAACTCTTCAATTGTTTTCCTTTTAATTTCAAGACTTTGTTTGGCAATATCCATCATCTTTTCTAATCTATCAAAAAACTCTTTTTTAGTTTTAGATAAATATCCAATTCTTGGAAGATTAATTGTTACGACTCCAATACTACCAGTCAAAGATCCTGATCCAAAAAGACCTCCTCCTCCTCTATTAGCTAATTGAGTCATATCAAGTCTTAATCGGCAACACATTGAACGAGCATCTTCTGGTCTCATGTCAGAATTAACATAGTTAGCAAAATAGTTGATTCCATATTTAGCAGAAGCCTCAAACATTGGATCTAAGGCAGGGTCATCCCATGGAAAATCTGGCGTAATATTAATTGTAGGAATTGGGAAGGAAAAAGGTCTTCCACTTTTATCTCCTTTTATCATGGAAACATAAAAGGCTTTGTCTAACATTTTCATCTCTTCTCCAAATTCAGAATAGTTTTCTTTTTGAGGAACACCTCCGATAATAACTGGCTGATTAGCAAAAGAAGGAGATGGTTTTAAATCAAGAGTAACATTAGTAAAAGGACACTGGAATCCAACTCTAGTTGGTACAGCCATGTTGTATAAGAATTCTTGAATAGCTTGTTCAACTTGAGGGTAACTTAAATTATCATAACGAATAAAAGGAGCTAATAAAGTATCGAAGTTAGAGAAAGAAACTGCTCCAGCCGCTTCTCCTTGAAGTGTATACATAAAATTAACTACTTGACCTAAGGCAGAACGAAAATGTTTAGGAGCTGAAGATTCAATTTTTCCATTAACTCCTCCAAATCCTCTTAAAAGTAAATCGTATAAATCCCAACCTACACAATAACAAGCAAGAGTATCTAAGTTGTGTAAATGAATGTCTCCTGATTGATTAGCTTCTCTTACATCGTCAGGATAAACTTTATTCAACCAATATTTTTTAACAATATAGGAAACTCCATAATGATTTAATCCTTGCAAGGAAAAAGTCATATTTGAATTTTCTTGGACTTCCCAATCTAGTTTTCCTAAATAATCATCAACTCTATCAACAGCTTCTTCAGCAATTATTTGAGATTCTCTAATAATTCTTCTTTTTTCTCGGTATAAAATGAAAGCTTTAGCAGCAATAGCTTCTCCTTCTAGAATTAGCACCTCTTCAACAATATCTTGAATCTGTTCAACAGTAGGAGCCTCATCTTTTTTAAATCTTCTGTTCAAGATTTTAATAACTGACTGAGCTATTTCTTCTGTTCTTTTACCATTACCTTGCTTAGTTGCTGTAATCGCT
This sequence comes from uncultured Candidatus Saccharibacteria bacterium, assembly GCA_964581805.1. Lineage (GTDB taxonomy): Bacteria > Patescibacteriota > Minisyncoccia > Minisyncoccales > Minisyncoccaceae > UBA2558. The sequence goes on from CAZOPO010000018.1 coordinate 3,406, forward strand.
TTAAAAACAGCATTGAATATCTTTTCAGGAACGAATTCCATAATATCTCCATTCCTCTTTTGAACTTTAGTGATGTGGTTTATTGTTGTCATGCTTAACATTTTACATTCCCCAAAAAATACTGTCAATTTTGACAAATTTTGGTAAAAGTTTATTACTTATTATATTTTTTCCGAACTAGTTGCAATGATCGTTACCCTAATTTCATCTTTATTTAAACTACTATCAATCGAAGCTCCAAATATTATTTTAGCATTTAAAGAAACTTTCTTTTTTATCACCTCTGCAATCCTTTTAATTTCTGAAAGTGAAACATTTTGATTTCCTGAAGCAACATTAAAAAGAACTCCATTAGCTTTTTCTAAAGGAAATTTAGCAATAGGAGAATAAAGTGCTTTCTCTATTGCACGAATATCTCTTTCTTTTCCTTCACTCTTCCCTGTTCCAAAAAATGCCAAACCACCATCTTTTAAAATTTCCCTAATATCTGAAAAATCTAAATTTAATATTCCTGTACTCATGATAACATTACTGATACTTTCTACTGCCTCTTTAAGAAAATCATCACACTTTAAAAAAGCTGTTTCTACAGAAGATTTAGGAGGAATTAATTCTATTAATTTGTCATTAGGTATAACTACTAAGGTGTCAACTTTTTTCTTAATTTCCTCTAAACTATTTAAAGCAATCTTTTTTCTTTTTTTGCCTTCAAAAGAAAATGGAAGAGTAAAAATTCCCACCGTTAGTGTTCCTGTTTTTTTGGCAATCTCTGAAACAATCGGAGAAGCTCCTGAACCTGTTCCTCCACCAAGACCTGATGTTAGAAAAATAATATCACTATCTTTTAAAGAATTTTCTATTTCTTTATAACTTTCTTTAGCAGAAAGCTTACCAATCTCTGGCTTCATTCCTGATCCAAGACCATTAGTTGTTTTTGGACCTATCCTTAATTTAGAATGAGCTTCTTTTTTTCTTAAGTCTTGAGCATCTGTATTAATGCTAATAAGCTCAACCCCTTTTAATTTAGCTCTTGAAAGCCTGTCGATAGTATTACAACCAGCCCCTCCGATTCCCACAACTTTTATTCTTGTTATAGACATTTTAAGGAATAAAATTACTAAAAAAGTTCTTAATTTTTTTACCCCATTTACTTCCCTTAGGATAAGAATTTTCATCATCAATTCTTGAAGCGACAAGACCGCAAACAGTAGTCAAAGAAGGATCATTGTTAATTCCTTTAATCTCTTTGCAATAACCAATTCTACAAGGCAATTTAAATTCTTTAATTGCCAAATCAACTATTCCTGAAAGATTAGAAGTTCCTCCAGTTAAAACTATTCCCCCAGGAAGAAGACCTTCTTTAGAAACCTTAAGAATTTCTTTATTAGCTAAATCAAAAATTTCACAAACTCTAGCTTCAATTATTTTAATCAAATCTTTTTCAGAAAAAGTTAAATATTTTTTTTCTTTTTTCTTTTCTTCTTCATTGTCTTCTTCTTCCTCAAGAAGAAAATTAATCTTACTCTTTGTATTTTTCTTAAAACAAGATCCGTGTTTTATCTTTATTTCTTCAGCAATATCAATCTCTGTTTTAAATCCAATAGCAATATCATTAGTAATATTCCCTCCTCCAATAGGAAAGATGGACATTCCTAATAGCTTTCCTTCTTCATAAATTACAACACTTGAAGTTCCTGATCCAATATTAATCAAAGCCACTCCTAATTCTTTTTGTTTAGGTGTTAAAATAGCTTCAGCATCAGCAATAGGGCTAGGAATAATATTTTCTTCTTCTAAATCAAATCCTTCTAGTGATTCTACAATACTTTCTATATCTGAGTTAAAAGAAGACATTAACATTGCATCTAATTCAAGCTTAAAACCTTGCAAACCTACTGGATCTCTTGATTCCTTTTCTCCATCTAAAGTCCATTCTTTAGGAAAAACATTAATTATCTTTTTATTATTAGATTGAAGATTAATCATCTTCACTTCATCTTTAGCTCTAGAAATATCATCTTCGGAAACTTTCTGATCAGCTCTTCCTACTGAGATTGAAGAATGACTAGGAATTAATTGTAATTTAGTTCCATTAATATTAACAAAAATATTTTCTATAGAGCAATTATTCTTTCTTTCAATTTTTTCAACTATTTCATTAATAATTCTTGAAACTTCTTCTGAATCTTTGATTCTTCCTTTCTCAATTCCAAAAGAATCTGCTGTTTCAAGGAATAAAGCTTCCTTTTCATTATCAACTTTTTTAACTCCCAAAATCTTAATCTTTTGAGTTCCGATATCTATTCCTGTTATTACTTTTGCTCTGGACATATTATTATCTTTATATTAATTTTGAAAATATTTGTCTTGCTTAGCAAACATCTCTAAAGCTTCTTTTTTACTTTTTTCATGATCATAACCAATCAAATGAAGAATTCCGTGAATAACTACCCTTTTTAATTCTTCTTTAAATACTTCTCCATTCTTTTTAACCTCTTTCGGACAAATCACTATCTCTAACAAATCTTCTCCTATTTTTCCAAAAGAAAGAACATCTGTTGGCTTATTCTTTTTCCTGTACTGATTATTAATCTTTTTAATTTCTAGAGAATCAACTATTGCAATCGATATTTCCATGTTTTTATTAAAAACTCCCTCCTCTTTCAAAACATTCTCTGCTGTTTTTTTAATAAAAGCCTTATCTATTTTTTCTTCCCCCTTAAAGAGATTATTTATTTCTATCATACTGTAACACTATTTTACTAAATTAAGATAGTATTTGCAAGTAACACAAAAAAACCAAAAAAAGACCTGAGAAATCAATCTTAAGTCATAAAAATAGGTAAGGAATAAGTTTAATCAAAAAACGGACTATTGCCCGTTCTCTAATTCTTCTTTAACAATTTTCGCTACTA
>CAZOPO010000019.1:0-2372 GCA_964581805.1 uncultured Candidatus Saccharibacteria bacterium
AATCAAACATCATATCAGCTTCATCTAGAACTAAAGTTTTGATCTGATCTAGTTTGATAGTTCTTCTCTTTAAATGATCTATTAATCTTCCTGGAGTGGCAACAATAATTTGAGGTCTTCTTCTTAAGGCAAAAAGTTGCTTGCCCATATTTTCTCCTCCAATGATTGTAGCAATGTTTAAATTAAAATCTTTAGCAATCCTTCTAAGACTTTCTGTTACTTGGATAGCTAACTCACGAGTTGGAACAATAACCATTCCTTGATTTCTTTCTAAAAGAATTTTTTGAATCATAGGAATACCAAAGGCAAAAGTTTTACCTGTTCCTGTTTGAGCAATACCAACAATATCAGAGCCTTTTATAGCAATAGGAATCGCTTGGCACTGAATCGGTGTTGGAACGTCTAAATTAAGACCTTTTAGGCTTTTTAATATTCTTGAATCAATTTCAAGATCTGAGAATTTTATTTCAGTTTTTGTGTTCATATTATATAAATAATAGACCCGACTTCTCTCAGGTCACTTACATAATAAGAACGGAGATTCGAATCTTTTTGATTATGCTAGAACCATATCATAAAATAGTCTTTTAGTCAAGATTAGAAAAAAGATCATCAACTTTAACCTTTAAAAATTTGGCTATTTTCATGGCTAATTTAAGAGAGGGATTGTACTTATCTTGTTCTAGAAAAACAATTGTTTCCCTTCTCACTCCTACCTTATTAGCTAATTCTTCTTGAGTTAAACCTAAATTGTTTCTAAATAATTTAATCTTATTTTTTAACATTATTTTTTCTAATTAAATACTTAAAGATAAGGGCATTAACTAATAAAAGAAAACAAACGCTAAAAGCTAAGTACTGACTAATAGCATAAATTACTTCATTACCATTAGAAATTGCCATTAGAATAAATGTTCCGATTGATCCAACTAAACCATAAATGAAAAGAGTATAACGAGCAGCATCTCCTGCTATCTGATAATCCCTTTCATCAACCATAATTTCCTCAGTTTTAAGTTGATGACGACAATAGTACATTGCCCCCCAAGCACTAATAACAAATATTATTGGTAAATAATAATTATCAAGAGTAATGGAAATACTAATTGACATCGATAACAAAACTATTATCAAGATTCTATAAATTTTATATTGTTTTAAATTCATATTTTTTGTTAATTATTTCTAACAATTAAATGTTATATTATTCTAACAATAATGTCAAACAAAAAATCCCTTAAGGGACTTAAATGTCAACGAATTAAGCTATTTTGTTGACATTGTCTAGGGTAATGTCAACATTTTACATCATTTTGTTGACATTGTGTTTGTTCGGAAGCAGGGACTCGAACCCCGATTACCAGGGCCAGAACCTGGCGTCCTACCATTAGACGACCTCCGAATATGTAAATATCATATCTTAAAAAGAATGTTTTTTCAAGATAATTAATTTTTAAGATATTTTCTTATAGCGAAATAAGAAGAAAGACTCCCTAGCCCTATTCCAATAGCAAATTGAAGGATAAGAACAACTAGAATATTCAATTTAAAAAAGTTTAGACAATCAAAGCCCATTAAAAGATTACTCAAGCTCTGATTGAAAAAGTAAAAAGATATCGTAAAAACAATAAAAGAAAATATTGCTGCAAAAAATCCACATAGCATTCCTTGGAATAAAAATGGTCCTCTAATAAATCCATTTTTAGCTCCCACCAAACGCATTATTTCAATCTCTTCTTTTTGAGAAAAGATACTTAATCTTAAAGTATTAAAAGTAACGATAACAGCAATTAAGCTTAAAAATACTGTTAAAGATATTCCTAATAACTGAATACCATTAGTAAGATTCTTTAATGTTTCAATCATCGCTCCCCTTTTGTAATCATTCACTTCAGCAATAACATCTTTGTATTCGCTATTCCTGACATATTCGGCAATCTGTTCATACTGAGAAGTATCAACTGCTTGAATTCTTAAAGAAGCTAAAAAAGGATTAACACTCAATAATTCTAAAGCTTCCATATATTCATTGTCTTCATTGTTTTCTACAAAAGATTCATAGGCTTCTTCTTGAGAAACATATTCTACTTTTTTAACCTCCTCTAAGGAAGCTAATTCTTCTCTAAATTGAAGAATCTTTTCTCTCGATGTTCCTTCAGAAAAAGTAACTGAAACATCTATTTTGTTTTCTATTTCAGAAATAAGATAAGATATTCCTCCTTGAAAAAAGAATAAAGAAGTTCCAATTACTACGGCAATAAATATAACTAAGGAAGTAGCAAAAGTTAAAAAACCTTGTCTCCAAAAACCTTCCCAACCATTTTTAATTACTTTTTTTAAAAAATTAAACATATTATAAAGAGAAAACTCCG
>CAZOPO010000019.1:2472-6313 GCA_964581805.1 uncultured Candidatus Saccharibacteria bacterium
CCATTTTTAATTACTTTTTTTAAAAAATTAAACATATTATAAAGAGAAAACTCCGTTTTCTTCATCCCTAATTATTCTTCCATCTTCTATTGTAATAACTCTTTTTTTAAGAGAATTTACAATATCTCGACTATGAGTAGATAAAATTACTGTTGATCCTGATTCATTGATTTTCAAAAGCATTTTAGCAATATCTCGAGAATGATAAGGATCAAGATTTCCTGTTGGTTCATCAGCTAAAATAATCTCTGGTCTGTGAATCAAGGCTCTAGCAATAGAAACTCTTTGTTTCTCCCCTCCGGAAAGCTCCTTTGGTAAACAATTATTTTTACTTTCAAGCCCTACCAACTCTAAAACTTGCATTACCTCATCTTTAACTAATCTTTCATTAAAATTGAAAGCTTCTAAGGCATAAGCTACATTTTCATAAACTGTTTTGTATGACAAAAGTTTAAAATCTTGAAAAACAAAACCGATCTTTTGCCTAATTAAATAAGCATTACTTTTTTTAACATCACGAGTGTTTGTTTCATTAAAAAAAATATCTCCTTCTGAAGGCTTTTCTTCACAAGAAATAAGTTTTAAAATAGTTGTCTTTCCTGCTCCCGATCTTCCACATAAAGTAACAAATTCTCCATTTTTGACAGTAAAAGAGACATTGTGAATTGCCACTTTTGATTCTTTTACTAAATTAGGAGGATATTCTTTGGTAACGTTTTTAAATTCTATCATATTTTAATTTCACTTTCTATAAATTGATCTAATTCTCCGTCTAAAACACGCTCTACTTGGCTAGTCTCAACATCAGTTCTTAAATCTTTAACCATTTTGTAAGGATGAAGAACGTAAGAACGAATCTGATTACCCCAGCTAGCAGAAACTTTATCACCTTTGATATTAGACAATTCCTTTTCTGCTTTTTCTAAATTATAAGTATAAAGTTTTGCTAATAAAACTTTCATTGCCGTTTCCTTATTTTTTCCTTGTGACCTCTCTGTTTGGCAAGTAACTACTATTCCCGAAGGAATATGCGTAATTCTTACTGCTGACTCCCTTTTGTTTACATATTGCCCACCCGGGCCCGATGACTTGTAAAAATCAACTCTTAAATCATCACTATTGATTTCAATCTCTCCTTCTTCTATTTCGGGAAGAACTTCTACTAAAGCAAAAGAAGTATGTCTTAATTTCTGAGCTGAATAAGGTGATATTCTGACTAATCGATGAACCCCCGCTTCCCTTCTTAAAAATCCATAAGCATATTTTCCTGTTAAAGAGAATGTCACTGACTTAAGGCCTTCCCCTGCTTCCCCTAAAGACTCATCAATTATTTCCATTTTAAATTTCTTTGTTTCGCAATATCTCTGATACATTCTAAAAATCATCTTTGCCCATTCTTCAGCATCTTTTCCTCCTGCCCCAGCATAAACGGAAATAACAGCATTGCCTTTATCATACTTATTATCAAAGAAGATTTCAATTTCCCTTTCTTTCAAAATCTTATCAATTCCCTCTACCTCTTTAGACAATTCTTCCTCATTTAATATTTCAAAGACTTCTTCTAAATCCTTAACTCTATTTTTTAAACTTTCAACAACTAAAATATCTTCTTTCAATTCTGATAATTCTGTGGAATCTTTAATTGCACTTTCTTGATTGTTCCAAAAGTTAGGATTTTCAATTTTCTTTTCTAATTCAATAATTCTTTGTTTCTTTTTTTCAAGGTCAAAGACGGTCCTCCAAAACGAGGATCCTTTTAATTAACTCTTCAATTGTTTTTTCTTTATCCATTAAAACTATTATATCAGAATTGCAAAAAAAATCCTAGATATTTTTTATCTAGGTTGAAAGAATGACTATTTCATCGTTCCTTCATAAGTGTAAATCAATTCTGAGTTGGAGAACAACTGGATTCTGACTGTTTTTGAAGAGACGACAGAATACTCATAGTAATTAATCGTCGTCGTCTTGTTAGGCAACAAAAATCTCTTTTTGTAATCATTACAGATTTCTCCGTCTAAGACGAAAATTGCTTTATCAATAATGATTGGCAAATCTCCATCGTTTCTTAAAGAGAATTGAATGATTGTCGTAGAACCCATTCCTTTTTTTGCTACAACATCAGAAATGGTAAGCTTAGGAGCTTCAAACTGATAAGTTTTTCGATAAAGTATTTCTCCATCCGTCTTTACAGGATAGGTACTTAAATCCGCTTTACGAATAGTTATCTGGTAAGAACCAGCCTTAGTAATGTATCCATTGCCTGGAGAAAGAATTACTTTTACTCTAGGAGAATTAAGAGCTTCTTTAGTTACCTTTTGGTAAGAAGTAAATCCTTCTGTTTCGAATAAGACGATAACATCTTCTGGAGGACCAGAGACGAATACGTCCATTCCAAGGGAGATGCCGTTAATAACATAACATTCTCCTAAGGTTACTGTGTAAGGACTGTTGGGAGTATCTCCCCCTCCTATGCATCCAGCAACGGCAACGGTGGTCAACATCAATACAGCTATTAGCAATAATGCAATCTTTTTCATTTCAATACCTCTCATGGCTAAACCATGCATTGTTCAAACTTCTTTTTGAAAAGAGCAAATTTGACAACCATACTATATGACAATATTAGCATTTTGTCAATGATGCTATTAGAAGTTAATCAGCCAGCGTAAAAAGAAAGCTCCTAATAAGATAATAGAAGAAGCAGTAGCAATTACAAAGATAGCTGAAAGAACGACTACCAGTAGAAACAATTTACCTTTCATGTTAATCCTCTAATTGTTCAGTTATTCTTTTGTAAAAGAGCTAAGCTGACATTAGTATTATACAATAACAAATATATGATGTCAACAACAAAAAAAGCCTCTCCTAGCATACACCAAAAGAGACTAAAAATTATTATGATCTTCCTATGGCAATAACTATTGCCACCAAAAGCACAATTCCAGCGATGATTCCGCATGAAGTAGCGATCCATTCACTAGGATTGTATAAGTGATAAATAAGTTCATTGTCCCCCTTCTCTAAAGTATAAGAGAAAGGAGCAGTATAAACTTTTTTATACTCAAGAAGAATATTGCCATTAAGGGTTCTTTACTTACACTTGCTTGGGCTAAACCTAGCCCTCCAGCACCAGCACCTCCGAAACCAACACCCTCAATCTCAACAAACTTATTCTCGAGATCTTCAGCAAACACATCGTACTTAATCTCTTGAATTATTGGCTCTGATCGTGTTTTCTCCATATGAGAAGAAGGGTCAGTCACATCATAAACCACATTGTGTACGAAGATTCCTACACCAATTGGTAATCCTATTATCACAGCGATAACACACAGGATAATAGTAATTGCCAAGATTCCTGATAAAAAATTCTTAATTGTCATGATAAATCCTTGCCATGTTTCCACAGCAAATTTATATCTTCTTTAAAAAATATAAAATTACTGTGGATTTCTTAAAAGAACTTCCTTTAAGGAAAAATAAAATTAGAATATTGTCAACAGACATAAAAAAGCCTAGATAAATATATCTAGGAAGCAACTTTCGTTACTTTGTTAATAAACTATACAAGAATTATGGAGGCTCCAAGTAATCCCATAAGAATTACTGCAGAACAAGCGATACTTAAAAATAATGATACTTTTCCCATTTCAATAACTCCAATTCGTCCTCTTTAAAAAGAACTAATTACTTCTTTATTATATATTAATTAGAATATTGTGACAATACTGATATTATAGTTTTTCATTTATGCTTCTTATCAAGATCTCCTTCATGTTTGCACTAATTTTATTAATAAAGTTTATATCATCAATAAAGGCTTCTAAATCAAGCTTTA
>CAZOPO010000020.1:0-2643 GCA_964581805.1 uncultured Candidatus Saccharibacteria bacterium
TCTCTATCTGATGATCTACTTCTTGTTTCTCCTCTACTAGATCCACCTTCTCGGTTTGAATAGCATTCACTACAAAAAACTGGTTTGCTTCCTGTTGGCTTAAAAGGAACTTCACATTTTTTACCACATTCATCGCAAATTGCTTCATACATTTGTGGTCTGTCCCTAAAACCTCTAGATGGCTCTCTTCTCTTAAAATCTCCCCCTCTAGAATCATTTCTTTTCCCACGATCAAATATCTTGTCAAAGTTTCTCATATTTTTTTATTATATAATCTGTTCGGACATTATAGAGTATCCTTGAATATAAAGCAAACAATTAATCCTTTTTCTTGTCTAACTTATCTAATTTTAACCATTTCATTCCAAAATAAACAACGGCGGCAATAATAATAAAATCGATTAAAATACTAATAAAGTGACCCCATAGAATCTCTACTGATCCGATAACAAGACTAGAATCTGAAAGACTTCCTGCTTTACCAATAATAATTCCAATAATTGGATTAATAATATCTCCTACTAAAGCAGAAACTACTTTAGAAACAGCTCCTCCTAAAAGAAAACCCACTGCCAATCCAACTACTCCTTGTTTTCTTATGAAATCAACGAATCCTGTCATATCTTTTAATTATAATTATTTTTATTAAAATATCCGCAAATTAATTTTACTTTCATAGATCCATCTACTGGCTCAAGAAGACCGCTTTCATTTTCTTTAGTTTCCATAAATTCTGAATTAAGAACACAAGTCATATAATTAAGATAAAATCCACGAAGACTTCCTGAGACTCCATCTGCTAAATTATCAATATCAATTTCGTAATTACGATTAATATAATTCTCAATTTTTTGATAATCTTCACGATTCAAATTTTCTATAGAATAAGAATAACCTTGAATACTAACAATTTTACCTTGATTAAAATGCCAATCAAAACTTTCTTCTCCTAAATAATTAAAAGATAAATTAGTTTCTTCTTCTATACTATTAATAATTTTATCTTCTTCGTCTAAACAGAATTCTTCAAAAGGACGATAACATTTATTCTTATTTTCACACCAAGAATAACCAGCTGAACCTATACAATTATGCTGATCACGATCATTACCAACTAAAACTTCTTGATTGTCTTTTTTATTAATAAAAATTAATAAAAATATAACTAACAATAATATCAATAACCAAATTTTATTTTTAAACATATTTTTTATTTTATTCTACTATAAAATAACAACTTCAACAATAATTGACATTATTTATCGATTAAGATAATAAGAAGAAGGTACCTATGGGAGAACACACAAAAATAATCCCTAAAACAGTAAAAACTGCTAGTGGAGATTATTATGAAATTAATAGAAATGATTTGATCGTTGAAATGAGTCCTGGAAGCAGAATCCTTTCCTTAGAAGGAGTAAGCAAAAAAGAATCTCTTACCAGAAGCTGCTTAGTCAAGATATTTAAAGTCTTTGATTTTGACGGAAAAGATCTTATCTCTTGGCAGATAATTGAAGGAGTAATGAAAGATTCTTTTGTTTGGAACTTCGGATATGAAGATAAAAAGATTAGAAAAAAAATCTTTAAAGATTTAAATAACTTATTCTTAGAAAAAGTTATTAAATCTAAAAGAAAATTAATTATTGTTGTTTCTATAAATGAGGCCCAAAAAATAATATTCTACAAGGAGCTTTCTCTTAAAGATTAGCTCTCTTTTTTTATTAAATCAGAGATTTTCAAATGTTCCTTTTTTGCTTCTTCGTCAGATAATTCCTTATAAGTAATTCTTAAAGTATATTTAATTTTATCTTTTCCTTGATAAGCATCAGCAACATTAACACTCCAAATGTTATCCTTAGGTATTAAATCTATAAATTTATAAATTGATTTTTCTTTATCAATTTCAATATTAACGTCTAGGGCAATTAATTTTTTAGTAATTTCAACAACTGGATTATTTTTGATATTTAATAACATTTCTGTTATTTTTTTAATATTAATTTCTGCAAAATATAAATTTAATTTAATATCGGAAGGAATTAATTTATAAATAATACCAATTGATTGATTATTAACAAATATGTCCCAACAAGATTTAGGATTAGCCAAATTGGGTTTTAATTTTGAATCAAAATATTTAATATCATTAAATCCTATTAATCTTAATAATGATTCAACGTTATTTTTAAATTGAGGAAGTGTTTCATTTTTATTGACTGATAAAACTCCTAAAGATTCTTGTTCAATATATTTGTTATCTTTTTCTCCAAAAATCTTACCAATTTCAAAAATATCTATATATTCAACTCCTTTTTTATAATATTCATTCATCTGATTAATTAATCCTGGAGCCATTGATTGTCTTAAATTAGGATATAAATCATTAACTGAATTTTGAGTAAATATTTCTTTTAAATCTGAATAATTAAAATTATCATTAATCCCTTTCTGGGTTAAAGGCCAAGACAAAACCTCATCAAAACCTAAAATACTTAAAATATCTCTTATTTTTTCTGATAAGATAATATTACTTGGTGTAATATTTTGAACAACTTCTAGTTGAGGAATTTCATCTGTTGGAATATGATTATATCCATATATTCTTATAACCTCTTCAGCAACATCTTCTGGTAAATTAACATC
>CAZOPO010000020.1:2743-4083 GCA_964581805.1 uncultured Candidatus Saccharibacteria bacterium
TTATACTTAAACTTCTTGAGTTTTTCCTAATAAGTGAACTATTGTATATCGCAATTTCAGCGATAATAGATTTTGTATTCATTTCAATAAGTCCTGATTTGCTCCCTACTATTCCTGCTAAAGCTAAAAGATTATTTTTATCTCTTATGATAATTTCATCTTTTTTTAAATTGACTAATAATCCCGATAAGGTTGTAACTTCTGTAAAATTATTATTAATTGACCAAAAAAGATCTCCCTCTATTTTATTGCAATCAATCAAGTGAGAAGGATATCCTGTTAACATCATTACATAATTAGAAAGATCAACTAAGATTCCTACACTAGCTAATCCATAAAAAGACATATAATCTTTAAGCCACTGAGGAGATTCTTTGTTTTCTAAATTATCAATTCGTATCACTTTAATTCTTTTAACGAAATCTTTAGCTTCTACTTTTATATCTAATTTATTGTTATTAATTTCAAATGACTTTAGAGGAGACAAAGACAACTTAAGATTGTAATAAGCAGCAACCTCCCTAGCAATTCCCATAACAGAAAGACAATCGGGCCTATTTTGTCTAATCTCTAAACTAATTAAATAATCTTTTTTGCCCTTATAAGAAACTTCTTCAAAATTATCCATCATGAAACCAGTTAAAGTTAAAATTTCACCAACTTCTTTGGCTTCAGCTTTTAAATCTGGAACAAGTTCTTTAATTTGACTATATAGTACTTTCATTTTCGTAATATTTATAACCTAAATTCCCTCCTAATAAAGTTCTAATATCTGTAATATTGTATTTTGCCATAACCCAACGATCAAGACCTAAACCAAAAGCAAACCCCGTCCATTTCTTATTATCAATCCCTGCCATTTCCATAACTTTAGGATGGATAATTCCCGCTCCTCCCATCTCAATCCAACCAACATTTTTACATAAAGGGCAACCCTTACCATGGCAATTAAAACATTGCATATCTGGACCAACTCCCGGCTCAACTTCTGGATAATATTTATTTCTATAACGAGTTAATACTTGATCTCCATACATTTTTTTGAATAGAAAATTAAAAGTTCCAAAAAGATCTTTTAAGTTTGTTTTTTCAACAACAACCACTCCTTGATAATGATGAAAAACAAAGTGATTACTTTTATTCACGCTTTCATTTCTATAAACTCTTCCCGGAGAAACAATTTTAAAAGGTGGTTTGTATTTAGATAATGTTCTAGATTCTATTGATGATGTTTGAGTTCTTAAAAGATATTCTGGTTCTTTAATGTATAAGGTATCTTGCATGTCTCTAGCAGGATGATCAGTAGGAACATTTAATCTCTGGAAACAAAACTCATCAGT
>CAZOPO010000020.1:4183-5884 GCA_964581805.1 uncultured Candidatus Saccharibacteria bacterium
ATTTCTTGATTTTCTTCCATGTAAATATGAATATCTTATATATATTTCATACTATCATAAATTTTAACAATATCAACTAATTTGGTTACAAAAATTAATTATGATATATTTTAGTAATAATATGAAAAAATACAAATTAATCATTATTATCTTTTTTCTATTTGTATTTCTTGCTTTCTTAATTAACTATCAAGTCATAAACGAAGGCAAAAAATATATAATTAATGACATTAACTTAATCCCTCAAGCAGATGCTGTTATTATTTTAGGAGCTAAAGTTTACGGAAATAATCTCAGCGATATTTTACTTGATAGAACAAACAACGCCATTGATATTTATAAAACCAAAAAGGTTAAAAAAATATTAATAAGTGGAGACCATGGAACAAACGAATATGATGAAGTTAATGCTGTCAAAGATTATTTATTAGATAATAATATTCCCAGTGAAGACATTTTTATTGATCATGCTGGATTTGATACATACGATTCAATGTATCGAGCTCAATATATTTTTGAAATAGATTCTGCTATCATCTCTACTCAAGAATTCCATCTTTCAAGATCTATATATATTGCTAGAAATCTAGGAATTGAAGCCTATGGTTTTCCTGCTGATAAAAGAATATATAACAATAATCCTATTAGAGAATTCTTAGCTAGAATTAAAGCAGTAATTGATATTAATTTTAAATCTCTTCCTAAGTTTTTAGGAGAAAAAATACCAATCACTCAAAACAGCCAAAATAGTTGGGACATTAAAATAATTGAAAATGAATTTATTAAAAACTTAATAGAAAGCGCAATTAAACAAACTGAAAGTCTAGTTATTTATGATCCAACATATTTTCAAATTGATTATCCCAATGGAGACGTTCCCAAAGATAAAGGTGTTTGTACTGATGTAATAATAAGAGCTTACCGTTCAGTAGGAATCGACCTTCAAAAAGAAGTCCACGAAGACATGGTTTCTAATTTTTCCATCTATCCTTCAATTTGGGGATTAACTAAAACAGACACTAATATTGACCATCGTCGTGTTCCTAATTTACAAACATTTTTCTCTCGTTTTGGAAAAGAACTTACGATATCAAATAATCCTGAAGATTACTCTCCTGGAGATATTGTTACTTGGAATGTTCGAGAGAATACTCCCCATATTGGATTAGTAACCAATAGATATAATGGAAAGACTCCTTTAATTATTCACAATATCGGAGCAGGCCCTAAATTAGAAAATATGCTATTTAGATTTGAAATAACTGGTCATTATCAATATATACAATAAAAAACATTGTGATATAATAAACCTAGTATGAATGAAGTTAACATATTCTTAATTGTTGGAGTTTTAATAGTTTTAGGATTATGGTTAGTCCTTTTTCTTGCTAAAGAAAATAATTCTGAAACACCAAAAACACTAAAAACACCTAAAATAAATAAGATTGTAAGTGATAATTTATTAATTGGAAAATGGCTATCCTTAGATGATTGTGATTCAATGATAGAATTTGATGAAGATAATAAAATTGATTATTACCAAGGAGAAAAAATATCTGAAGACAAGTACGATCAAGAAAGAGACAACATTGTTGTTAAAACCGAAGAAGGAAAAATGGAATATAAGATTATTGAAATTAGTTCTAAAAAATTAATTCTAATTTACTTAGCAAGAGGAAATACTTTAAGCTATAAAAAAGT
>CAZOPO010000021.1:0-2267 GCA_964581805.1 uncultured Candidatus Saccharibacteria bacterium
TTTTCTCAAATAGTTACATTCAGTGAAGCTCAAACATCAGAAATTTATTTAAGAGTAACTGACTCGGCAGGGTATTATTGTGAGACTGCTCCTAAGCCAATGGATATTTATTTATTCACTCCTCCAATTTGGAAAGATATCTCTCCTTTCTAATTTGTCATTATTGAATTTTTAGGATAAAATGACTGTATGAATATTTTAAGTTTTAAAGAAACGGAGATACTTTTGTCTAAATACAAAATACCTTTTTGCAAAACAGAATTATTTAATTCAAAAGAAAAAGCCCTATCCTATGCTCAAAAGATAGGCTTTCCTGTTGTTTTAAAAGTTCATGCTCAAAAGATATTTCACAAGTCAGAAATTGGAGGAGTTAAGGTAGATATAAACGATGAAGAAGAGTTTCTTTTGTCATGGGAAGAAATGATGGAAAAAATTAGTGGTAAAAATATTGAAGGAATACTTGTTCAAGAGATGACTTATGGAAACGAAGTAGCTATTGGAATGAAAAGGGATAAGCAATTTGGTCCAGTTTTGATGTTCGGATTAGGAGGAATATTTATTGAAATTATTAAAGATGTTTCCTTTAGAGTTGCTCCAATTAGCAAAAAAGAAGCTTTAGAAATGATAAAAGAATTAAAAGGTTTCAAAATATTAGATGGAGCGAGAGGAAAAGAAAAAGTAAATTTAAAAAATTTAGCAGATATAATTATTAGTGTTTCTAATCTTTCCATGAAAGAAGAATACATTGATTCAATTGATTTTAATCCGATTATGATAAACAAAGATAAAGCATGTATTACAGATTTTAGAATAATTGTATGAAAAATATATTCAATCCTAAATCAATTGCTCTAATTGGAGCTAGTGAAGAAGAAAATAGCGTTGGCCTTGGCTTGTCAAAAAATCTTTTAGTGGGTAAAAGAAAAGTTTTTTTTGTTAACCCTTTTAAGGAAAAAGTTTTAGATAAAATTTGTTTTTCTAAAATTAATGATATTGAAGAAAAAATTGATTTAGCAATTATTGCAATTCCCGCAAAATTAGTTAAAGGAGTTGTTTTAGAATGTGTAGAAAAAAAAGTTAAAGGTATTATTATAATCTCAGGGGGATTTAAAGAACAAGGAAATAAAAAAGAGGAAGAAGAAATTAGAGAAATAGTCAAAAAAAATGGCATTCCTTTAATTGGTCCTAATTGTTTAGGAATAATTAATCCTATTAATGATTTGAATGCTTCTTTTGCTCCTATAACTCCTAAAAAAGGTTCAATTGCTTTCCTTTCTCAGTCAGGAGCAATCATTGATGCTGTTATTGATATGGGAAGAAATATTGGTTTTTCTAAAATAGTCTCTTATGGCAATGAGGCGGATTTAGAATTAGTTGATTTTCTAAACTATTTAAAAGATGATCCAGAAACTAAAGTTATATCTATATATATTGAAGGATTAAAAGACGGAAGAAAGTTTATGGAAGTTGCTCGAAGCATAACAAAACCAATTGTTTTAATTAAAGCGGGAAGAAGCGATAAAGGAAAAGTAGCAGCAGAAACTCATACAGGATCTTTATCGGGAAATTATAATGTTTACTTGGCAGCAATGAAGCAGTCAGGAGTTATTTTAGTTGATACTATAGAAGAACTTTTAGATACTTCAAAAGTTTTAGCTTGGCAGCCAAGATGTGATGACGGTATTGGAATTATTACTAATGGGGGAGGAGTAGGAGTTTTAACAGCTGATTATTGTTTTCAATTAGGAGTTTCTCTTCCTGATTTAGAAAAAGAAACAATTAAACTCTTAGACAAAAAACTTAAAAAAGTTGAGAATAAATTAAATCCTTTGGACATCATTGGAGATGCTTTACCTGAAAGATATGAAATAGCGATAGAAGCAATGTTATTACAAAAAAATATTAAAGGTCTTATTATTATTTCCGCTCCACAAATAATGACAGACAATGACAATAATGCTAAAATGGTTATAAAATTAAAGAAAAAATATCCTAAAAAACCAATAGTCTGTTGTTTTATGGGAGGAGATTTAGTTTCTAATTCAATAAAAAATTTAGAAGAAAATAATATTCCTAATTATTCAGAACCATTAAGAGCCGTAAAAAGTATTAAAAATTTAATAAAAAAATGAACAACCAAAAAGGAAATATTGTTATTTTTATATTAGATATTCTCTTTGTTATTATTTTCTTAATTATTAGCGTAATAAGCCTTTTCTCAGGAATAGGTTTTTAAAAAAAATGTCAAAAAATATATTGTTTTTTTC
>CAZOPO010000021.1:2367-5541 GCA_964581805.1 uncultured Candidatus Saccharibacteria bacterium
ATTTCTTATAGGAGAGACAAAGGATTTGAACAATTAAGTGTATATTTATCAGCAGTGATTCAGAAAATGGTAAGAAGTGATTTAGCTTCTTCAGGAATTATGTTTACTCTTGATACGGATACAGGTTTTGATAATGTTGTTTTGATTAACTCTATTTGGGGAATTGGAGAATTGATTGTTAAAGGAAGAATAACTCCTGACAAGTTCTTTATTTTTAAACCAACCATGAAAGAAGGATATCCGGCTATTATTAATAAAGAGATGGGGAGAAAAGATAGAAAATATATCTACAGAGAGAGCGGAGGAATTAAAGAAATTTCTACCTCTAAAGAAGAAGAAAGTAATTATTCTATTACTGACGAAGAGGCTTTAACTTTAGCTAAATGGGGATGTCTTATTGAAGAACATTATAATGCTCCTCAAGATATTGAATGGGCAAAAGATGGAAAAACAGGAGAATTGTTTATTGTTCAATCTCGTCCAGAAACAGTTCATTCTCTAAAAGAGAAAGGCAAAAGAACTTATGAAGAGTATAAAATAGATTCTACTGCGGAGCCGATTTTAAAGGGAATCAGTATTGGTAACAAGGTAGGAAAAGGAGTTGTTAGGGTTATTACCGATGTTAAGAAAATGAAAGACTTTAAAAGAGGAGAAATATTAGTGACTAAAATGACTGATCCTGATTGGAATTCTATTTTAACAATGTCTTCAGCTGTTATTACTGATGAAGGGGGTAAAACTTGTCATTCAGCTATAATCTCTCGTGAGCTAGGGATTCCTTGTATTGTCGGAACTAAAAACGCAACTAAATTATTAAAGACGGGGGACATGGTAACAGTTGATTGTAGTTCAGGGCAAATTGGAAGAATTTTAGAGGGTGATATTAATTTCTCTGTTAAAGAATATGATTTAGGAGAAATGCCTCAATTAGATACTAAAATTACTTTAAACATTGGAGCTCCTGATACGGCTTTTAAAGCCTCATTCCTTCCTAGCGATGGAGTTGGTTTGGCACGTGAAGAATTTATCATTGCGGAAAAAGTAAGAATACATCCGTTGGCTTTATTCAATTATGAAAAAATTAAAAATGATTTAAGCAAAGAAGAAATAGATACAATTGAAGAATTGACTAGAGAGTATTCTGACAAAAAAGAATATTTTGTAAATGAGTTAGCTGAGGGAGTTTCTCAAATTGCGGCGGCTTTTTATCCTAAAAAAGTCATTGTTAGATTCTCTGATTTTAAAACTAATGAATACAAAAACTTGGTGGGAGGAAGACTTTTTGAAGGTGAAGAATCTAATCCGATGCTAGGATTTAGAGGGGCTTGTAGATATATTGATGATTCCTTTAAGCCAGCTTTTAAAATGGAATGTCAGGCTATGAAAAGAGCAAGAGAAGTCTTTGGTCTTACTAACTTATGCGTTATGGTTCCTTTCTGTAGGACAGTTGAAGAAGGTAAGGAAGTAGTTTCTTTGATCAGGGAATTTGGATTAGAAGATAAAGAAATGCCAATATATGTTATGTGTGAGATTCCTTCTAATGTTATTTTAGCAGAAGAATTTTTAGAAGTTTTTGACGGTATGAGTATTGGTTCTAATGACTTAACTCAATTAACTTTAGGTTTAGATAGAGACAATGGAGGACTTGCTCACATTGGAAATGAAAACAATAAAGCTGTTAAAGAACTAATTAAAAAAGTTATTAGAATTTGTAAAGAAAAGAATAAATATTGTGGAATTTGTGGACAAGCTCCATCTGATTATCCTGATTTTGCTAAATTCTTGCTTGAAGAAGGAATTGAAAGTATTTCTTTGAATTCTGATACAATAATTAAAACAATATTAAGCTTAGGTAATAAAAAATAATATGTCTGATATCATAACTTTCGGATCGGCTACTTGGGATGTCTTTTTAAAGATTCCTTCTAAAAATTTAATTAAAAGTAAAGATTTTTCTTCTGGTATGGCGGTAGCTTTTAATTTAGGATCTAAAATTGATTTAGAAAATATGTATTTTAATTTTGGAGGAGGAGGAGTAAATACAGCTTTTACTTTTCTTAATCAAGGATTTGATGTTTCTTATTGCGGATCAGTAGGAGACGATATTCCAGGAAGAGAATTAATCAATTTAATGAAGAATTCAGGAATTAAAACAGAGTTAATCCAGACGGTTAGTAAGCCAACAAATAGTTCTATTATTTTAAATACTTCAGAAAACGAAAGAACAGTTTTAGCTTATCGTGGAGCTTCGGAAATGCTTGATATTGAAGATATTTTTTGGTCAGATATTAATCCTTCTTGGTTCTATATTGCCCCTTTATCTGGTCAATTAAGTAGATTGACTGAAGAAATAGTTGATTTTGGAAAGAAGAATAAAATTAAAATTGCCATCAATTTAGGCAATTCTCAGATTAACTTGGGTAAAGAAAAAATGGAAAATATTCTTAAAAAAGTTGATGTTCTTTTGCTTAATTATGAAGAAGCTTCTCTTTTAACTAAGGGGGGAGATGAAATGGCCATCATGAGAGAATTAAATAATCTACATAATGGTATTAATGTTGTAACTAAGGGAGTTGAGGGAGTGATTGTTTCCGATAGAGACACTTTGTTTAGTGCTAATGCTTGCAAAACAAAAGTTATTGATAAAACAGGAGCAGGAGATGCTTTTGGAGCAGGATTTATTTCGGGACTTATCAAGTCAAATAATGATGTTGAATGGGGAATAAGGAAAGGAATGATGAATGCTACTTCATGCATTAAAGTAGAGGGAGCAATTAATGGATTATTAAAAGAAGAAGATAATTCTGACGAGATTGGTAAGAAAATTAAGATAGAGAGAGGTAAGATCGTTTAGGTGTTGCAAAAAACAGAAAAATCGCTTATATATAATAATATGACAAACTTAACAGCAAAAATTAGAAAAGAATCAGGAAAAAGCTACCAAAAAGGTGATTTTATTCCTGCAGTATTGTATGGTCCTCAACTAGAGAATATTTCTTTAGAGATTGATAAAAAAATAATTCAAAAAACATTTAAAGAAGTGGGGGAAACTTTAATTGATTTAGAAGTAGAAGGAAAGACTTATTCTGTTTTAGTTTATGATACACAAGTAGATCCTATTACTTTAGAATTAATTCATGTTGATTTCTATCAGCCAAACTTAAAAGAATTGGT
>CAZOPO010000022.1:0-3843 GCA_964581805.1 uncultured Candidatus Saccharibacteria bacterium
AAAGATCAACCTTCCACTTAGGATCGGTTTCTGTTGTTCCTCTATATAAATTTTGTCCATCTATAAAAGCTAAGTTTTTCTCTTCTTTGCTATTCATTAAATAAATTTTAACAAATAAAATTTAATTTCTCAATATTTTTATTCGCTTCTTCCCAATCTAAAGTTCTGAATGCATCACGTAACCGACCCCATAATCAAACTACTTTATTTTTATAGGGTATTTTTGTTATGTGTTAACGGGATTTGAAGACGAAAACATGACTGACAACGAGACGGTTTTTTAAAATTTCAGCAGAAATTTATTAAAGGACAAATCGCAAAAGCCTTTGCACCCAATTTCAAAAATCCTAAAATTAAAAAATACATTTTATTAATAATTAAATAGCTTCAATTTATACAATTGTATAATTCTTCGCTGTAAATTCGTATTGAGAAATAAAAATCTTTTTAAATGGCATGATTGAGTTTAATTCATAGAACACCAAAACTGCTTCACGATACTCATTTTCACCAACACTACGATATGAAAGAGGAGGAAGGTTATGTGCCAACAATATTGCATTTGCCATAAAACGCCCCACCCTCTTATTGCCATCTCCGAATGGTTGGATATAGCTAATTCCAAGTAAAGATATTAATGCTTTTGCATATGGACTCTTCATCTTTGAAATTGTTGCCATCAATGATTCTAGAGCATCATTAATTTGATAAACATTATCAAGGGGACTATAAATTGATCCAGTAATGCCAACCATATTTTTCCTTAATCCCATATCAACATCCAACCCATTAATCAAAATGGTATGCAAATCCTCTATATTCTTTTTTGTAATTATCTTAAATTGTTCTGAGTTTTTATATATATAATTAAAAGCATCTTTATGATTTAAAATCATTTGAGTTTCTTGTTCTGTCTTTCCGTCGGCTTTTTTATTTTCCAAAATCAGCTTCTCAGTATCAAGAAGGGTGTATGTATTTCCTTCAATTCTCGATGACTTCCAAGACAGCTCAATAACAAATCTTTCTAATTCTTTTTTTTGAATTGTAGGCGACAAGTCTCTCACCCTCGCCTTATATTCTACAGTCATACTTTCTAAGTGTTTTAACTCCTCATCTCTAAAAATTATATTGGGAATTGAAGAAAATAAATCAAAATTATATTGATGCAATCCATATCTTTTATCCGGCTCAATAAAGCAATATTCCTTAGCATCTATTTCAAAAAATATTCTGCCGATTGTGCTAACACTATAATTTACTGATCGTCCAGACCCATTTGAAATTAAAAATTTAAGACCTACCATTTCCGATAAAGCCCTTTTTACAGTCACAAGAGAAACGTGTTCGCCATCCTTAATTAGTTCCTCAAATATCTCTGACGACTGAGCAATTCCTTTTGTAAGAATAATAATAGCTATTTTTTGTTGCCTTGACGTTAATTTAATCATTTTCCTATTCGTATCATTTATATGTTTAAATCGTATCATATTGATACGATTAAGGCAAGTGCTTATAACATAGCATCATTATACTTTCCTTAAGTTCTGGAATAGTGACCAAAACATCTCCCCTTCCCTCAAATCCAGTTCTAACATCCTCCACGATGGTACCCCATTTATTGACAATAAATAAAATGAAAGCATTATAAATACATCAAGACAAAAGAGTCCCTGCAAAGGCCCCTTTTTTTATTTTTTCTCTATTAAATGTTTAACTTAATGTTAATTAGATGCCAACTAAACATACCCCCTGACGTGGAATATAGTGAGATTTAAAACGTTCACTTTTAATTGTTGCATCAGGATAAGTAACAATATAATCAAAGTAAGCATCTGCCCCATTATAAGCACTGTAAGTACATTTCATTTGCCCTGATTTTAAAGTATAAGTTTTAATAATTTTTGTTGGCAATGGTTTGACTATATTATAAATATAAGGTTCCGTTCTCTCTATTGTTCTCCCATCTTTCTTGCCCCACAATTCAATAAACAATTCTTGATTTATAACTTCCGCCTGAATTAAGATATAGTTGTTAGTATCGTTAATAAATCTAAAGTCTGGATAAGGATCATAAATTGTCGCATCAATTCCTGCTGGTTCGTAATATGGCATATTATAAGAATGATTTTGTCTCATCGTTATTGGTAGGCCTGCATTAAGAACTGTTCTAAAAAGAGTTGTACTAGTGTGACATAATCCTCCCCCATATTCATAATAAATTGCATCACCTCTTATTACTGCTTCCTTTAAATATCCGTTAGATTCATCTATTGATCCTAAAGATTTAATCATTGAAAATTCTTCACCTGGCTTGATTAACAAACCGTTAAGAGATTTTGCTCCATTCTTAATATTAGTAGTTCGAGCTTCTGTTGATCCTTCAAACCCTAAAGAATATTTAGCAAGAACTTCTTTGATTCCTAAATTGTTAGCATCTTTTTCAAAATTATCACTCACCGGAAATTCTTTAACTGAAAGATTTAATTCTTTAAAAGGACTTTCTATTAATTTAGATAAAAGCTCTACTGTTAAATCAATATCTAATTCTCTCCCCTCTTGTCCAGGTTCAAAATTTTCAAAAACTTCATTAGTAAAAGTAAACTTAGGGGCTGAAGCTTTTTGATTTATTTTCAAAGAAACATTTTCTTTTATATATTTTTCAATTTTTTCTTTATCTAAATTAATTAGAAGGCTTTCTTCTTTAGATAAAGTTATCATACTTAAAAGAATCTCTTTATCAATTATCCATTCTTTCTTAGCATACTTTAATTTAATAGGAGATAAATTCAAAATTTCTTCCATTTTTTCTTTTTCATTTAAACAGTCAGATTCTGATATCTCAGGAGAAGCATCGTGTCCCTCTAAAAAAATCGTTGAAGAATTTAAATTATTTAAATTGTTTTTCAAATCAAACATTGATTGACTATAATCAATTGATTTTCCCATTTCTCCTGGATAAATTAATAAAATATTATTATCAAAATAATATCGAGCATCTTCTGGATTAAAAATTGAAAAAGATTCTTTAAGATAATTAATAATCTTTTCGATATTAAAATTATTAATTAATTCAATTTGATGTTTTTTAGCAAAAAAAGGTTTGAATTTATCTATTGAATCTTTAACAATATTCCCTGTATGCCCTAAGGCCATTGCTTCATTAATAGTTTCTTTGACCTTAAAATCAATTAAGATATCTACCACTGAAGCATCAGAAGAAGAGCTTATAGGATAAATAATCATTTCCCTATCTTCATAAGAGAAAGTAATTCCCTCTTGGTATATTTTATCTAATTTAGAATTAATCAAATCTTCTGCTTCTAGAAAAGTCTTACCTCCTAAATCAACATTTCCGATATAAATTCCTGGATAAATTTTATTATTATATTTAAACTCAAAAAAAGAATAAGATGAAATTATTCCTATAAGAAAAATTAAAAAAACAATACTCCTTTTTTTAATCATGTATATATATTAGTATGGTTCAAGTAATTAGACAAGAAACCTTTACTTTTTAATAAACGATGTTATTCTTAAGAAAAAGAGTCATTAATAATAGAAATATGAATAAAAAAATATTTATCGTTATTATCATTATCATTCTCTCACTTTTTATCTTCTTTTTAGGAGCCGATAAAGATAAAAGTATAAGCCCTGAAGAAATAGCAAAAGATTGGGTAACTAATTCTGCTACTTATTCTTTTGATGGTAGTAATTTAAAATTATTAAACACTCAAACTAATACTGAAAAAGATTTCTACATCTTTACTTTCTCCTTTGAATCAAGCCATGGAGGCTATGGAGACCGAACAAATTTAATTACTACTCAAGTAATAACTCCTC
>CAZOPO010000022.1:3943-5457 GCA_964581805.1 uncultured Candidatus Saccharibacteria bacterium
CATGGAGGCTATGGAGACCGAACAAATTTAATTACTACTCAAGTAATAACTCCTCACACTATTGAAATAATCATGAAAGACAAAGTAGTGGAAAGCGCTATTACTGACAATGTCTATGACGAGATTAAACAGAAAATGATTAATGAGGAAATTGAAGAAAAAGAAATTAGTGTTTATTTCTTAAATATTAATGGAGAACAAGAAGAATTAATAGAAGTTAAAAGAAGCATCTCTCAAGCTTCTCCATCCTTAGCAATTAATGAACTTTTGAATGGTCCTACTCTTGAAGAATCAGATAGAGGAATATTTTCTATGATAAATCCTGGAACAATTATGAATGATTTATCTATTGAGAATAGTGTTGCTAGAATTGATTTCAATCAAAAACTTGAAGAAGGAATTGCTGGTTCTGCCACAGTTATGGCAATAAGAAATCAAATAGAAAAAACATTATTACAGTTTGATGAAATTGAAGAAGTGATCATCTCTATAAACGGAGATTCTGAAATGATCCTTCAACCATAATACTATTTTCTCTCTTTAAGATCTATTTCTAATTTAATCTTTTTTTCTCCTCTTAGAATTAGTAAGTCTATTTTCTCCCCTACTTCGTGATGAGATAAAATATCGTTCAAGGTATTGTCTTGGTTTATTTGTTTATTATTAACCGCTAAAATAATATCGTATTCTTTTATTCCTGCTTTATCAGCGCTTGATCCTTTTGCTACCGCTGGCTCTCCGAACATCTCCCTAACAACTAGAGCTCCAAAAAAACAATCAATCTTATTCTCTTTTGCAATCTGTTCATTTAAAACAACATACTTTACTCCCAAGTAAGGTCTTTTAATTCTTCCTTCTTTTTTCACTTCAATTAAATCTTCTTTAACGTAGTTTATAGGTAAAGCAAAACCAATATTTTCTGCCCCCATTATCATTGCTGTATTAATCCCTATCACTTCTCCATCCATATTAACTAAAGGTCCTCCCGAATTACCAGGATTAATAGCAGCATCAGTTTGAATCAATCCTCTTAAGCAAGTTGATTTAAAATCCATTTGATTTCCGTTATTAGCTGTAATCTTTCTACTTAATCCTGAAACTATTCCTGAAGACAAAGTGTCCTCAAACTCCCCCAAAGGATTACCTACCGCAATTACTGATTCTCCTAAGTCTACTTTATCTGAATCAGCAAGCTTTAAAAAAGGAAAAGCTTTTTTATCTTTAATTTTAAGTATAGCAGAATCAGTCAGAGGGTCTCTAGATAAAACTTGAGCTTGATATTTTTGATCAGGACCAAAAATAACTGTATAGTCAGCATCATCTTCTTCCACAACATGATTGCAAGTCAAAACGTAACCATCTTTAGAAACAACAAAAGCCGAACCTCCTCCTATCTTAGTCTTTTGTTTTTCATTATTTAATTTTTTAGGAAAAGCAACTTTTTCTCCTTTAAAAGGAAGGAAATAAAATTCTTCTATTTTAGGCAAGTCTTTTGAAGCAACTATTGTTACTAC
>CAZOPO010000023.1:0-3105 GCA_964581805.1 uncultured Candidatus Saccharibacteria bacterium
AAAAAGTTTTTTGATTGGCTTTTTGAAAGAACAAGAATAAAAAATCAAGAAAGTTTTGAAAGATTTAAAGATATTTTTTTAGTAATTTTTGTAGCGATACCTCTTCCTGTCACAGGAGCATGGACAGCTTCAATGTGCGCCTTTATATTTGGAATACCTTTTAAAAGATCTTTTCCTCTGATATCATTAGGAATAATAATCGCCGGAGTAATAGTAACTTTAATTAGTTTAGGAATTATTTTAATATGACAAAACCATTAATTATTGCTAATTGGAAATGTAATCCAAAAAGTATTGAAGAGTCTAAGATTCTATTTAAGGAAATTAAAGAAAATGTTTTTAACAAAAATGTTGTTATTTGTCCTCCCTCAATTTTCATTTCTTCTTTAATTTGTGAAGGGGTTATATTTGGAGCGCAGGATTGCTCTTTGAAGAATGAAGGTTCTTTTACGGGAGAAATATCAGCTCAAATGATTAAAAGTATTGGCTGTGAATATGTAATTATTGGACATTCAGAAAGAAGAAGAATATTTAAAGAAGATAATCAGCAAATTAAAATGAAGATAGATTTAGCCTTAAAAGCTAAACTTAAGCCAATAGTTTGTATTGGTGAAGACACAGAAAATACTTTTGATTTTTTAAAGGAACAAATTAAAGATATTGATGAAAATATTATTCTAGCCTATGAACCTATCTGGGCAATTGGAACAGGGAATAGTGCCTCTCTAGATAAGGTTAAAGAAGTTAAAGAATTTTTAGGAAAAAGAAAAGTTCTTTATGGTGGTAGTGTAAATTCTCAAAACTTCAAACAATATTTATCAGTGATGGACGGACTTTTAATTGGTGGAGCATCTCTTGATTCAAAAGAATTCAATAATATATTGTGCGACATTAATTTTTAAGATCTTTACCGCTGTGGAATTGGCGATGGACATCGCGAAGATGTTTATTGGTAACATGAGTATATATCTGAGTAGTAGCAATATTCTTATGTCCTAAGAATTCTTGAATCGTTCTTAAGTCAACTCCTTGTCCTAAAAGGTCTGTAGCATAACTATGTCTTAAAGTGTGTGGAGTGGTAAAAAAAGGAATATTAGCTAAAGTTGTATACTTCTTAACGATTCTTTCGATAGAACGAGGCGTTAAACGGGCTTCTGAGCAGTTTCTAGATCGATAGTTGATAAATAAGGCCTTGTCATCGTCTCCACGTGTTTTAAGGTATTTTTTAACCCAATCTAGGGCTCTCTCTGAGAAGTAAACAGTTCTTGTATATTTGCCTTTACCAACAATACTTAATTCTAAGTCTTTTTTATTTTCTAAGCTTTTGAATTGTTCTTTATTTAAGGCTACTAGCTCAGCTATTCTTAGTCCTGTAGAAAAGAATGACTCAAGTATCGCACGATCTCTTAAGCCGCTTATATTTTCTGTATTAGGAGCTAATAGTAATTTTTCTATTTGATCTAAGTTTAAGAATTTTATATTTTTTTCTTTTTGAGCATCTCGAGACAACTTAATCTTATCGGCTGGTAAGGAGATGATATCTTTATCAGTGAAAAAGCTTAAAAGAGATCGTAGGGCGATCAAATAGTAGTTCTGAGTGAGCTTAGACAAAGGCTTGTTTTTATAGTCCTTAAATCTAGCTAAATAGATTCTATAATCCCAAACTATTTCAGGAGTTAATTCATGAGGAAGTAAATCTTTTTTTTCTATAATCAAAAGCCAGTCAGTAAATTTTTTTAAATATCGACTATAATTTTTTTGAGTATTATCTGATAATCCTTTTTCTATTTCACAATAATCGAGAAAGTCAGGAAGATGCTTAATTATTGATTGATTTGAGTTTTGCATATATTAATTGTCGCTTAACCTACATTGTACGACATTTATATGATATATAATAATACCTCCCCTGTCAACTAAGAACCTTTTCTTCTTTCTCTTTTTGAGTAGTCATTAATAGCAGATTCAAAAGCTTTTCCTTTAAAGTCAGGGAAAAACTTGTTGGTAAAATAAAGTTGAGAATAAGAAGTGTCCCACATCATAAATCCAGCTGAGTTGTGAGGATCATTTTTACAACCTGTTCTAATAACAAAGTCAACAGCTGGTAAATTTCTAGTCCAAAGATTTTCTTTTATCTTTTTTTCATTTACCTCCCCTTTAATATTTTTAATGCAATCAATCATTTCATCGCTTCCGTTGTAGGCCATTAAAAAAGTTAAAAAAAACTTATTATAATTTTTTGTTTGATCAATAGCTTTTTCTATAGCTTTAATTGTTTTTTCAGGAAAATATTCTTTCCACCTCCCTACTACTTCTATTTTGACCTGATTTTTATGTATTTCTTTATCGTCAGCAATTTTATTAAATTGTTCTTCAAATATTTTAAAAAGATAATTTACTTCTGTTTTTGATCTTTTAGTAATATTGTCTAAAGAAGTACCCCAAAAAGTTAAATAAGGAATCTTAAATTCTAAAAATTTATAGATTATTTTTTCTAATGTTTCGGCTCCTTTTTGGTGTCCGATAAAAGATGGTAGATTTTTTTCTTTTGCCCATCGTCTATTTCCATCTGGGATTAAGGCAACGTGATTAGGGATATTCATTGTATAAAAATTAAGGGTTCCTTTTCTTCTTGTTCTGAGATTATTTTTCCTAAATTAAAAAATAAGAAAGATATTAAAATCATTATAATAATAAGGATTATTTTATCTTCTTTTTCTTTGACAAAATTGATTATTTTTGTTATCATCCAGTTATTAATAATAAGCACTGGTTTAATATATACATATTAAATTAAAATCAGTAAAGAGTCAAAATGGCAACAACCAAAGCAGCAGGTACCAGTCGTTTAGGAAGAGATTCGCAACCTAAATACTTGGGCGTAAAATTATTTGAAGGACAACAAACTAAAATCGGTTCTATTATCATTCGCCAAAGAGGAACAAAATTCCTTCCAGGGAAAAATGTAAGAATGGGTAGTGATAATACAATTTATGCAATCAAAGAAGGAAAAGTAGTTTTCTCTACTAAAAGAAAAAAACTTTTTGATGGGAATCAAAGATTAGCTAAAGTTGTAAACGTAGAATAAAGGAAAAAAAGGGTGAT
>CAZOPO010000023.1:3205-4713 GCA_964581805.1 uncultured Candidatus Saccharibacteria bacterium
TTAATAAATCTCTATATTTATTATTGACTTCATATCTGTGGCGGTGTCTTTCAGAAATTAAATCTTCTTTGTATGCTTTACTACTAATAGTTCCTTTATTGATTTTACAATCCCAAGATCCTAATCTCATCGTTGCTCCATAACGATGATTTTTCATTAAATCTTTTTGTTCTTCCATTAGGTCAATAAGAGGACTTTTTGTTTTACTATCGAACTCAGTTGAAGTAGCATCTTTTATATTACAAACATTTCTAGCGAATTCAATTACCGCTAATTGTAATCCTAGACATAATCCTAAGAAAGGTATTTTGTTTTTTCTACAGAATTCAATAGCTTTAATTTTTCCTTCTGTTCCCCTATTTCCAAAACCTCCAGGAACAATTATGCCATCATAATCTTTAAGTTTTTTAATTTCTTCTCCATCTTTTTCTAAGCTCTCAGCTGATATCCATTGGATAATAGGATTTTTATTATTTGCCCAAGCTCCATGTTTTACAGCTTCAATCACAGAAATATAGGAATCTGTAATTGAGAATCCCCCACTTTCAAAATATTTACCGACTATCCCAATTTTAACATCTTTTTTGTTTTTATTAAAAATTGTTTTAGTTAGTTTTTCCCAATCTTCATCTTTACTTTTTCTTTCTTTTAATCCTAACTTTTTAAGAATTCTTTTTCCTAATCCTTCTTTTTCAAAATTAGCAGGAATTTCATAGATTGAGTCAACATCACAAGCGGAAATAACATCTCTAGAATCAATTCCACAGAAAATAGATATTTTCTTTTTTCTCGGTTCATCTAAAGGAACATTAGCTCTTCCTAAAATAAAATCAGCTTGAATTCCTGCTTCGTTAAGCAATCTAGAAGATGTTTGAGTTGGTTTTGTTTTCATCTCTCCTATTATTTTAATAGTAGGAAGATAACTTACCAAAACAAAAAGTACTTTTTTAGGGCTTTTTATTTTCATCATTCTGGCTGCCTCTAAGAAGAGTAGGTTTTGATATTCTCCTACTGTTCCTCCAATTTCAATCATTACGAAATCAGCTTTATCTTTTTTAGCAACTTTTTCAATTCTAGAAATTACTTCATTAGGAATATCTGGTACAACTTCAACACATCGTCCATTAAATTCAAGATTTCTTTCTTTTTGAATTACTGATTGATAGACTCTTCCAGTTGTAATATAGTTTTCAGTTGAAAGATCGATGTTCAAGAACCTTTCATAATTCCCTACATCTTGGTCACATTCTGTCCCGTCATTAGTAACAAATGTTTCTCCATGTTCAATAGGATTCATTGTTCCAGCGTCAACATTAATATAAGGGTCTATTTTAACCGCTGAGACTCTAAAACCTTTACCTTGAAGTATTTTTGCAATAGACGATGTTGCTGCCCCCTTACCGACGCTAGACATCACTCCTCCTGCAACAAAAATGTAGTATGCCATATATTTTTATTCAGAAATTATTATTTTTATTTTTGATTGTAAATTATTATTGAATTTTATC
>CAZOPO010000024.1:0-4014 GCA_964581805.1 uncultured Candidatus Saccharibacteria bacterium
GATTTTTCTTTTTTCATATTCAAAAGTTGTTTTGTCGAATCTGACAATTACTTCATTAGACATATTCTTATTCTTAACATAAATTTTAAATTAATGCCATTTTAATATTGTAGAAAAATATAAATAATGATAATATTTTATTATTACAATTAATAATAAAATTATGGCAAAAGGAAATAACTCTCGAAAAAAAGAGGTTAAAAAGAAGAAAAAAGAAAAGACTAAATAATCCGCTTTGAGCGGATTTTTATTTGTGATATTATTGTATTATGAATAATAAACCAACAGAATTAAGAAAAGATCTTATCTCTAATGAATGGGTGATTGTTTCACCTAAAAGAGGAGAAAGACCAAATAATTTTAAAAAGAATAATATCTGTCCTTTTTGTGATATTAAAGATCAAGAACCTCCTAAGCACTATTTTTATAAGGGAGTAGAAACTAAAAATTCTAAAAAATGGACAACAGTAATTCTTCCCAATAAATATCCTGTCTTTAAAAAAGATAGCAATTATCAAAAAGACATAGAGGATAAATTTTATACAAAAGTTAAGTGTTCAGGATTCCATGATCTTATTGTGACGAAAGAGCATGATAAATTTTTATCAGATCTTCCGATAAGTAGAATTAAGGAATTTTTTTCCGCTGTTCAATTATCAATAAAAGACTATCGAAAACATAAACAGATAAAACAAATTGCTATTTTCCATAATAGAGGAGAAAGGGCAGGAGCTAGCCAGCCTCATCCTCATTATCAATCAATAACTTTACCGATTATAGAAAGAGAGTTTAGAAATGAACTTAGTAGTTTTAAAAAATTTAATAAAAAGAACAAACAATGTTTGCAATGTAAAATTAATGATATTGAATTAAAAATCAATAAAAGAATTATTGTTGAAAACGAACATTTTATAGCTTTTTGCCCTTTTGCTCCTAAAACATTATTTCAAATAATAGTTTCTCCTAAGAGGCATTTTTCTAGTTTTGAAGAAGCAACAGAAGAAGAAAAAGAATCTTTAGCAAAAATATTTAAAATAGTATTAGGTAAATATGACAGAGGATTTAAAAATCTTAATTATAATTTCTTTTTACATAATGCCCCTTTAGATAAGCCTTATCCTTACTTTCATTGCTATTGGTCATTTTTTCCAAGAGTTGATAATTTTGGGGGAATGGAGATAGGTTTTGGATTAGAAATATCTTCTCTTTTGCCGGAAGATCAAGCAGAATTCTTAAGAAAGATAAAATAAGTTGGTCTTTTTATTAAAATATAATATAATATAAGTATAATAATAATTAATTAAAAATATGAAAGGATATAAAGATAATATAGAAAAATTAACTTTGGAAAATGAAAATTTTAGAAAAGTTCTATATACTGCTAATCATAGTCAATTAGTCTTAATGACTTTAAAACCAATGGAAGAAATAGGACTGGAAGTTCACGAAGATACGGATCAATTTTTTAGATTTGAGTCAGGACACGGAAAAGTTATAATAGATGATAATATATATGAAGTTTCTGACGGAGATGCTGTTATTGTTCCGTCTGGATCAAATCACAATGTTATAAACACTTCTTCTGATGAGTCTTTAAATTTATATACTATTTATTCTCCTGCTCATCATAAAGATAAGACAATTCATCAAACTAAAGAGGAGGCAGAAGCAAATGAAGAAGAATTTGATGGAGTTACTACAGAATAAATTTAATAAGTAATACATTAAAGAAACTCAAATTATTTTTGAGTTTTTTTAATAATAATATGAAATTTAAATATCTTATTATTTTATTTATTTTTTCTTCCTTTATTTATTTTGGAGAAGATCTTTTGTTTTTTATAAACAAAAATTTATTTAATCCTTGCAATAAACCAATAATATATACTTTAGGAGAAATTGATCCTAGTTTTAACTTAAGTAATGATGAGGCTATTTTAGCACTTAAAAAATCTGAAGATAGCTGGGAAAAAGCTATTCAAAAGAATCTATTTGATTATGGTGAGAAGGGAATGAAAGTTAATTTTATTTATGATTATCGTCAAGAAGCAACTTTAGAAATAGAGGATATTGATTCAATATATGAAGAAGATAGCTATAAATATGAAAAATTAGAAAAAGAATATAATCAGAATTTGATTATTTATAATTCTAAAAAGGATGAGCTTGATCAATTAGCCTTAGTTTATAATCAGAAATCCCTAGATTATAAAAAAGAAGTTTCTTCTTTTAATAAATCTTTTAAAAATTATTCTCAAGATAAATATGACCAACTAGTTTCTGAAAAAGAGACACTAGAAGAAATGCTTAATCAAATAAAAACAAAACAAGAAGAAATTAATAAAATATCTAATTATATAAATTATTTAGTTCCCAAAATTAATGAATTGGCAGCTAGCTTGAATATTAATGCTGATAAATATAATAACGTTGTTGATTCTTTAGAGTATGAATTTGAACAAGGAAGTTATATTAGCCAATTAGGAAGCAAAGAAATAAATATTTATCAATTTACAAACGAAGAAAACTTAGTTCAAGTTTTAACTCACGAATTAGGTCATTCCTTAGGTTTAGATCATTCCATTAATTCAAATGATATTATGTATTGGCTTAACAGTGGAGAAAGTCAGTTTATAACGGAAGAAAGTTTGAGTAAATTAAAGAATATCTGCTATTTGAAGTAGATTTTTTAATGTAATTCTTGCTATTTATCAGCATTTTTTTTATAATACAATTAAGTAATATTAAAGATTATAAAAAAATGTTTAAAAAAATATTAATCTCTTTGTTTCTTTTGTTTCTATCTTTTCAGTTTGTTTCAGGAGATGAGATTTTTAATCCGACAATTAAAAATATAGAGATTAATAATCAAGAAGGTGATGATTATTTAATGTCGATTACTCCTGAGAGTGATAAGTCTTTAATTAAATCAATATCTGCTAATATTGCTAATTCTGAAGAAAAAAGCCTTTCTGTTGATTTGAAGAATAATGAAAATTCTTGGATTGGTAACTTTTCTATTCCTTCTAATTCTTCTGAATCAGAAGTCTGGAGTGTGAAAAAGGTAACCTTTACGGATGAATCTTCAAGAGTTAAAGAATATATTGAATCTGACATTAATAAAACTTTTGCTGTAAATAATTCTCAATTGTCAGAAGAAGATGAATGTACTAAAAAAAATGGAGTCTGGGAAAATAATACTTGTAATTGTCCTTCTGGAGATACTTCTTGCTTTACTATTGTAGCGGTTACAGCTAAAAAAGAATTATGTAATTTCAACTATTCTGAATGGTCTGAATGTTCTATTAATGGCATTAAAACTAGAACATTAAAAGAGTCGCTTAGTAGCTGTTCGAATGAACCAATTTTACAAGAAGATTGTGTTTACAAGGTAGTGCCTTGTAGTTTTATTTATTCTGAATGGTCCAAATGTTCCATCGATGGATTTCAAGAAAGAAATGTAAGTTCTAAAAATCCAGCTAATTGCAATTCAGGAGAAGAAATTTTAAAACAATCTTGTAAATACATTGAGCCAGTTCAAGAAATTAAAGATGTTGTTGAGCCTAAAGATGATTTTGAAATTCAAGCAGTTCAAAAAGATATTGATGGGAACATTCTTTCTGTAGAATGCTTAAAAGCAGATTTGAATAATAAAGCAGATTGTGATGTTTACAAATTTCAATTAAAAGTTGTTCCGGAATGTTTATACTTTGGATTTAATACTTATGATCAATGTAAGAATTACTTTTTAACTAACTACGGTAAACCATTGAAATGTGAAAATTTAAGTGAGGAAAGTTGTGAAGAATTAATAAGTAAAGTTATTCTTTCTTCTCTTAATAAAATGATAACAGAGAAAGAAAAAACTTTGTTATCAGAACTTTCAGGAAAAAAAGTTAATATTATTAAAGATCAAGAAAAAGTATTAATTTCTGAACAAAACACAGAAAAAGAAATTAATTTTAATAATCTTCCTATTGTTATCGAAGAAAATAAGAATGTTTCTGCTATTTT
>CAZOPO010000025.1:0-3854 GCA_964581805.1 uncultured Candidatus Saccharibacteria bacterium
CTCGTCTTTATTTGCCATTTTATTTTTCTTCTAAAATTACAATTTCTGCTTTTTCGTCCACTGGCAGAATATTTTTCTTTTGAATACTTAGTTTATCTTTTGGCTCAATTTCTTTCTCCCCCATTGCCTTTAAAAAAGATTCTAATTCTTTTTTAGAAAAACACATTGGTATAATAATTGAAGGCTCAATTGAAGAAATGATTTTTACTGCTTCTGAATGGCTTATCGTTTTATCTCCATTAATAGGAATCATTAAAATATCAATACTTCCAATCTCTTTTATTTGTTCTTCACTTAAATTACTATCCCCTAAATATCCCAAATGACAAATTCTTATATCTTCAATTTCTGCAGTATAAATAATATTCTCTAATTTCTTTTCCACTTGAGAAGATTTTATTCCTTGAATAAAAACTCCTTTTCTTTCATATTCTCCACAAGCTGAAATAACAAACTGCTCGTCTGTTTTAAACTCATTTTTTAAAGAGTGAGTCTGAAGAATAATATCGGCTTTCCCAAATTTCTTTCCTTCTTTGGGATCGATGATCGTTAAGATATTTTCTTTGTCTTTTGAAATAGAACTAATTTCAAAACATGAATCACCATACCAATTTATTTTCATATTTTATAATTCAATAATAATTATTGGAGCGGGCGAGCAGAATCGAACTGCCGTCTCAACCTTGGCAAGGTTGCATAATAGCCACTATACGACGCCCGCATTATTCAACTGTGCCGAGGTCCGGAATCGAACCGGAATCTAATGTTTTTCAGACATTCGCCGTGACCGACTTGGCTACCTCGGCATTTAAGTGGGCGATAAGGGACTCGAACCCCCAACCCCTTCGGTGTAAACGAAGTGCTCTACCAATTGAGCTAACCGCCCTTAAAAGGCTTAATCTATGTGTGGGCGGGGCGGGATTTGAACCCGCACGGGAATAATCCCCTATGCACCTCAAGCATAGATGTCTGCCAATTTCATCACTCGCCCAGACTTGCGACTTTTTCTTCTTTAGTTCTTAGTCTTGCCTTTCTTCCTTTAGCCTCTCTTAAATAATATAATTTTGCTCTTCTAACTTTTGAGCTTCTTACTATCTCTATCTTTTCAATAAATGGAGAATGAATAGGAAAAATCCTTTCAACTCCTACTGAATCTATTACTTTTCTTACTGTTATTGTTGCAGAAACACCTTTTCCGTGTTTTCTAGCTAAAACAACTCCTTCAAAAATTTGAATTCTTTCTTTAGTTTTGTTGTCTTTAGTTTCAACAATTTTTTGATAAACTTTTACTGTATCACCTGGCTGAACATCAGGAATATCGTTTCTCAATGAAGACTCAACAATTCCCTTTTCTTCTACTACTTCTGGTGTTTCAATCTCTCCTTCAATTACATCACTTGATTGAACATCTTCCTTTTCTTCTACTACTTCTGGTTCGTTAGAAACTTCTGGTGTTTCAATCTCTCCTTCAGTAGGACTTTCTTCTTTTTTTATTTCTTCTGTCATATTTTTCTTTTTATTATTAACTTGGTGGGCGTATCCTGACTCGAACAGGAGGCCTTTACGATGTCAACGTAACGCTCTAACCAACTGAGCTATACGCCCTAAGGATGAAGAGCTCTTTTTGTATTCTATTCGATTTAAGCTTTTTAGTCAATAAAAAAACGATGGTTTTCATCGGTTTTTTGCTTTTTCGGTTAAGATTTTTTTAATCTTGAACCATAAAGGACGCTTCCATTCAAGAATGATCGCACTAAATCGATCAAACTTAATTTTGGGCTTGTATCCAAAGACTTGAGATAAAGCATCAACAATCCTTTGATTAGGTGGCGTCATTATGATCACGATTGATTCTTGATTTTTCCAATCCTGAACCATTAAATGCGACCAGACCTTTTTTTCGTAGTCATAATACTCAAGCTTTCCATTGCTCTCTATAAAAGAGTAAGAAACTAATGTCTCTAATTCTTTTTTTATCCAAGAAACTGGTAAGTCTCTTCTTGTTTCCATTGAGACTTTAGATCTCTCAAATAAACTTAAAGAATTGATGACGTTTAAAATTCTTTTCTCCGGAATATGATTGCTTTTCATTTTTTAGCCCTCCTCTTAAGAACTATAAAGATTATAATATATTATCTTTGTTTTGTCAAATTGGTGCGCATGGATGGACTCGAACCATCGACCCCAGCTTTATAAGAGCTGTGCTCTAACCGACTGAGCTACATGCGCAAATTAACCTATAAGTTTTTCGAACTCTTCCCTCTCTATAGTTTCCTTTTCTATTAAAGTTTTAGCTATTCTATCTAAAACTTCCCTATTTTCATTTAATATTTTTTCTGACTCCTTTTCTGCTTTTAAAATAATAGTTTCTACTTCTTTATCTATTTTTTCTGCTATTGATTCAGAATAGTTTCTAACTTCTGATTCACTTCCTAAGAATATTTCTGATTCTCTCTTGCCAAAGACAATCGGTCCCATATTAGACATTCCATATTTCTTAATAATATTTCTTGCTATTGCACTAGCCTTTTTTAAATCATCTGATGATCCTGTTGTTGTTTCTTTAAAAACAATCTTTTCTGTTAGATATCCTGCTAAAAGAACTGCAATTTCTGCCTCAAATTCTTTCTTATTCTTAAGCATTCTTTCTTCTCGAGGGACCTTAAGAGTATACCCTGCTGCCATTCCTCTTCCGATTATTGATATTTTTCTTACTGGCTCAGCATTAGGAGTTTTAGCACTAACTAAAGCATGACCTGCTTCATGATAAGCAGTAATTTCTTTTTCCCTCTCCGTCATAACATGACTTCTTCTTTCTGGACCCAACAAAACTTTTTCGATTGATTCTAGTAAATTATTTTGAGAAATCTCTTTGCTATTTATTTTAGCCGCTAAAATCGCTGCCTCATTAAAAACATTTGATAAATCAGCTCCTGAAAATCCGGGAGTCCTTTCTGCCACTTCTCTTAATTTAATATCTTTACCTAAAGGTTTTCCTTTAGAATGAATTTTTAAAATATCTTCTCTTTCTTGAATATCAGGTAAGTTAATAACTACTTTTCTATCGAATCTTCCTGGTCTTAATAGAGCAGGATCTAAAACATCTGGCCTGTTAGTCGCTGCTAAAATTATAATCTTGGCATTTTGTTCAAAGCCATCCATTTCAGTTAGTAATTGATTAAGGGTTTGTTCCCTTTCTTCATTTCCTCCCGATATTGCTGGCCCTCTTGATTTTCCAATACTATCTAATTCATCGATAAAAATAAGACATGGTTGATGTTTTTTAGCAGCATTAAATAAACTTCTTACCCTGCTAGATCCAACTCCTACAAACATTTCTACAAAAGAAGAACCAGAAACAGAAAAGAAAGGAACATTACTTTCTCCCGCAATTGCACGAGCAAGTAGAGTCTTTCCACATCCCGCTGGACCAATTAATAGAACTCCCTTAGGGATTCTTGCTCCCATTTTTAAATACTTTTGAGGATTCTTTAAAAAGTCTACAATTTCTTCTAGTTCTTGTTTTTCTTCTTTTAATCCCGCAACTTCTTTAAAGGTTATTTTTTCTTTAGGGTGTCCTTCTGCTCCAAACATCTTTGCTTGATTTTTAGTGAAATCAAAAGTTTGAGAAACTCCTGATTTAGCGTTTCTAAAAATCATGAAGAAAAATATTGCAAACAAAGCAAAAGGTAAAACAACCATCATTAGAATAGTCATTAACCAATCAAAAGATTCATCTTTTTCTTCAAAGACAAAAGAGATATTTTTTAATTTATCTTGACTTACTCCGTAGTCTATTAAGGCCTGACTTAAAGTCCCCCCTTCTTCTTTTTTACTTGAGGCTTTTGTCTCAT
>CAZOPO010000026.1:0-3721 GCA_964581805.1 uncultured Candidatus Saccharibacteria bacterium
ATTTTAATAATCTTCCTATTGTTATCGAAGAAAATAAGAATGTTTCTGCTATTTTTATTTCTGTAGAGTTGAATTCTTCTCAGCAAGGTCTTTCTCCTGTAGCTTTAGCTTTAAGTAGTAATGAAAATAATTTACCAGATGATGTTATTAGTAGAGTTGGTTCTGATTTTAAAGTGGAAGATTTGTCGGGAGTAGATAAAGCAATTATAAATGAAAAACCTTTAGAGCAACCTAAAAACATATCTTCAGTAGGTAATTCTTTATTAGTTAAGTCAGTTGAAACTATTAAAAAAAGTGAAACAGAAAGTTCTTTGAAGGTTCAAGGAAAAGCTCTTCCTAATCAGGTTATTACTTTATTCATCTATAGTTCTATGCCGATAGTAATTACTGTTAAGGCAGATAATGATGGTAATTGGATATATTCTTTAGATAAATCAATGGTAGATGGAACTCACGAAGTTTATGCTGTTCTTCATAATGATGAAGGTAAAATTATTGAATCCAGTGTTCCTAAAACATTTTTTATTGAAGAAGCTCAAGCTGCTTCAATAGAAGATTTTGTTGTTTCAGGAAATACTACTCAGGCAACTGATGAAACAAAGAATATGATGATGCTTTACTTGTTAGGAGGATTTTCAGCAATCTTAGTTTTAATTACTTTGTTTTTAATAATTAAAGAAAAATTTAGTAATTAAAAATGAAAAATATTAAAACAACATGGGCTTTCCTTAAGGACAACAAACAAGTAATTTATTCAATTGCCTTGATGGTTGTTATTCCAGGGATTTTAATTTTCAATACTTGGGTTTTTTCTGAGCATTTTAAGGATGTTGTTAACATGAGTTTGCAGAATAAAGCAATAAATGTAGGAGAAGCTTTCAATGCTGGAGTAGCTGATAAAATAGATTCTTTAGAAGAAGTTCAATTGTTTGTTAATAATTGGAAATATTTTAATGAAGATACAAAAAGTCTAGATGTTTTACTTTTTGAAAATGGCTCATTTAGAAAAATTGCTAGCATGAATCAGTCAGAAAGTGTAGGGGAAATAGATAATAATTATAGTTACTTTTTGTCTTGGAATGAAGACAATCCCGTAGCTCAAAAAGTATTTGAATCAGGACATACTTATTGGTTGGTAACAATGCCTCTTCAGAATTTTCAAGGAGAAAATAAAGCAATTCTTTCTATTAAAGTTTCGGCAGATATGGTAAGCACTAAATTAGCTATGGCTTTAGGTGATTCATTTTGGATACTCTTATTAGGGGTTATTTTTATAGTTCTTTTATTATTAGTTAACTCAAATTTATTTGAATATTCAATTCTTTATAATAAAATTAAAGAGGTTGATAAAATGAAAGATGAATTTATTTCCATGGCCTCACACGAATTAAGGACTCCGGTTACAATTATCAAAGGCTATATAGAGATGATGCTAGAAGAATCTTCAAAAAATGGTTTAGATAAATCCGCTAAAGAATATTTAACAATTATTAATTCTTCGACAGAAAGGTTAGGAAACTTAATAGAAGACTTGTTGAATGTTAGTAGAATTGAACAGGGAAGATTAAAGATAGAAATGAAAGATTTTAAAATAATACCAATTATTGACTCAACTATTAAAGAAATTTATCCTCAAGCTAGAGAGAAAGGATTGTCTTTAAATTTTATTTTTGATGATAAAGTTGATGATTTGATTAATATAGATGAAGACAAGCTTAAACAAATTTTAATTAATATTATAGGAAATTCTATTAAATACACAGAAAAAGGAAGTATTGATGTAAAGATATCTAATAAAAATAATAATTTAATTTTAGCAATAAAAGATACAGGAATAGGAATGAGTGCCAAAGCAAGATCTCGTTTGTTCGAAAAGTTTTATAGAGTTATTAATGATAAAACAGAAAACATTGTTGGTACTGGTTTAGGATTATGGATTACTAAACAAATTGTTGAAGCAATGAAGGGGACTATTTCAATTGACTCAATTGAAAGTGTAGGGACTCAAGTAACAATAGAATTTCCTTTATTAAAAAATAAATAAAATGAGAAACTTAAGAAACGAAAATATAAAAGGTAAAAGAGTTTTAGTAAGATGTGATTTTAATGTTCCTTTAAGTAAAACAGGAGAAGTTTTAGATGATTTTAGAATTAAAAAGTTTTTGCCAACTTTAAAATTTCTTAAAGAAAGTGGAGCAAAAATTATTTTAATCACTCATTTGGGCAAGCCAAAAGGAATAGATTTAAATTATTCAATTAGGCCAGTAGCAAGAAGACTATGGAAACTTTTTCAAGGAAATATTAAGTTTATTAACGACACAATTGGTAAAAAAGTTGAGGAAGAAATTTCTTTAATGAAAGAAGGAGATATTATTGTTTTAGAAAATCTTAGATTTTATAAAGGAGAAGAAGAAAATGATCCTAATTTTTCAAAAAGTTTGGCTAATTTAGCAGATATTTTTATCCAAGATGGATTTGGAGTTTGTCACAGAAGTCATGCTTCTACAGTAGGGGTTACTAAGTTTTTACCATCTTTTCCTGGTTTGCTCTTAGAAAACGAAATTAGAGTTTTATCTGATTCTTTGGTTTCTCCAGAAAGACCACTTGTTTCAATAATTGGTGGAGTGAAGATTTCTACTAAAACAAAAGTTATTAAAAAATTACTTGAAAAATCAGACTATGTCTTATTAGGAGGAAAGGTTGCTAATTCTTTATTAATTTCAAAAGGAATTTATGTTAAAGACTTATTAACTCCTAAAGAAGAGGAATTAATGGAAGTAGCAAAAGAAATTGATATATCTAATCCCAAACTTCGCTTACCAATTGATGGAGTAATGAGTTTAGCTAATTTAGATGAAGAATATTTGAGAATTGGTGGAGTGGGAACTCTTAGGAGTGAAGAAGAAATTTTTGATATTGGTCCAGAAACAATTGAGGAGTATAAAAGTATTTTAAGTGAAGCAAAAACAATAATATGGAATGGCCCAGTTGGATTTTTTGAACAACAACCTTTTGATAAGGGGACAACAGAAATTGCTAAAATGATTGGTCAAAATAATAGAAATGTTTTTTCAATTATTGGAGGAGGAGAAACAGTAGAAGCAATTAAAAAATTAGGAATAATTGATCAATTTGATCATGTTTCAACAGGAGGAGGAGCAATGCTTGATTTCATAGCAGGTAATGATTTGCCAGGAATTATAGCTTTAGAAGAAAATTATGAAAATTAAAAATATTGAAAAATTAGCAGAGAGAATAAAAGAGGCTATTAAGAATGGAGAACAAATTATTATCTATGGAGATTCTGATTTAGATGGAATATCTTCAATGATAATATTAAAAGAAACAATAGATAATATTAAATCAATTCCTAATCTTTTAGCTTTTTCTCCTGATAGAAACGAAGGACACGGTTTAAATAAGCAAGCTCTTGATTTTATTAAAACGAAAGCTTCTAAAGGTTTAATCATTACTCTTGATTGTGGGATTACTAATTTTGAAGAAATTAAAGAAGCTAAAAATAGTGGCTTTTCTGTCTTAATTGTTGATCATCATAAAACACTAGGAAAAGTTCCTGAAGATGCAGAAATTGTTGTTGATCCTAAACAAGAGGGAGATAATTTTCCTTTTAAGGAATATGCTAATGTTGGTATAACTTTTAAATTGGCTGAAGAAATATTGGGAGATAATTTTTCTCCAATGCTCAAAAAAAGTTTTCTAG
>CAZOPO010000027.1:0-2129 GCA_964581805.1 uncultured Candidatus Saccharibacteria bacterium
TTTATGTTCCTAGGGCCAACAGGGGTGGGTAAAACAGAAACAGCTAAAGCCCTAGCAGAGTTTTTGTTCAATGATGAAGACGCTATGATTAGAGTAGACATGTCTGAATATATGGAAAAGTTTGATGTTTCTAAAATGATTGGAAGCCCTCCAGGATATGTAGGTTACGATGAAGGGGGACAATTAACAGATAAGGTAAGAAGAAGACCATATAGTGTGATTCTTTTAGATGAAGTGGAAAAAGCTCATAGCGAAGTTTTTAATATTTTACTTCAAGTCTTAGAAGACGGAAGACTAACTGATTCTAAAGGAAGATTAGTCTCTTTTAAGAATACGATTCTTATTATGACTTCTAATATTGGTTCTGATATTATTGCTAAAGAAGCACCTTTAGGATTTATTGATGATGGAAAACTAAGCAGAAAAGAAGGCTTAAAAGATAAAGTTCAAGATGCTCTAAAAGAGAAGTTTAGACCAGAGTTTATCAATAGAATTGATGAAATTGTTATCTTTGATTACTTGGGAGCGGAAGAGATTAAACAAATTGTTGATTTAGAATTAAACAAAGTACAAAAAAGATTAGAGAAGAAAGAAATTAAGATTTCTGTTACAGAAAAAGCTAAACAATTATTAGCAGAAAAAGGATTTGATCCATCTTTAGGAGCTAGACCTTTAAAGAGAATAATTCAGAAATTAATACTAGATCCGATGGCTTTTAAGATTGTTATTGGAGAAATAAAAGATGGAGACAAAATCACTGTTGATGCCAACAAGGGAGAAATTATTTTAAATACTTTTTCAAGTAGTAAAAAATTAGTAAAGTCTAAGAAATAATATATGATCAAAGCAATTATTGGTTGGTTTTTAATAGTTTTAGGGATTGTAGTAATTATCTGGAGCATTTCTTCAACTTATTACAACTTCACTGGTCAATCAGAATTTCCTCAGATATTTGAAGATAGTCAAAGTGTAAATCAAGAGAAAGTTTCAGGAAGTATAGAAGATCAAATTGGTAGTATCGTAGGAGAACAAATTAAAAACATGCTTCCCTCTGGAACACTACCTAAAATGTTAAACATGGTTAGTTGGACAATGTTTGTAACCTTCCTTGTTTTTGCTGGTTCGAAGATGGCAGGATTGGGAATAAATCTTTTGAGGAATCCTAAAAAAGAAGAGAGCTAGTATTGCTTTTTTCTTTTTTTATGCTATTGTATAGACGGTAAAAATGTTCTTTAAGAAAAAAGAGGAAAAACCTCTGGAAAAAAGTTTTGAAGAAAATCTTTCTTCTTTATCTTTTTTTGAGCTTAAATTAGCTTGGATCAAAAACAATGATTTTAAAAAAGCCTCGATTCTATCAAGGGAAATTGTTTCTAGATTTAATAAATTAAGATTAAGAATTTCTTATCTTGATTATAACAGAGATAATTTTGGAAT
The DNA here is from genome assembly GCA_964581805.1 of uncultured Candidatus Saccharibacteria bacterium. Lineage (GTDB taxonomy): Bacteria > Patescibacteriota > Minisyncoccia > Minisyncoccales > Minisyncoccaceae > UBA2558. The sequence continues at coordinate 1,435 of CAZOPO010000027.1, forward strand.
GATGGATAAAAGATTTAAAAATAATTATCCAGATTCTTTTATCTTTTTCGTAGATTTTTTCTATTGGAACTATTCTGTAATCATGGCAGACCAAAGAGAATTTGATGATTTTTTTAAGATTCTAGATTACTATCTGGAAAAGATTTCTTCTAATTTATCTAATGAAGAAAAATACAAATTTCTTAAGAATTTAGAGAAAAAATTAGAGAGAAAGATAACCAATAGCCAACAATCATTTTATCTTGGTAGGTCCATGCTCGAAAGAGCTTTAAATGCATTGATGAGAGAACAAAGTACATAAAGTACTTTTTTTTATTGACAATAATTAAAATAACTTTAAAATATCAGTATGGTTCATTGGTTCTTTAGAAACAAAATTAAGAAAATTGAAGATTATTCAAAAGTTGATTGTTTATGGAATGAAGGTAGAATTGATAGAAAATCTTTCCGTTCAATTGATTCAAGGAAATTAGTGGAAATTAAACTAGTTTCTCAGAATGAAGAGGTAAAACAAATTATCTCAGAAGAATTAATCTTAAGGTATGATAACCCTTGGCTTAAAAAGTACTTGGAATGCATCCTTGATTCTAAAGAGAATTGTTTCTTTCTTATTAAGGAAGAATTTATTCAAAGTTTAGAAGCAAAAGATGATTACATTAGATCTTATCTTGAATTGATTAAATTCTATCTAGATA
>CAZOPO010000027.1:2229-3682 GCA_964581805.1 uncultured Candidatus Saccharibacteria bacterium
AAAAATGTTATTTGAAAACTTAGATTCTGAAGCAGAAAAAGTAGAAGATCTGACTTCTAAAGGAATATCTTTAGCGGATACAGTTGTTATCCTTTATTCTCAAGGATTAATTTCTAAAGATTATTTGGAGATCCTTGATTTTAATTCCTTAGGAGACGCTTTCCTAATTGGAGACGAAAACTCTTTCTTAGCTATTTTTGAAGTAATGAAGAAAAAAGGAACCTTCTTCTTATGGAAGGAATTTTATCAAAAAACGGTTCTTCAATCAGACTTATTCTCAGAAGGACCTCTTTCAAAGAGATACACGAATGATTCTTTGATGATGGACATGATTGAAGAAGAATTAAAATCTTGTCTTGTTTTGGGCAAAGAAATTAAAGAAATGTTTATTTCTTTAATTTCCTTGAAATTTGAATCTTTCAAAAAGAATCAAACAAACCATTTCTTAGTAAGAATGGAAGATTTAGAATCTTTTTGTATGGAAAGAGCAAGAGAAATAATGTCTTTTCTGGAGTGGAAAGAACTCATCAGCTTTACAGAAAATTATATCTCTGAGAAAGTTGTCACCGAAAAGAATTATTCTGATTACATTAAACAAAAAATAGGTTTATCTTTCTTCAAGATCAAAGGTGTTTTTCTAGAAAAACTTCCTTTGATGGACGTTTCTTTAGAAGAGTTAATAAAGTTAAGAGATTCTTCTAAATACAAGGAAATTGCTTTAGAGAAGATGAAAAACCTGAAGTACTATTAAGTGCTTCCTTTTTTTGACATTATTTAAAATTGGCTTATAGTAGAGAAAGATTAAAATGTTCCTTAAAAGAAGTAATCCTGGATTTTGGCGATTCAAGAAGATGCTTTCTAAGGGGATTAGTCCTCTAGATGCTATTCTGATTCTTTGGCCAGAAAAGATTTCAAAAGATTGTTTTTCTCTTATTGAAACAAAAATTCTTTTAGAAATTAGACCAAAAGTTGAAAACGATCTCTTAAGAGAGATTTTGGAAGAATTAAATAAAAGAGGTTCTTTATCTCTTTGGCTTGATGAGTATTTTTCTTCTTTCAAAGAAAAAGGACAATTCTATCTATTTGCTAAAGAAAGAATAGAGAGTTTCTTAATTAATCCTTTCAAATGCAAGGATGCCTATTTAAGATTAACTCAATTTTCTTCTATTTTAGAGTCTTTTTGCCAAGTGGAAAGAGAAAACAAAGAAAAGGTAGAATCTCTAGAAAATCTTATCAATCATTGTCTTCGAGAAATGGTCAAAGGTTTTTCCTTTAATTATTGGGTTCTACTTATCAAAGAATCTTCTTCTCTGCTAGAGAAGGACAGATTCAATGAATTAGTCTTAACTTTTGAAGACAGTATTGATTATGCTGTTCTCAGCTATGAAAATCTAGTTTGGATTTTGAATAATTCATCTAGAATCAAAAGTTTCGCCATTGCGGAACTTAAAAG
>CAZOPO010000028.1:0-3593 GCA_964581805.1 uncultured Candidatus Saccharibacteria bacterium
GTAATTATATTGGAATTCATTTTCATACAATTAGAGGATAACATATTTTTATTTTCAAAACAATAATCAAAAAAGCACATTATAAAAATGTGCCCGTGGTTTAAATTTCTTTAAGCCACTTATCAATTTCAATAAGTTTTTTCTTAAACTTATCTTCTGGAGAGACAAGAATCAAATCCTCTAGAATAGTAATTGCTCTTTTAGCTTTTTCTTTAGATTTGGCAATGTTTTCATTGGCAGAATGGGTATCCATATCGTAAATAAATTTACTACGTGGTCCAGGATTTTCAAAGTCTTCTTTCATTAAGACAAAATAGCAATCGGAAAGTTTTTTATGTAACTTTGAAAGATAGTAATAGGATAAAGCATTCAGATATGTTTTATCTCTTCCCTGCATCTCAAGTTTTCTAATTGAAGACTCTAAATGGCTTATGCCTTTAGAAATATCTTCTATGCTTTCTGGACATTTTTCAAGAAGATACCTTCCAATGTTTTGTTCAATTAAAGGAAATGAAGATACTGCATAGAAAGAATATGAATAATTTTCTATAAAAGTAATAATATCTTTCACGTCTTCAACAGGAATTTCACTTTCTTTTTGTCTAGCCCTGACTAGTAAGGAATTTATTCTAGAAAGATTTTTTTTGTCTTTTTGCCAAGAACTAATAGCTGATTCATCTTTTGAATTCATTTTTTGTCAACCTAGTCTCTTTTTAGAGAACCATTTATAATATGAAACAAAATTTAAAATAAATCAAATTATTTCTCCAATTAAATAGTTCCATTTGTAATCAACAATTTTGACTTTATATTTCTCCCCTATTTTTCCATTTTTTAAGATTATTGCTCTTCCTGAGTCACTTCTTGATAAATAAGAATTTTTTCTTTTTTCTATAACTAAAACTTCTAATTTTTTATTTAAATATTTTTTATTTTTATTTAAATTTATTTCTTGACATAAGCTAGAAAGAATTCTTGATCTTTCTTTTTTTATCCTGTCTGGTAAATCTTTTAAACTAAAATCTTCTGTTCCTTTTCTTTTTGAAAATTTAAAAATATGAACTACTTCAGGCTTTATCTTTTTAATAATTTTAATAGTCTTATTAAAAGATTCTTCTGTTTCTAAAGGATGTCCAACAATTATATCTGTAGCAATAATACTTTCTTTAAAATTTTTTCTAAAAGAATTAGATATTTTTACAAAATCTTGAGAAGAATATCCCCTTCTCATTTTGATGAGAAGATTATTATCTCCTGTTTGCAATGGTAAATGAATAAATTTATATAATTTATTAGACTTGTAAATACTAATTAAATCGTCAAGCATTTTAATGGTATGTCCAGGATTCATCATCCCTAATTTGATTTTAAAATCTTTATCAATTTTAATTATTTTTTTTAATAAAGTAATTAAGGATTGATTTTTCTTCTCTTTTCCATAGACTGACAAGTCTTGAGAAGTCAATTGTATTTCTTTTGATTGATTCTTTTCAATTTCTTTAACAATATTATTTTCATCAAAAGAAACTAAATTTTTTCTAGCTAATTTTGTTGCACAATAAGAGCAATTACCTAAACATCCTTCAGCAATAGGAATAATATTAGATCCTTGAAAATAAAAAGATTTATCAATATTTTCTTTTTCAATTTTAATTGGTTTTTTATCTTTAAAAATATCTTTAACAATAGAATCAATAGAAAGAATATTAGAAGGACCGATAATTCCATCAGAAAATTTTTTACATTCTTCAAGAGAAATCATTGGCAAACATCCAGAAATTATTACTTTTTTGCCGCTATCCCTTATTTCTTTAGCTTCTTTTAGTATTTTTCTTTCAGTTGTTTCTACCACTCCACAAGTATTAAGGATAACAAAATTAGCACTTTCCTTATTGGTTAAATGGTGATTCTTTAAAAGTATGCCTTTAATAATTATTGAATCAGCTTGATTAAGCTTGCAGCCGTAGGTTTTAATGTAAAAATTCATGAGCGAGATACCAGAATCGAACTGGCGTCCTTTGCTTGGGAAGCAAATGTATTACCACTATACTAATCTCGCAATACAAATGAATATTATTATAATTTACCGCTTTTTTCAATATAATGTAACAAAAAAGATTTTAGTGTATTATATATAGTGATGGAGATGAGTGAAATAAAAGATTTAGTTTTAAGATCGCAAAACCAAGACAAAGATGCTTTTAGTAAGTTATTTGATTTTTATTACGATAAGATTACGAAATATGTTTTTAGAAGAACTCTTGATGTTGAATATAGTAAAGATATAACTTCAAACGTTTTTTTAAAAGCTTTGGATAATATAGAGAGCTTTAAATGGAAGAATGGAGATTATAGTTTTGATGGTTGGATATTTAAAATAGCTACTAACGAAATTAATCAATATTTTAGAAAGCAGAAAAGATATAAATTAATTATAGATGATCCAAAAGTATTCTTTAGTTTAGGAGACGATAGTAAGGCCTCTAATGAAATTGAAAAAACGATAGACAATGAAAAGCATTTTTTAATTTTGAATAAAGCGATTAGACAATTAAAACCAATATACGGAGACATTATTCATTTAAGATATTTTGAAGAAATGCCTTATAATGAAATATCACAAATTTTAAATAAAAATGAATCAACAGTGAGAGTTTATTGTCAAAGAGCAATTAAGGAATTAGAAGAAGTCCTTAAAAAAGATGCTAATAATTTTATAAATTATGGAAATTGAAAGATTATTAAAAGAGAATAAGTGCAATAATATAAACTTTGGAAATCACAAAGAAGATTTAAAGAACTTATTATTAAATAGAGATTACTTTACTAAGGAAAAAGAATATTGGGATTGGAGATTAGTTTTTTCTTCTCTTTCTTTTTCTTTAATAATAATGATGTTCTCTTTTGCAGTTCCCCTGTTTAATAATGATAGTATGGTAGATAGCCTAAAAAGAAATACTAATGTTAATAATCTTGGTTCAGTTGAATGGGCTGGTCAAGATGTTAAAGTATACGAAATGGTCGAACAAAAAACAAAAACATTATTTTATTTTGATACTAGAAATGATGTTCTTGTCCATTCAGAAATAAATAATAATTAATAATAAAAATATGCAAATATTAGAAAATAAATTTTTTCAATTTCTTAGTTTCGTTTTAATGATCGTTGTAATTGCTTTTGTTGCTGTTTCAATAAATGAAAAAACAGGAACAAATCAAGATTTAATTTCTGTTTCTGGAACAGGAGAAGTTTACGTTACTCCTGATATTGCTTCAATAACTATTTCTGTTCAAACAGAAAATAGAGATGTTTCTGTTGCTAGTGAAGAAAACAGTACAAAAATGAATAACGTTATAGAATATATAAAAAGTGAAGGAGTAGAAAGTAGAGATATTAAAACAACAGGATATAATATTAATCCAAGATATGAATGGAATAATGATACAGGTAAAAGGATTTTAGCTGGTTATGAAGTTAGTCAATCAGCTACTATTAAAATAAGAGATTTATCTAAAATTGGTTCTATTATATCTAATTCAACCGTAAAAGGTGCTAACGATATTAGTAGTTTATCTTTCATTGTTGATGATGA
>CAZOPO010000029.1:0-3525 GCA_964581805.1 uncultured Candidatus Saccharibacteria bacterium
TTGAATAATTGACCATTTATAATTATTATCTAAAAAGCTTTCTTTTGAAAAATTCAAATCATTATCTGCCAATTCAATTTCTTTGGGCACCAAGGTCTCAGATTTTTCTAGCTTTACAATTTTGTTTCGTTCTTCACATCTTTGAAACTCACTATTTTCCATAGTTTTCCCAAATTAATTTCCCTTTTTCTATTTCTTGAAAAAATAGTGGTTTTTGATTATTTATGATTAACATTTCTTTTGGTGTTTTTGCTATTAATTGAATCTTACTTTTTAATTGAGAAGAATCAATTATTCTTCTTATTTCTTTAATATCGTTTGCTTGAATAAAAATATCTATATCACTTTCAGCAGTATTAGTTCCTTTAGCACTTGAACCGAAGAGAATTATCTTTTGACTTTCTAGTTTTAATTTTTCGATCAATGGATATATTAATAATAGATTTTGTAATATTTTCAATTCTTTAACAATTATGTGATCTGAACTCACGCCATACAATGAAGTACGACCTATTTTTTTTCTAGTAACAAAACCAGATTCAGCCAATGAATGTAGGGCTAAATTAATAGATGATTTTTTCATCCCCGTTAAATTACTAATTTCTTTTTCCGTATATTGTTTATCAGTATTAATCAACAAAAAATCTAATAATTTTTGTTCAATAGTAAAAAAAATGTGTTTGTTTAAATCTTTCATAATTCCATTATATTAGCTATATTTCCATTATAATGGGATATAGATAATTGTCAATATTCCTTATTTCACCTTCTTCAAAAGCACCTTGTAGACTCCATTAAAAAGTCCCCTCCAGTATAATCAATTATTTGATTTTAAGATTATTAAGCATTAACTTTAAGAAAAAAATTGCATCGTTTCTTAATTTGGCTCTTACAGAGTCCTTTTGAGATTCGTTAAGCAATTCCCCAAGGCCATCTAATATATGTTTGTTGTCCATATTTTCTAATTTTTCAATACACTTTTCTAATAATTTGCTATATTCCATTTGGGACCTACTTTCTACTATTTCTTTATTTATAGGCCAATCATTCTTAGCAAAATACCAAACATCAAAAATATCTCTGCTAGTCTTGCCAATTCTTTCATACATTGCCATTAATTTATGAGCAAACATATCTTCTCTTACCATAACCTGCATAGAGACTCCAAGAAATGTTTTTAATTCATACTTAGAACCAAATTGTCTACGATTTACTTCAATTTTTATATTTTGAGCTTTAGAGTTATAAGAAATAACATTCTTTAAAGTAGAATTCTGCATATAAGAACTGGTTATTTTTCCATATTCCCCGGCAATTTTGTTTATTCTATCAAAAACATCATTTTCTTTTGCTTCATCTAATGAATCAAAATCTAAATCAACGGACTTTCTTGGCAAGTCATAAAAAAGCATTGCCGCTGTTCCCCCTTTAAACCCTAAACAATGAGCAATAGATGTATCAGAATAAATATCTTTTAATATTTGTAATAAAATGTTTTGATGCTTTGAATATTCTAATGTCATATTATTTTTCTTCTTTCTTATTAAAATATTTATTAACTTCTTTTTCTAATCGCTTATTATTATATATCGGCAAAATCTTAAAAACTTTATCCCAGTTTAATGTTGATAAATTATCAAAATAATATTTTCTATTAATATATAAACGATCTAAAAAAGCTCTTTCTGGGCTTGCGATTGCATAACCATCACGATGATCTATTCCCAAAGAATTACTTAAAACATAATCTTTTATTCTAACAAATGTTATTCTTTGATTATCAGCAACTATTTCACGATTTACATATGAAGCAACAAAAATATTGCCATAATATTGAAAATTAATACCACTCCTTGTTAATACGGTTTCGAAACTAATGTATGATGGCGTATAGATGTGATTCACCAACTCAAATTGATTATAATTCTCATCCTTTGCATATAATCCCCTATAAACCTTAATCAACTTACCCGCCTTAAAATACTTCTTTAATCTATTAGTAATAACCTTTCTATCTCCTTCTTTCCATAACAAAGAAATGTCTTTTATAGAAAAGATTGTTTGTTTGGACCTTAATAATGTCTCCAAATATTCTCCTTTAGATGGTTTTTTATTCATTTTTTAACTAGAAAGGTCTTTTAAGTACCCTTTCAGTTAAAATATTAACATATACTCTAAAAATTGCAAGAGCTTATGATAGGCTTCATGTTGAGAAACCCCTTAAAATTATTATCTAAAACAATGATGCTGAAATAAATCCACTTTTATTATTTTTTTTAGAAATAATATAAAAATCTTTTATTCCCAGTGATTGTGATAGTTGACTAAGCTTTTCATAATCTTTTTCAATTCCAGCTATCTTTATCTCAAAAGATATCTTCTTGTTCAAAATTACATTTATTTCCGCTTTATTTTTCTTATTATAAAAAGATAATTCCCCAAAAGGAGCAAGTTGGTTAACAACAGCATTTTCAAAAAGCTGAGAATCATTTACATAGCCAATGGCATTTAGTATTCCTGTATCGTTAAAATATATTTTCTTACCTCCTGCGACCGACCTATCAATTCCTTTTGAAAACTTAGAAATTAATTTTATCATGAATGTCTTTTCTAAAAATTCAAGATAGGAGTATATTTTAACTCGTGAAATTCCTAACTCACTACTTATTCTCGTTACATCTATTAATGAACCAACCCTTGGGACTAATAATAATATTAAATCTCTCAACTCTCTAATATTTTTATAATCAGCTATAATTTGAATATCTTTTTCAAAAAAAGAAGCAAATATATTTCTAAGTATCTGTTTTTTCGTTTCATTGTCATCAATAAGCACCACCTCAGGAAATCCTCCGAATTTAAGATACTCTTCATAATCACTTTCTAATTTTTTACACAAAAGATAGTCATAATTTTTAATAACATTATTAATATCACTAATTATAGCATCAGCTCTCGCTATTTTATCTCTAAAATAAAGATACTCTCTAAAACTTAGAGGTGATAATTGGTATAAAAATTTTCTACCACTTAATGACTCAGGAAAGAGATTTTTTAAATAAAAACTAGACGATCCAGTTACAATAAATTTAACTCCATAATAGTCTATAAAATATTTAATAATTTTCGTAATTTCTGGATAATTCTGAATTTCATCAATAAAAATAAACAGCCTTTCTTTATTGTTATTAACCATCTTTAATATCCTTTCGTAAATATTTTTGTAATCAATGTCTTCAAATATCTTTTGATCTAATGGATTATCAAAATCAAACCACAACTTTGAGCGACTTTCAATTTCATCAAAAACCTGTTTCATCAAAGTAGTTTTTCCTACTTGTCTTGAACCAACAATGACTATAGCGTTTTTATGATTGATCTGTTTACTAATTTCATCAAAAAGTAACCTTTTTTTCATTTTATTGTGTATTTTATTAATTACAAATATGGCACTATTTGTAATTAAATTATTACACTTATTTTAAAAAAGTCAATACTATTAATTTATTTCACCTTCTTCAAAAG
>CAZOPO010000030.1:0-3189 GCA_964581805.1 uncultured Candidatus Saccharibacteria bacterium
GAAAATAATGTTAGCAGTTTAGCTAAAAAATGTATCTCTATTCTTTTGTCTTTCTTGAGTCCTGAAGATGTTAAGGAGATTCTAAATGATGCTGATGTTTGTAAGCTTTAATTGACTAATAGCAATAAGTAAATTATTCTTAAGATATAAGAATATAATATTTATTATGAAAAAGATTTTATTTCTCGTTATCTTTTCTAGTTTAATTTTCTTTTCTCCTAATCCTGCCCTAGCTTCTAGTGAAGATACTTGTAGTGTAGAAAATCTTAAACAATGTGGCTGGTCAGATCTAATAAAGTTAATTATTCAAATTATTTCAGAAATGATTGAAGAAAAAGAAGTAGTTTGCAATGATATTTATTCTCCTGTCTGTGGGGAAGATAACAAGACTTATTCCAATTCTTGTTATGCTAAAGCTTCTCACGTAAATGTTAGTCATGTTGGAGAATGTAAAATTGTAACTTATCCTAATGATTGCTCACTTTCTCAAGGAGAATGTCGTTCCTGTATTGCTCTGTATTCTCCTGTCTGTGGAGAAGACAATAAGACTTATTCCAATTCTTGTTATGCTAATATTTCAGGAGTTAATATTAAACATGAGGGAGAGTGTAAATAATATATGATGACTTTAATAATAATTTTAATCTTTTTAGTCTTTATTCTCTTTAATTTTTTAATTTTTAGAAGATTAAAGAATCAAACAACTGATTTAATTTTAGAGATTAAAAAATCAGCTTTTTTAAAATCAATTATTGCTTTAAAATTTGTTTCTAAAATGATCAGCATTATCTCTAAAAAACTTGAAAAATAAGCATTTTAATGTCATATTAGAAGAGTAAGTAATAATAACAATAAAACATATGGCAACAGAATTAATATTAATTTTAGGTCTATTATTGGTAATTCTATTATATACTGTTTTAATATATAATGGTTTAATAGTTTTAAGAAATAGAGTAAAAGAAGCTTGGTCTGATATAGATATTCAATTAAAAAGAAGATACGACTTGATTCCTAATCTAGTAGAAACAGTTAAAGGTTATGCTTCTCACGAAAAAGAAACTTTTGAAAGAGTTATTCAGGCTAGAAACTTAGCCATGTCAGCTAATGGCTTAAAAGAAAAGGGGGAAGCAGAAAATGCTCTTTCAGGAACATTAAAAAGCCTTTTCGCTTTATCAGAAAATTATCCTGAATTAAAAGCTTCAACTAATTTCTTAGAATTACAAACAGAATTATCCGATACAGAGAATAAGATTCAAGCAGCTAGAAGATTCTATAACAGTAACGTTAAAGACTTTAATACTAGATTGGAAGTTTTTCCTTCTAATGTTATTGCTCAAATGTTCAATTTCAAATTATCAGACTTCTTTACCATTGAGGAAGAAGAAAAAGAAACACCAAAAGTAAATTTTTAAAAATATGAAAAACCTTTCTAAGTGCATACTTAAACAAAAAAAGAAGCTAAATAGAAAATTTAACAAGCTTTCAGAGAGAGACAAAAAAAGAAGAGGGCTTGATTAAAACAATATGGCTACCTTGTATAATATAGCTGATTCTAATACCAGAAAGACCTGGATTCTAATCACTTTTTTCTTGGTTTTTATTATCCTTTTGGGATGGCTTTTTAGTTATTTACTAGATAGTAGTTTAATTCTTTATTTGGCTGTTATTGTAAGTATTTCTACAAGTGTTTCTTCTTATTGGTTTTCTGACAAAATTATTTTAGCTTCAACTCATGCGGAGCCAATTAAAAAAGAAGATAGTCCTGAATTATATCGAATAGTAGAGAATCTTTCTATTGCTTCTGGTATTCCTATGCCTAAAGTATTTCTTTTAAATGAATCACAACCTAACGCCTTTGCTACAGGTAGAGATGAAAAACATGCTGTTATTGCTGTAACTAAAGGACTTTTAGGTAAACTAGAAAGAAATGAGATTGAAGGAGTTATTGCTCATGAAATTTCTCACATTAGAAACAAAGATATCCTTTTACAGACAGCCGTAGTTGTTTTAGTGGGAATTATTACTATTGTTTCCGATTTCTTTATAAGAATTAGTTTTTATTCAGGGGATAGGGATAACAAAAATAACGGAATAATGATCGTTTTAGGAATTATTGCTGCAGTTTTAGCTCCTATTGCTGCTAGCTTAATTCAATTATCAATTTCTCGAAAAAGAGAGTTCTTGGCTGACGCCTCAGGTGCTTTGTTGACTAGATATCCTGAAGGTTTAGCGAGTGCCCTAGAAAAGATATCAAGTGACTCTACTCCCATCAGAACAGCTAATAATTCTAATGCCCATCTTTTTATTTCTTCTCCCTTAAGAGGTAAAGAAAGTAAAAGTTGGTTTTCTAAATTATTCTTAACTCATCCTCCCGTTGAAGAAAGGATCGCCAACTTAAGAGGAATGAAAATCTAGGAGGGGTGCTCCGAATGGTAAGGAACACGCTTGGAAAGCGTGCGCCCGCAAGGGCTTGCAGGTTCGAGTCCTGTCTCCTCCGCATATGATATTAGTAACAGGAAATTTAAATAAATTAAAAGAATTTGAATACATTCTTAATTCTAAATTAGAGAATGTAGATTTAAATTTGGAAGAAATACAATCTCTTGATGTTTCAGAAGTGGCTTTGGACAAAGCTTTTAAGGCTTATCAAATATTAAAAAAGCCAGTTATTGCCGAAGATACCGGATTGTATTTTGAGGAATTAAATGGATTACCAGGAGCTTTTATTAAGTTCTTTGTTAAAAGTCTAAGTCTTGAACAAATTTGTGGACTTATTAAAGAAAATAGAAAGGCTAAAGCAGTAACGGCAATTGCTTTTTATGATGGTAAAGAGATGAAATTAATCAAAGGGGAAGCAAAAGGTTCAATTGCTTTAAGTCCTAGAGGTAGTAATGGTTTTGGCTGGGATGCAATCTTTATTCCTGAAGGATATGAGAAAACTTTTGCTGAACTTACTTCTGAAGAAAAGCAATCTAAGTTTATGAGGTCAGAAGCGATTAAAAAGTTGAAAACAATCATTTTTTAAGCTAAAATTAGATTGTATAAGTGTTAAAAAATAAAAAATATGGAAGGTATAAATTTTACAAACAAAGCTCAGAAAACAATAATGATGGCGCAAAATATAGCTAGAGAAATGGGGCAACAACACATTGATGCTTTGCACCTTCTTTTGGCAATTATTTCTGA
>CAZOPO010000031.1:0-3143 GCA_964581805.1 uncultured Candidatus Saccharibacteria bacterium
TTAAAACTTGGAGTTAGCTTTAGAAGAAAATCTGTAAAATCATCTTCTAAATCTTTTTTCTTTATAGCAGTTCTCTTTTTACATTCAAGACAAAAACAGGCATAGTATTGATAATACTTTCCTGTCTTACTTCTAGATTTTCCACCTGAAATACTTTTGCCACAACCACTGCATCGTATTCCACGCAAAGGATAGTCAGGGCTATCTCTATTGCGGGCTAGTTTATTACTCTTGGAAGATCTCTTGCCAGAGTTAGCTTCATCAAATAATTCCTTTGAGACAATAGGCTCATGATTTCCTTGAACATCAATATTCCATTTAGGAACAATAACTCTTCCGTAATGAACTGGATTCTTAATAATTTTAGAAACAAGTTGTTTAGTAAATTTAACCCCATTACGACTTTTAGTCCCTGATTTATTTACCATCTTTGCAATATCTTTAAAGCTGTATTTTCCAGTGGCATAGGCTTGAAACATCATTTTAACAACGGGAGCTTTCTCTGGGTGTGGAGCTATAATTTTAGTCCCTGTATTATCTTTTGTGTTCATATAACCCCAAGGAGCTATGGCAACATAATATCCTTTCAAACATCTAGCTTTCATTCCTTCAATTGTTCTCTGAGACCTGACATCATTATCAAACTGAGCAAAAGCAGAAAGGATTGTCTCATTCAATTTTCCTGCTGGTGTATTATCAAATGATTCAGTTGCAGAAACTAATTTTATACCAAGTCTATTAAGACAAGCCCTCAATGCAAGATAATCTGCTGTATCACGAGAAAATCTATCAACCTTATAAACTACAACTCTATCAACTTGTCTTTTGTTAGTCTCACAGAACCTTAACATCTTTTGTAATTCTGTTCTGTCAGCTGTCTTAGCACTTTCACCTTCTTCTCTGAATACCATCAATACTTCATGCTCACATTTCTTAGAGAAGTCTCTACAAACTTTTTCCTGACTATCAAGACTGAATCCCAGGACTTGCTCTTTGGAACTCACACGGACATAGATTATGTCATTGTGAGGCTTATCAATTGTTATTTTCTTCTTCATAAATTTTTTATTCTAGCTTTATTAAAACTCTTATTCTGAAATTCTCAAAATTTCAGTAAATAATTCTAATCAGCAATTAATTTGTATAATGTTGTCCTTTGTGTTGAATCTTTATCAAATGTTAGAATCCTCAACTCAGGACATTTTCAATGTTTTAAAACACAATTTTATGTGTTTTAGAGTGTTCCAGTAGCTTAACTCTAAGGAGAATTACATTTAGGAGTTATATTTATAATTTTCCCATCAACTTTTTCTATATCATTTTTAATTTGAAGTCTTACCAAGAACAAAGAAACTTCCCAAAGGTTAGTAGCCATTGTTTCAAGTTCTTTCTCTGAGCATTCTGGGTGAATGTTTCTTAAAAGCATTTTTATTTTTTCTATTCCTGTCAATTCCATGCATACATGGTAAGAAAATAAAAAGGCTTAAAAAATTCTCAATTTAAATTAAGATACAAATAAAAAACCTTGTTGTTTTTAAGGTTTAAAAGTTTTCCACAATATTAAGTTTTATTAAGAATTGTTAAGAAGTTGAGTTAATTTTTTCTGACTTATGATGGATATATCTATATTTGGAACTATATAATTATCTTCTTTTTTAAGAATAACAGAAGGTAAAAAGCCATATTTTTTATATAAAGGATTATCTTTATTAGAATTGAAATAACTATAAAGACCCTTGCTGTAATTTATTTCTTTATCTTTAGCTAGATTATAAATTTGCTCTGAGTATTTACCACGATTTAATTCAATTGAGTTGGAATAATCTTTATTAATATAAAGTGTCACTTTCTTATACTCAGTTTTGTCTTCTAGTATATCTATAGACTTTATATTAGTTAAAATCTCACACCCCATTTTATCTTTTAAAATAGACTTAACCTTTTCTAAAAATAAATTAAAATTATAAACATACAAAATTAAAGAATCTTTTTCATCTTCAATATCAACCCCATAAATATTAGCAGGACTACCTAACCAATCTCCTATAATTTCTTCATCTTGTCTAAAGAGTGTTCCGTTTAATATACTTATATCTGTTTCTTCATTATTTATTTCTCTATTTAAAAATAAAAGTAGATGCTTTGCTTCTGCAAATGATAATCCTCCTTTTTCAAGATTAGAAAAAGGAACAATTACAGCAACAGGATTACTATTTTTAATAGATAGATTAAATTGCTCTTTAATTAAAGAAAGAAGAAAATTAATTTTTTTAATCTGTTGCGATGTTAGATTATTATCTTTCATTACCTTAATTTTACACATTAAAACACATAAATACAACAATATTTTAGCTATTGAGAGAATATGCTCAAAATGTTATTATTTAAATACAATTTAATAAATGAGTGCCTAAACCAGTAAGCAATTACTGGCATGGCAATAAGTCCTCAACAGTAGAAAACTCTTAGTCAGAGTGCTGTTGAGGCTGTGCAGGGAAACTTGCATAGATCCCTTAGGGGGTCGCTGGCTAGGAGTTTTATGCTTTTAGCCAAGAAATAAAATATTTATGAACCCAGCAGAAGAAATAGTTAAATTTTGGCTACAGAACAAAGGATACTACTATCAATCCTCAATTAGATTACCTCACAACAAAGAGATAGATATTTTATCAATAGATGAACAAGGAAATAAAAGTCATATAGAAGTTTCTGTCTCAGTAAGAATGGCTAATTATAAATTCAATGCCGAAGAATTAGCCCAAGACTTTTATGAAAGAAAGTTTAAGGATGTTGAAGAAGAAGTAAAGAAAAGAATTGGATCTAAATATGATAAAAAGCTAGTTGTAGGTAAGGTTATGAAAGGCAACGAAAATGTTACAGAAGATTTTATTAAAAGTTCCAAGAAGTTAGGAGTTGAGATTATTCTCTTTAAAGACATATTAAACTTTGTCAGACCACTACTTCTAACCAACTCTCACTTAAACCCAATAATCAAAACAATTCAGCTTACTGAAGTCTTTGAGAAATAGATACCGTATTAACGGATAAAACATCCGTATTTTAAGAACACTATTTTACCACTATTTAGTGTTAATTCACCACTATTCATTCACCAGTATTTACTGGTAAAACACCAGTATTCA
>CAZOPO010000032.1:0-3026 GCA_964581805.1 uncultured Candidatus Saccharibacteria bacterium
AAAAAATACCAGTTGATAAATATGGCCTAGTTGATCCTTCTCAGGTAGAAAAGAGGATTAAAAAAGAGACAATATTAGTTTCTGTAATGCATGTTAATAATGAAGTGGGATCAATTGAACCAATTCAAAAAATTGGAAAAATTTGTAGAGAAAAAAATGTGTATTTCCATACAGATGCTTCTCAAAGTTTCGGTAAGATTCCAATTGATGTTAAGAAAATGAATATCGATTTATTAACAGCTTCCTCTCAAAAAGTATATGGACCAAAAGGAGCAGCATTATTATTTGTCAGGGAAGGAGTTAAAATTGAACCATTACTTCACGGAGGAGGACAAGAATCAGGAATGAGATCTTCAACGATTAATATTCCAGCGATAGTGGGATTTAGTAAGGCAACAGAAATTTGTCTTAAAGAAATGGAAAAAGAAGGAGAAAGGTTAACTATTTTAAGAGATAAAATAATAAATACAATCTTAAAAGAAGTTCCTAATAGTTATTTGAATGGACATCCTACAAAAAGAATTTCTAATAATATTAATATGAGATTTTCTTTTATAGAAGGAGAGTCAATCTTGTTTTTATTGGATTCTAATGGTATTGCTATTTCTACCGCTTCTGCTTGCTCTTCTCCTAAGCTAGAACCTTCTCATGTTTTATTATCAATGGGTTTAAAGCACGAAGAAGCTCATGGATCAATAAGAATAAGTCTAGGAAGAATGACAAAAGACAAAGACGTTGATTACTTATTAAAAGTTTTACCAGAGATAATAAATAAATTAAGAAAAATTTCACCTCACAAAAAATGAACAATGGATTTTATACAAAAGAAGTTTTAAAGCATTTTAAAAGCCCACATAATTACGGAAAAATTAAAGATCCTGATGGATTAGGAAGAGTTGGCAATATGGTTTGTGGTGATGAAATGCAGGTCTATATTAAAGTAGGAAAAGACAAAACAATCAAAGATATCAAATTTGAAACTTTTGGTTGTGTTGCGGCAATTGCTACAAGTAGTATTGTTACTGACTTAGCCAAGAAAAAAACAATTGAAGAGGCTTTAAAAATAACCAAACAAGATGTTATTGATAGTTTAGGGGGTCTTCCTCCAATAAAAATTCATTGTTCTGTCCTAGCGATAGATGCTTTGTCAGAAGCAGTATATGATTATTATTTGAAAAATGATATAAAGATTTCTGAAGATTTAGAGAAAAAACATAATTTAATTATTAAAAGAGAAAGTTGTCATTCATGAAAATTACTAAAAAAACAAAATTATCAAAAGTAATGTCAGAAGAGCATTTAGTAAGAATTTTAGAGGAGTTTGATTTTCCTTGTCTTTTTTGTCCTCACATGAAAGACGAAATTGAAAGTTTAGAAATTGGATATGTTTGTGATAATTATGGAATTGATTCTGATGAATTAATCAAAAGACTCAATGAAGAATAAAAAATATTTATTTATTTTTTCTTTGATATTGATTAATATTTTATTATATATTTTTTCATTTTCTTCGCCCGATCTTAGGGTGATTTTTTTTGATGTTGGACAGGGAGACTCTATTTTTATAGAGACACCCAATAAACATCAAATATTAATTGATGGAGGTCCTTTTTCTTCGGATATAGCGAACAAATTATCTTCCTTCATGCCTTTTTGGGACAAAACAATTGATTTAATTATCCTTACCCATTTAGAGAGTGATCATGTTAGTGGTCTTTTTGAAGTTTTAGATAATTATATTGTAGAAAATATATTATGGTCAGGAGAATATAAAGAGAGTGAAAAGAGTAAAATATGGAAAGAAATGATTGAAAAAGAAAATGCTAATATTTATATTTCTAATTCTTTAGATCAAATAATTTTGAACGATGTTTATTTAAAAATCATTAAAGTTAATGGTGAAATTACCAACACCAATGACTCATCAGTAATTACAAAACTTTCATATAGAGATAATTCTTTTCTCTTTACAGGAGATATTTCAAGTAAAGTAGAAAAGGAAATAATTAGTCAAGATATTCAATCAGATATTATAAAAATTCCTCATCATGGATCAAAATATTCTTCTTCTGAAGAGTTTATCAAGAAAGTTAGTCCTTTATTAGCAGTTATTCAGGTTGGTAAAAATTCCTATGGTCATCCTACAGATGAAGTTTTGACACGACTATCAAATTTTGGTATTAAAGTATTAAGAAATGATTTAGATGGAGATATTGAAATAATCTCCGATGGTATAAAATATAAAATAATAAATAAAAAATAAAAGCATATGGATTTTCCAATCGAAAAAACTAAAATGGGAGATGATAGAAAATTTAATTTATCAGATCCAAAAGAAAGAGAGGAATATTTTAATTTAAAATGTGGTCCAGAAATAGAAAAATTAAGGGAGTATTTAAAAAACAATACTTTTATTGCTTACTTGCTTGGCAAAAAGAATTCAGGAAAAGGAACTTATTCTAAAATGTTTTCTGAAGTTATTGGTGGAGATAAAATAGAACACTTATCTGTTGGAGATATGGTTAGAGCGATTGATGAAGAAATTCAAGATCCAGAAAGAAAAGAAGAATTAGTATCTTTTTTACAAAAAAATTATAGAGGTTTTATCGCTTTAGAAGATATTGTTAAGAGCTTAGAAAATAGAGATACAAAAAGCTTATTGCCTGATGAAGTTATTCTTACTCTTGTTAAAAGAGAAATTTCAAAAAGAAAAGGAAAGGTTATCTTACTTGATGGCTTCCCAAGAAATCTAGACCAAGTTGGATTTTCCTTATTTTTTAGAGATTTGGTTGAGTACAGAGATGACCCAGATGTTTTTGTTTTAATAGATGTTCCAATGAACATTATTAATGAGAGAATAAAATGGAGAAGAATTTGTCCAAAATGTAATACTTCTAGAAGTTTGAAACTTCTTCCAACATCAAAAATTGGTTATGACGAAAACACTAAAGAATTTTATTTAATTTGCGATGAAGCAAATTGTGATGGTGGAAAAATGGTTATGAAAGAAGGAGATGAAAAAGGAA
>CAZOPO010000033.1:0-2962 GCA_964581805.1 uncultured Candidatus Saccharibacteria bacterium
CCACTATTAATATTATACAAAGCCTTTTCTATTCCTGCATCAGCAGCATAAAAAGATTTAATAGAGTCTTCTATCATAACAATCAATTGTAATCCACCAATAATAGAAGTTGATAATCCCAAAATAACTGACAAAAGAATCGACATCATTACTACAGTCATATATAGGACAACGCCCTTTTGATTATTTTTAATATTCATTTTAATAAGAAGCTTCTATTCTTTTTGTTGCATTATTATATCTTCCTGTAGAAACAACTACCGTTCCTCCGGAAGTACAGGTATTAAGATATTGAATTGTTACACTATAGTTACCAGCATAATTACTGCCAAAATCTCCCGTAAAACTATCGCAATTACCATTACTTATATTATACAAAGCCTTTTCTACTCCTGCGTCAGCGGCATAAAAAGATCTCACTGAATCTCCTAAAGTAATTACTAAGTTAATTCCTCCAATAATAGAGGTTGATAATCCTAAAACAACTGCCAGAAGAACTGTTATCATAATTACTATCATGTAAAGAGTGAATCCTGTTTTAGAATTATCAATGTTCATTTTAATTAAGCTGCAATTCTCTTTTGGAAATTGTTGTTTGAACTGTAATTTTAGAAGTAGCAACCCCATCTTGTTCTATTTTTGAGGCTTCAATCATAATTGTTACTCTTGGTTGAGTATAAGCTGGCTGAGTAGCAACAAAGTTTAGTTTATCAACAACAAATGAAGGAGAGGTTATAACACTACTTGAACCAAAAGTTGCTGTATTATCAGTTGAAACCATTTCTTTAATACTTTGATTTTCTAAAAAGAACTTTCTGCATAAGTATTCATCATTAACAGGATCATGAGCTAAAAAGGTTATACTATTAACTCCTGTTACATAGCTAACATTTGAAGTCCCAACACAATCCCCTGTATCATCAGCAATCGCCATCCTAATCTTAGTTCCCATATACTCTAAAGCATAGCTTGATTGCTCTATTAATTCCTGACTAAAAAGAATTCTACTTTGTGTTTTTATAGAAGTCATAAAAACATTAATTAGAATAAGAGAAACCATACCAAAAAGAGTAATGGAAACCAGTGTTTCCACTAAAGTAAAGGCTTTGGTTTTGTTTATGCTTGATTCCATAATCCCCAATTATATATTTTAGATCTTATCATTATTGATTTATCTTCCCAATAGATAGTAATCATAATATCTATCTCATCGCCACTTTTAACAGTTGTTATCATTCTTTTATAATAAGTTTTGATATCAGATGTACTTGGACTATCAATATATTTATACATTCCTGTAGAGTTTTCTAGATATAGAAATTTTCCGCTAACCCAAGAACTTAAAGAATTATCATCAAAGTCTGCTTCACAACCAGCGGAACAATCAATCCCACTATCCCAATCTCTACTATTTAAAATATTTGTATCTCTAATATTTTTAACTATTTCAATTCCCTCTTGAGCTAAATAAGAAGCAACGAAACTATCTCTAACTATTTTAGATTGTTCTGAAAATCTAGAGATCATTGAGAATGTTCCGACGATACCAATTCCGACGATACCGATTGCGATAATCATTTCTACTAGACCAAAACCTCTTTGATTTTTATTATTTTTATTCATAAATTGAATGGATCAAATATTTCACTTGCTCCTGAACTATTAATTCTAATAATTCTTTTTTTACCAACACTTTCACTAACTGTTAAAGAAATTAAAGCTTCTGTGTTTAAGAAATTATTCTGTATATAGGTTATCGGTCCGGGAGGAAAAAAAGAAATACTAATCGAATCCGTATAATTTCCATTACTACTTAAACTATCTATCTCTATTCCCTGTTCTATCTCTATCGTTTGAGAAATCGTATCCCCGAAATCATAATAAGGGGTGCTGTTGTTATTTTCGTAAATAATATAATTATTTTTACTACTTAAACTAAAATAAACACCATAACCATTCGTTCCTGAATTACCCTCTAAGCCAATTAATGATTTTTGTTGAGCAATTCTAATGTCTTGAGCAATCTTTTGAGACGATCTTTCTAGAGCAAAATATTTATTACTAACATTATAATCAAAAAAGACTAATGAAGACAATATTGATACCATAGCAATAATCGCTAATAGCTCAATCAATGTAAAACCTTTATTATTCATTTTAATAATGATATGTACCAATTAATAATAATATTCCCCCAAAAGAAAGTAGTTAGCATTCCTAAAATTAAAAAGGGAGCAAAAGGAAGTTCTGACTTTAAATTCTTCCCTTTTATTAATATCATTACTATCCCTATTATAGCACCAAATAAAAATCCTAAAAAGGTCCCTACAATAACATTAGGCCAGCCAAGAATTAAACCAATAAAAAAAGCTAATTTAACATCTCCAAAGCCCATTGCCATTCCTTTTGAAAAAAACCAGATAGCAAAAAAGAATAAACTTAAACCTAGAGCTGAAGCTAATGAAGTTAAAAGACTTTCCAAACTAAAAGATCCTAAAAAATAGGAAACTAAAAGCATTAAAAAAGTTAAAGCAATTGCTGAAAAAATTGCACCATCAGGGATAATATAATATTTAATATCGTAGATAAAAATAACAATAATTAAAGAAGCTAAAATTAGCCAAAATAATAATTGCCAAGTAAGACCTATTTGTATAAAAATAAAAGAGAAAAATATTGCTGTTAAAATTTCCACTAAAGGATATTGAATAGAAATACTCTTTTTACAATACCTGCACTTCCCTTTTAAGAACAAAAAACTTAATAAAGGAATTAAGTCTTTTGAATTAAGTTCATGTTTGCAATTGGGACAATATGATCTACCCAAAACGAAGCTTTCTCCTTTATGCATTCTATAAACTGCACAATTAAGAAAGCTCCCTATAATCAAACCGAGGATAAAAATAAATAATACTTCAAACATTAGCTATAATAACAGAAAAATTAACAATTAATGTTAACT
>CAZOPO010000034.1:0-2921 GCA_964581805.1 uncultured Candidatus Saccharibacteria bacterium
AAGGCCTGACTTAAAGTCCCCCCTTCTTCTTTTTTACTTGAGGCTTTTGTCTCATCAAGGTAAACAATTGAAATATCATTTTGAAGAACTTTAATCTCTTTTATTTTATCTTGATTAATATCTTCTGCTAGTTGAGTAATTGAGATGTTTTGAATAGACTCACTAGGAACATTTAAGAATCCAAAAAGAAATCCCAGCATTAAAAATACCAAAATAACTAAAGAGATATTTTTTAGGAGGCCTTTTAATGGACTCTTCATAGTCTTTTTACTTTATTCTTAGAGACATCCAATGTCTTTGAGGTTGAAAACTCAAAATTTGAAATTCGTAAACTTTATCAAGTTCTATTTTTTCTTTCATTTTTATTTCAGAACCAAATTCTGAAACATGAATTAATCCTTGTATTTTTGAATCTTTATCTTCAGATTTTTCGTCAACTACTTGAACAAAAGCTCCAAAAGGATTAAATCTAGTAACTAAACCTTTTATATCATCTCCTGTTTTGTAATCAAGCTTCTGCCAAGGATCTTTCTTTAAGTTTTTTAATGATAGAGAAACTCTTCCCTGTGAAATATCTATAACCTGAGCTTTTACTTCTTGTCCAACTTCAATTACTTGAGATGGGTCTTCAATCAATTGCCAATCTAATTCAGAAATATGAACTAATCCTTCAATCGCTGCATCGTCTTCAGAAGCTCCTGGAATATTAAATTTAACAAAGGCTCCAAAATTAACAATACCTGAAACAACTCCTTCAATAACATCACCTACTTTCAAGGTCTTCATTGCACTCTGGAAGTTTTCATTTTCTTTAGATTCTTCAGTTAAAATAACTTGGCCATTCTTTTCATCAAAATCCAAAACCTTAACTTTAATATCTTGTCCGATGAAAGATTGTAATTTTCTTAATATTTTTGATTTATCACCTTCAGGGACTCGAGGATAATTCTCAGGAGATAATTGAGAAGTAGGTAAAAATGCTGGAATACCGGCAACTTCAGTAATTAAACCTCCTTTGTTTGCTTTTCCTATTTTTACTTCAAACTCTTCGTTCTTTTCTTTCTTCTCCTTAATTGTTTGCCATGCTAATTCCCTTTCAGCCTCTCTTAATGATAATTCAATAAATCCTTCTTCGTTTTCACTAGAAATAACCTTCACGGAAATTGTATCCCCTATTTTAATATTTTTTAGAATATTTTTTGCGTTCTGATATTCTGCTCCATATATTATTCCTGTTTTTCTAGGACCAATATCTAAATACATTGATAAATTCTCGATAGCAAGAATTTTACCGTCAATAATATCCCCTGATCGAGGAATAGAGACAGCGTCTGTTAGTTTTTGTAATGTTTCATTTTCCATATAAATCCCTTATATCATAAAGATTTTATATAATCAAGACTTTTTGATGAGGACAAAACTATTGACAAAAATTACATTATAGTTAACAATATGTTTACTCCTGCTATGCAGGATTTAAATATGCATAATAAAAAATTAATCGCTATCCCTGGAATTATTATTTTCTTTTTATTGTCTTTAAGTTTAATTATCGACAAAAAAGACTTAGAAATAGTTCCGGAAGAAAATCAAATACTATCAAGTACTGATTTATTAGTAGAAGAAGACAAAAAAGTAGTAAAAGTTATTCTAACTGCCTACTCTTCAACCGTCTGGCAAACAGATGAAGATCCTTTCACTACTGCTTCAGGAATCCAAGTTAAAGACGGTATTGTTGCAAACAATATGTTACCCTTTGGAACAGAAATTAAAATTCCCGAATATTTTGGAGAAAAAGTTTTTGTTGTAGAAGATCGAATGAATACTAGAAAAGGATCTTATTGGGTAGATGTCTGGTTTGAGACCACAGAAGAAGCAAAAGACTTTGGAATTAAAGAAGCCTATATCGAAATACAAGAAATATAAAACACGCAAATGCGTGTTTTTATTTGTGCCTCGGGAGGGACTCGAACCCTCAAGGTCTAGGACCAGCGGATTTTAAGTCCGCCCTGTATACCAATTCCAGCACCGAGGCATATATTTATTTTTGAGGCGTGGGTGGGAATTGCACCCACGTATGAGAGTTTTGCAGACTCTTGCCTTACTGCTTGGCCACCACGCCATAAGACAAGAATAGCAACTTTATTCTTTTTTTTCAATACTTGTTAAAAGCTCTTCAATTCTACTAGCTTCAGCTGTCTTTGTTTCTTTATGAAATTCAATTCTAGGAACTGGCCTCATCTTCATTTTCTTATTTAATATTTGCTGTAAATCATAGATATGTCTATTAAGTAAAGAAACTACTTCTTCATATTTTTCATCAGGAATTACGGATATAAAAACTTTAGCCTGGAAAAAGTTTGTTGCACATTGCACTCTTGTTATAGTTAAAAGAATCCCCGGAAAAATATCTATTTCTTTTAGAATCATTGCCCCCAACTCTTTCTTTATTATATTGTTTACTCTTTCTGCTCTAAACATTATAGTTCTTCTTTAATATAATCTTCTCTATAAATAACCAACTCATCACCTTCTTTAATTCTTGTTGAACCTTGATATAAAATACCTGTTTCTTTTCCTTTTTTAACAACATCAAAATCTTTCTTATTTGATTGTAATCCTACGATTTTACCGAAACCTATTTTTTCTCCTTCTCTAAATATTTCTAACATAGAGCTTTTTTGCACTTCCCCATCAATCACATTACCTCCTACTATTTGTCTATTCTTTTCTGTTCTAAATATTGCTAAAACTTCAACTCTACCTAAATCAACTCTTTCTTTTTCTTTAACTAACTTTCTTTCCATTAAATCTCTAACTTTTTGAGAAAGTTCGTAGATAATATCAAATTCATATATCCTAACTTTTTCTTTTTCGGCAATTGATTCTGAAATCTTGTCTTTCTTAACCCTAAAAGAAAG
>CAZOPO010000035.1:0-2578 GCA_964581805.1 uncultured Candidatus Saccharibacteria bacterium
GGAGGAAAATATCAAGGACTAAAAATTGAAAAAGCTAGAGAAGAAATATTAAAAGACTTAAAAGAAAAAGGATATCTTTTAAGGCAAGAAGAAATAAAACATTCTGTTAATGTCCACGAAAGATGTGATACTCCTGTAGAATTAATATTAAGTAAACAATGGTTTATTAAAATTGCTGACAATAAAGATAAGTGGATAGAGATGGGTAAAAAAGTTAAATGGCATCCTGAACAAATGTTTCAGAATTATGAAATTTGGATTAAATCATTAAAATGGGATTGGTGCGTTTCAAGACAAAGATATTATGGAGTTCCCTTTCCTTTTTGGTACTGTTCTTCTTGCGGACAAGTAATTCTACCTGAAGAAAAAGATTTACCGGTTATTCCTAATTCAAACAATGCACCCATTGATAAGTGTCCTCATTGTAATAATACTAAATTCATTCCAGAAACAGATGTTATGGATACTTGGGCAACGTCTTCTTGTACGCCATTCCTTTTAAAAGAAATGATTAATAATGATAAACTTTTCCCTGTTGATCTAAGACCAAATGCTCATGAAATTATAAGAACTTGGGATTTTTATTCAATTGTAAAAAGTTTTTATCATTTTGAAACAATTCCTTTCAAAAATATTATGGTCTCTGGTCATGGACTAGACGAACAAGGAAAAAAGATTAGTAAAAGATTAGGTAATTATGTTCCCTCTGATCAACTAGTTGAAGAGTACGGAGCAGATGCTATAAGATACTGGGCAACCGGAGCTTCCTTGGGTCAGAACTTAAGATTTAATCCTAAAGAGATTAAAAAAGGAAAACAAATTACTAATAAGCTTTGGAATGTTTCTCGTTTTATTAAAATGAATGAAGTTGAAACTAAAGAATACCAATTAGAATATGCTGACTATTGGATTCTAAAAGAGTTAAACGAAACAATTAAAAAAACAACTGAACATTTTGAAAACTATTATTATGCTAAAGCAAAAAATGAAATAGAAGAGTTCTTTATGAAGAAGTTTGCTGACTACTATATAGAATTTGTTAAATATCGACTATATGGTGAAGATCTTCTTTCTAAAGCAGGAGCCGTTTATACTTTAAATCTTGTTTTTAAGGATATCTTAAAAATGTTTGCCCCTCTAATTCCTTTCATTACTGAAGAACTTTTTGAAGGCAAAGAAAGTATTCATATTTCAGAATGGCCTAAAGAAAAAAAAATAGAATATCTTTTAGACATCTCTGATTTTGATAAAGCTATTGAAGCAATTGATGAAGTAAGAAAATACAAATCTGAAAATCAATTATCTCTAGGATCAGAGATTAAAGAATACAAATTAAGTACTGATGTTAATTTAGAAAAGTATAAAGACTTTATTAAAAAAGCTATTCGAGTAGAAAATTTAAGCAAATAAAAACTCCCCTTTCGGGGAGCTTTTTTTACTTGATATTAAAATATCTACTCTTTTCTACTTTAACTTCTTCACAATCTTCTTTTTTTCTATTTCTATCAATTACTAGATACATAATTAGAACTAGCATCATAATAATTAAAAGAATTAATAACCAACCTAATGATCCAATATTGAATATATCAATCATTGAACCCAAGTTACTCAATCCTTGTGAAATATTAATTGTAGAAACTTTTTCAATTGTAGGTAATCCTGTTGCTGAAACTTGAACCATACTATTTAATTGATTCATAATATTTCCATTTTCCGTAATCTTACCTCTAAAAGAAATTGTTTCAGAATTTCCTAATTTAATACTACCTACATTGACTTCTTTACTTAAAGAAGATTGGTAATCATCTGCAGAAACAATTCCGTTAGCAAATGATGAAACAACTTTTACATTACTTAGAGATTTTTCTCCTGTCGGAGTAATAACAATTTGGAAATCAATTACATCTCCTAAATCAGCATCGATAATATTTCCCCAATAAACTTGATTCTTTGTTATATTTCTAGCAAAGAAATCTATATTAGCACCAGAAATAACTGTTGTAGTTGGAGCAATATAAGTAGGAGTATCTGTTATAGTATATGCTCTTGATTGACTACTATCAGAGAAAGAAGTTAATCCTTGATCACAACCTACTGCCCAAGCCTTGTAATAATACCAAACATTATTGGAAATATTCTGATCAAGATAACTATTAGAGCTTCCGTAATATATGACTGTTCCATCTGCTCCGTGACTAGGATAACTTCCTGTCTTCCTAACAATCATGGTGTAGCAAGAATCACTATCTCTATTCCAAGTTAAATTAATCTTATTAGATCCAGAAGCAAGAGCAGTTAAACCTGTTACTGGATTTGGTTTTGTAACAAAGGTTACATTTTCCCCATAAATAGTTCTTGAACCATTAGAAGCTTCTACTCTATAACTATATGCTTTACCCTTTTCTAGTCCGGAAATAGCATATGAAATTATATCTCCATTACCTTTGTTATAAACCCATGGAGTATTATTAATATATTGTGAATCTCTTCCCCAATTAAATCTTACGGAAATATTATTATAAGAACTATTTGTAATTAATCCTTTTAGAGTTGCTGTTGAACTTGTTACATTTTC
>CAZOPO010000036.1:0-2489 GCA_964581805.1 uncultured Candidatus Saccharibacteria bacterium
GACCAGATGAAAGAAATATAAATCCTGAATTTAATAATGAAATTATAAAAGAATTTCCTAGTCTTTTTTCAGAAAAAGAAATACGTGATTTAGAGAAAATTAATAATGATTATCTAAAGAGAATAAAAAACATGAGTGAAACTTCTTTCAAAAAAGAGATTGAAAGATTAACAATAGAATTAAGTTGGAAATCTTCTCAGATAGAAGGGAATACCTATTCTTTAATAGATACAGAGATATTAATTAAAGAAAGAAAAGAAGCTTTAGGGCACAGCAAGGAAGAAGCAATTATGATATTAAACCATAAAAATGCTGTAGATTATATTTTTAATAACAAAGAAGATTTTAAAAAAATAGACTTATTCCAAATTGAAAAAATACATGAACTATTAACAAGAGAACTAGGTGTAGAAATAGGAATAAGAAATAATTCAGTAAGAATAACAGGAACAAGATATTTACCAATTAAGGGGAGAGAAAATATTATTAATATTTTAAATTTATCTTTAGATAAAATAAACTTATTAAATGATCCTTTTTCAAAAGCTCTTGCTTTAATTTTAATAATATCTTACATTCAACCTTTTGAAGACGGAAACAAGAGAACATCGAGAATATTAGGAAATGCTATTTTATTAGCAAACAATATCTGTCCAATTTCTTATAGGAGCATAAATGAAGCTGAATATAAAAAAGGGGTTATAATATTTTACGAACAGAATAGTGCATATTTCTTTAAAGAATTATTTATTGAACAATTCAAATTTGCAGTAAACAATTATTTCTAATTTAAAAATAAGTATGCAAAAAGTAACAGGAGAAAATATTTTATCTAATAGTAATTGGTCAAAGAAAGAATTGATTATAATTCTCTCTGTTATCATTATTTTTTTAGCCATTCTTCTTTTTCTTCTTAAGATATTAAATTTAGATATTATATATTCTTCTATAATTTTTGATACAGGATTCTTCCTTGTTACATTATTTTTATTTGTTTATTTTTTAAGAAACAAAAATTATTCATTTTTTACCCCTAATATCTCCTTTAAATGGTTTTTAATCAGTCTTTTATTATTTATTTTTGTTGTCATTGTTGGAGGAAAATTATCAGAATTATTAAGCATTTTTTTAAATATTAAAAACGATTCTATAAGTAAAGAGTTATTAAGCGATAATTTATGGTTAAATATTTTACAATTTAAAATATTAACATCATTATTAGTCCCTATCACAGAAGAACTAATTTTTAGAGGATTAATATTTAAATTTATTAGACAATATAGGGGTTTTATATTCTCAGCCGTCATAAGTAGCTTAATATTTGGTGTTTTACATTTTAATATAGCAATAATTCCTTTTGTATTTTTATTAGGATTTGTAAATTCTTTTATGCTTGAAAAAACTAATTCCTTATTCTATCCAATAATTATTCACGCATTAGTAAATTCTGTTGCTGCCTCAATGTTTTTTTATACAAATATCGTTTGACAATAATTGAAATTAATCATAATATATCAATATATATTGATATATTAATTTATGAATTCAAATTATTGCAAAAACAATAAAAAAGAAATAGAGAACACAATTAATTTCTTAAAAACAATATCAGAAGAAAATCGTTTAAAGATTTTATGTATTTTGAATAAAGAAAAAGAAGTTTGTGTTTGTCACATCTTAGAACAATTGCAAATACCTCAAAATTTAGTTTCTCATCATTTAAAAGTTTTAAAAGATTTCAAACTAATTAATGCTAAAAAAGAGGGAAGATGGATTCATTATTCAATCAATAAAAAGGAAATTAATAAGCATAATAAATTATTAGATAATATATTAAAATAATATGAATAAAAAAATAGAAGTTATCGGAGCTGGCTGTCCAGGTTGTAAAAAGTTTTATGAATTAGTAAAAGAAGTTTCTTTAGAAATAGATCCTAATTTGAAAGTTGAATACAACACAGATATCACTAAAATTGTTTCCTTAGGAATAATGTCTATCCCCGTATTATTAGTAAACGATCTTCCTGTAATTGAAGGAAGCACAGAAGATAGGGATAAAATCAAAAAAGCGATAATAAAAGAAGAAGTTAGTAATGGAGACTCTGAATGTGATTGTAATTGTTAAATATGGATATTTTTCAATTATTTGCTAACTGGTTCTCTTTTAATCTTTTAAATTTAGACCCTAGCTCTAGACTAGGAGAATCTTTGAATTTCTTTATCTACGATTCTTTAAAAATATTAATTTTACTATTAGTGATTAATTTTTTAATGGCTATAGTTAGATACTATTTGCCGATAGAAAAATTAAAAGATTTTTTAGCTTCTAGGAAATGGTATGGTTTAGATTATTTCTTGGCAGCATTATTTGGAACAATTACTCCTTTTTGTTCTTGCTCATCAATTCCTTTATTTATTGGATTTCTAGAAGCAGGAATACCTTTAGGAGCAACTTTTACATTTTTAATAACTTCTCCTCTTGTAAATGA
>CAZOPO010000037.1:0-1593 GCA_964581805.1 uncultured Candidatus Saccharibacteria bacterium
TCTTTTCCTACTTTATTTCTAATTTCTTCTTGGAAAGACAAAAGATCTTCATGGTATTTCTTAGATAATTCAACAGCCTTCATTACTTCTTCTTCTGTTGCTTCTTTCATTCCGGCTTCAATCATATTGATTAAAACTTCTTTTTTAGATTCTGATTTTAATCCTGATAGTAATAGATCAAAGTTCCCTTCTATTCTTTCCTTATAGGTAGGAAAAACGATTAAATTTCCTTCTGTAGATCCAATTCTAACAGGAGCAATTGGTCCTGCCCAAGGAATATCAGAGACATTTAGAACAATTGAAGCGGCAATCATTCCTAGAGAAGCTAAATCAGTTTCTTTGTCCCATGATAAACAAGTAATAATAACTTGTACTTCTCTGCGGAATTCGCTAGGAAATAGTGGTCTAATTGCTCGATCAATTAATCTTGAAGTTAAGATAGATTGTTCACTTGGTCTGCCTTCTCTTTTTGTAAATCTAGATCCTAATATCTTTCCAATGGCATAATATCTTTCTTCATAAGCAACCATTAAAGGAAAAAAATCGATTCCCTCGATTTTTTTATTGCTCATGACAGCTGTTGCCATAAGACAAGTATTCCCTAGTTTTACAAAAACAGAACTATTAGCTCTTTCAGCAAGATTATTAAACTCTACTTCTAATGTTTTATTGTCAATTTTTAGCTTAAAAGATTCTGTTTTCATGTTTTATTTTTCTAGTCCTACTTTCTTCGTAATTTTGTTGTAAGATTCTTCGTTAGTTCTTTTTAAAAATTTTAATAATTTTCTTCTTGAGCTTACCATCTTTAGTAATCCCCTTTTTGAGCTAACATCTTTTTTATGTTTCTTTAAGTGCTCTAAAAGTTTTTGTATTTCTTCAGAAAGTAAAGCGATTTGAACTTCTGCAGAACCTGTATCTTTTTCGTTGGTTTTGAAATTTTCAACGATTTTTGTTTTTTCTTTTGTTGTTAACATATTTTTTTATTCTTTATTATTTCTTGTGCCCCGTGAGGGACTCGAACCCACGACCTTGAAGTTAAGAGCTTCCTGCTCTACCAACTGAGCTAACGGGGCTTATTCTTTAAAAAACTGCAATACCCATGATTGTCCACCTAGTATCTCAACAAAAAGCTTAACTAAAGACCAAGATAGATAAACAATTATTAATCCAACAACAATTGCTAGCATGGCAGTTTTTCCTTGGTTGAATTTACCAGAGTTACCATCTGAAGTCATCATGATAAATCCAGCATAAACAAAACCGATAACAGCAAGAGGTGGGATTAATTGAAATAAAACAAAGTCAATAATCGTTCCTGGTAATCCAAGTAGCTGATCAAAAGTGCAATCAAATCCATCACAAGGAACAAGTCCTTCACCTAAAACAGGAAAAACAAACAAAAACAATAAGAATAGAGAAGCAAAGAATATCCTTGTTTTTATTTTTTGCATATTGACAAAATTATTTTATGTTTGGAGTATATCCTTTTTTTAATAAAAAATCAAGATGAATTGTGCCCCCGGCAAGAATCGAACTCGCATCACTGGTTCCGAAGACCATTACTCTATCCGTTGAGCTACGGGGGCTTTTTTA
>CAZOPO010000038.1:0-1571 GCA_964581805.1 uncultured Candidatus Saccharibacteria bacterium
TTCGCTTGTAATTTATTTTAGAATTAAAATATGCCAACAATAAGACAATTGATTAGAAAAAATAGAAAGCCATTAAAGTCTAAGGATAAAACTCCTGCACTTGGTTTTGGTTTTAACCCAATTAAGAATAAACCTAAGGATTATAACTCTTCATTTAAAAAAGGAGTTTGTTTGAAAGTTTTTACAACTACACCTAAAAAACCTAACTCAGCATTAAGAAAAGTTTGCAGAGTTAAATTAAGTAATGGAAGTGAAGTTTCAGCATACATTCCTGGAGAAGGACATAATTTACAAGAGCACTCAATCGTTATGATCAGAGGAGGAAAAGTTAAAGATTTACCAGGAGTAAGATATCATGTTGTTCGTGGAAGATTTGATTGTGCTGGAGTTGAAGGAAGAAAAAAAGAGAGAAGTTCTTATGGAGTTAAAAAAGGTTCTGCTAAATAAAAAAATATGGCAACAGGATTAAAATTTAAAAAGAAAATTATAATGCCCGATTCTTTGTATAACGATATTATCGTTGCAAAGTTTATTAATCAGATTATGCTTGACGGGAAAAAAACAATAGCTCAAAAAATAGTTTATGGTTGTTTTGAGATAATTGAAAAAGAAACTAAAAAGAAACCTTTAGATGTTTTTAAACTTGCTATTCAAAATGTTTCACCAGTTCTTGAAGTTAAACCTAAAAGAGTAGGAGGAGCAACATACCAAGTTCCTATGGAAGTTAAAGGAAACAGAAAATTAAGTTTAGCAATGAAATGGATTATTCTTTCTTCAAGAAGCAAAAAAGGAAAAGCTATGAAATTTAAATTAGCTGAAGAATTAATCGAAGCTTCAGAGAACAGAGGTAATTCAGTTAAGAAAAAAGAAAACGTCCACAAGATGGCTGAGGCTAACAGAGCCTTTGCTCACTTTGCTTGGTAATTATAATAATAGTATTAAATATATATGAGCCGCCAGTATCCATTAGAAAAATATAGAAATATCGGAATTATTGCCCACATTGATGCAGGTAAAACTACAACGAGTGAGAGAGTTTTATTCTACACAGGAGTTTCTTATAAGATTGGAGAAGTTCATGAAGGAGAAGCTACTATGGACTGGATGGCCCAAGAAAGAGAAAGAGGTATTACAATTACTTCAGCAGCTACTACTTGTTTTTGGTGTCCAGGAGATTACTTAGCAAAAGATAAATCAAATGGTTACAGAATAAACTTGATTGATACTCCAGGGCATATTGACTTTACAGCTGAAGTACAAAGAAGTTTAAGAGTTTTAGATGGAGCAGTCGTAGTTTTTGATGGAGTAGCTGGAGTAGAAGCACAATCAGAAACAGTTTGGAGACAAGCGGACAAATATAATGTTCCGAGAATTTGTTTTATAAACAAACTAGATAGAATGGGAGCTTCCTTTGAAAAAAGTCTTCAATCAATTTGGGACAAGTTAACTACTAATGCTGTTGCTATACAGTATCCAATTGGTGAAGAAGCTCAATTTGAAGCAATTATTGATTTAATAGAAATGAAAGCAGTTAAGTTTGAAGGAGATATGGGTAAAGATGTTATCTCTTT